>NZ_CP017599.1:4733750-5102500 GCF_001767235.1 Moorena producens PAL-8-15-08-1
TATCAGCCGTTGTACAAATCCAGTGGCTAACCCTGCCATTACATAGGAAAACACAGTTAGCCACATTATAGCCTGCCAGGAAAATGCCTTGGGAGGTTTCAGTACCTTTACCACCCAGTCTACCACTGCTAAGCCAATGACAAATTCGAAGAAGGATGTGAAAAATTTCACGACGCTAGTTATCCACTAATGGGGTTGACATAAAGGAAACGCAGAAACAAAAGCAGTAAGATAGCGCTATAGCTACAGGAATTAGCAATGAGGACGACCATAGCTCGATTTTCCCCACCCGATCCTCTCTGACCAGAGCGCCTAAAGGATAATGATTTTTCCTCATCAGAAGCCGATTTGGAAGCAGTTGCCTGATCTTCAGCTAGTTCTAAAAAGATTTTGAGTAACCTCAGCCCTGCCAGCTTAATAATAAAGGAAATAAAGAAAATTGCGATCACACTGATAGCGATAAGAGCATAAAAATTGTCTGGCTTATCCTCTGAAAAGTGATCGAAAAAGATATAACTAATCATCTGGCCTTGAAATGCCGCAGGGAGTTGGTCGTGAAGGGCAAAAAAACACCACCAACCTACAATGGTGGAAAGTAGATTAATCGATGCTGCTTGCTGCATGCTGGTTTTGCGGTTGAGTTTTAGCCCTCGTTGTAAGACTACCCCTTCCACCGCAATTACCACCAGCAGGAAGAGAATTTGAAACACGACCGTCTGTAGGGGCCATACAGGTGCCATAATTTTAGGTTTGCTGCTCCATAAAACTTATACAAAACTCGCGCTTAGCTCGTTAAAGCTGTTTACTTCCTGCTTCTTCCGGAACTGTCGGCAGCACTCCGTCCACAGGCAGACACCGTAGAGCCTACGGCGTTTCTCAAATTAATTGCTGCGTTTAAATCTCTGTCGAGACTTAACCCGCACTCAGGACAGTTATAAGTCCTGATTTTCAGTGGCATCTTTTGACGATGCCCACAGCTTGAACACAGTTGAGATGATGGGTAAAATCTGTCAACCATGACTAACTGTGAGCCATACCATTGACATTTGTATTCAAGCTGTCTCTTGAACTCGTAAAACCCTTGGTCAGCCATAGAGGCAGCTAGCCTATGATTAGCCATCATTCCAGATACATTTAAGTCTTCAATCACTACCGTGCCGTGGTTCTTAGCTAAATAAGTAGTGAGTTGGTTTAATGTATTTTTGCGGATATTAGCTACTTTTTGATGTTTCTTACCTAGTCGATTGACTGCCTTGTACCAATTGTTTGAACCTTTAATTTTTCTCGATAGGTCACGCTGGCATCTGACTAGTTGCTTCTGGGCTTGACCATAGGGCTTAGAACCTGGGAACACAATGCCAGTACTGAGTACAGCTAATTCCTTGATTCCTAAATCTACCCCTACCACATCTTTTAATTTGGGGGTCGCTAATGGTTCGTGTTCATAATGACAACTCACATACCAACCGTCAGCTTGCCTAGAAATAGTTATTTTCTTGGTCGTTATCTCTGGTAATGGCTCATAAGTTCTCACCCAACCTAACTTGGGTAACTTATGTCTTATGCCTGATAAATTAATCGACTTACCAGAGTTGTCAATCGTAAAACTGTCATTTCTCCCTTTCTTTTTGAATTTTGGATATCCTCCTAGCCCCTTGAAGAAACGTTTATAGGCAACGCCTAGGGCAATAAAAGCATATTGATAGACTTTAGAGGATAGTTCATTCATCCAAGGGTACTGGGGTTTGACATGGTTGGTAAAAAGCTTCCTCAGCTTACTTGCTGATGGTTTTAGACCTTCTGAGTAAGCTTGCTGCCATAAAGCCAGTCCCCAGTTATAAACCCACCGAGAATAGCCAGCGTGTTTAGCCATCAAAGTTTTTTGCTGATTATTCAGTTTTAGTTTGGTCTTGATAGCTTTGTGCATGTTTAATCACCCTTAGTGATGTTTTTCGTGTTTTTGTTGCCACTCCAACGTAAGAATTTGCATTAAAAACCCTTTGAGCCACATTTTACCTGCACGATTCGGTGAAACTTGGTTTTGTTGACACCTTATGTTGACACCTTATGTTGACACCTTGTGTTGACACCTTATGTTGACACTTTACAGTTGATTATTGTGTGTCAACCGTCAACAGAAATGGAGCAACTAAACGGGAGCAGGTCTGATGTTCATTAAATTAGACTACCAGTAATTTTCGGATACTGGTAGTGAATTTGAATGAGGGGTCTTACCCCTAAGCCTTTGTCTTGATGCAGTCGCTGGGGGAACGGCAGTCGCTCATGGTTAGAAGTTACCGTAAGACAGGCTCGCCTTAATCAATAAGTTTTACCCCTTTTCTGCATAGCCTATCAACCATAAAGGCGAGCCTGTCTAAGGTTTCGTCTCCGGGGGGGGACCACGGCAGTCGCTCATGGGGGGAACCCCCAAGACCGCGCTGCCTCCCCAAGACCGCGCTGCCTCCCCAAGACCGCGCTGCATCGCTTCTGGCGGGTTTCCTGTTAAACTCCTTAACCACAGGCTATACATTGAAGCACGACAAGGAACATCTGTAAAGATGCGATTGGCCGTAGGCCACGCTACGCGATGCTCCTAGGTCGCCGCTACGCGAACCCATTTTGTTACATATTTTCTCTCTTAGATACCTGTTTGACCTGCGGTCACGCTTCACGAAGACAATTTAGGGTTTAGGCTCTAGGGTTTAGGCTCTAGGGTTCAGGGTTCTGTTGTAACTTGGCGACCCTCTCGGTTAGCACGAAAGTTGTCAAGTACCCCTGTTGTCCCTCATACCTAATACTATTAGCCTAATACCTAGAATTTATCGATTATTGCTGTATGGCTTTGCCGTCAGTGTCTGGTAGTTGACTCTTGGGGCAATGCTATGGTTGATGGGTGTACCCCACACCTGACAGAAAAGCCAAAACTAGATCTTTACTATATCTTTGCTGATCAACTCCCATCATCATGGCGCAAACCTATGACACGACATCACTATGAACCTGAACTCAAACTGCATTCTGAAAAAGGATTAGACTACACTAAACTGCGAGATGTACTAGCAGCAGGCAAGTGGAAAGAAGCCGACCTAGAGACAGCCAGGGTACTATTGGAAGCAGCAGGTCGAGAAGCTGAAAAATGGCTAGATGTAGAGTCCCTCAAAACATTTCCCTGTGCTGACCTGCTGACCATTGACCAGCTTTGGGTAAGATACAGCCAAGGACACTTTGGGCTTAGTGTTCAGCAGTCCATTTATCAAGAGGCCGGAGGAGACTGCGTTAGGCTAGGTGAACGCATCGGTTGGAGAGTCAGGGGAGAGTGGATAGCCTATAGTAAAATCAAATGGAATCTAGATGCCCAGATGGGACACCTACCCGTCTGTATGGCATTCATCTGGAGTAATCATCGGTCTGTATCCGGTATCGTGTGGTTATCTCGGGTAGGGTGTGAGGCGTGGTATACTTCATTGATGCAAAGACTTTTAGAGTGTAGCATATAAGCGTTACAGCCCAAGGAAATAATTCTTTAAACAAAAATTTTAAACAAAAATATTTGCTACAAATTCTATAAACATTTTAGGGATTTCAAGGTTAGTTTGATAACTCAAAACTACCAGGTCTATTGTTTGGATCACGCTTTGTACAAACTAGTAATAATTTGTTAGTCTATGGGTTAATCCCCACGCCCTACTGCTGGTGTTGGAAGTCGATAAATCGTTTCCGTTTACCATAAACAAACATAATTATGTACAGCTATGAGATAGGCTGTATCTGGATAGACAACAATGCAGTATTGAAACTCTGCCCTCTTCCATAGGCGCAGATTCTTCGGAGGAGTTAACTAACAAATGTTAGCCATTGCTCGAAACAACCACATCAACCTAACCTTCCGTAACACCAAAAGGCTTGCAGTCCATCAGGCAGTGCCAATTACCGCTACTCTCTCATGGTGGTGGGGGTTGAGGTTACCTTTAAGTATGTGGTTTGTAAGTATGTGGTTTGTAAGTATGTGGTTTGATTCACTAGCCTTAAAGCCTTTGCTGGCAGGGGCTAAAACTAGACTACGTGCCTGTAGCCAATCAATAATTTCGATTGATTGTCTTTTGAGTGGAATCTCCCACCACTGGGAGTCCCAGCCAACCTTAAAGTTTTTTTTGTATAACTATTATTGTAGTACTTTGACAGCAGTTAAACTCGCCTCCTCGCGTTTTATCAACCATATAAATGACCACATAAATAATAGTAGTTTCCACTGTCCCGTGAGGCTTTAGATGACCAGCGCTTATATCCTGATAGCCTCAATTTTGGTGTTGGGGGGGTTACTCGCTACCTTAGGCGATCGCATGGGTACACGAGTAGGAAAAGCACGGCTGAGTTTATTTAATCTACGTCCCCGTACTACTGCCACGGTAGTAACAATTATCACCGGTGGCTTAATTTCCGCCTCGACCTTGGGGATTTTGTTTGCCACCAGCGAGTCTCTACGGGATGGCATTTTTGAACTTGATAATATCCTCAAAAAACTTAGAAGTGCTCGCCGGGAGGTCAGCCAATTAGAGGATGAGAAAAATCGAGTAGAGCAGCAGTTAGAGGACGCCAGAGCAGAGCAAATAGAGGTTCAGAAACGTTTGGATGAAACCAATCGAAATTTCCAACAGGCTCAAAATCAACTGAAAGATGTCTCTGCTCAGCTTGGGGTGCTGCGTACTGAAATTAAGTCACTCCTAGGGGAACGTCAGCTGCTAATCCAACAGCGGAATCAACTCAATGAACAAATTACCCAACTCCAGAGCCAAATCACTCAATTAAAAGAATTGGTGAAAAAACGGGATCAGGAAATGCTGGAGCGAGACCAAGCTATCCTGGAGCGAGACCAAGCTATCCTGGAGCGAGACCAAGCTATCCTCAAACAAGACCAAACGATCCAACAGCGGGATCAGGAGCTGGCTGACAAAGACCAAGCTATAAAACAATTTGACCGGAAAATTGCCGAACGGGATCAAGTCATTGCTCAGCGTGAAACTTTCCTAAAAAAACTCGAACAAGAACTTAAAGAACTTGAACAACAACTTAAACAAAAGGAGCGTCAACTTGCTGAACGTAATAAACAACTTCAATCACAAGAAAAACAACTTGCTTTTTTAAAACGGGAACTAGAAATTCTAGAACAGTACTATCAGAATTATCAAGTACTGCGTCAGGGAAATGTTGCTTTAATTCGTGGTCAGGTACTCACTTCCGGAGTAGTACGAATTGTCGATCCAACAGCGGTAAATCAAGCCGTTGATCAACTGTTGAGCCAAGCCAATAAGACAGCCGTAGACATTACCCGTGCTAGTAGCAGTAATTCCCAAGAGCCACTGGTGCAAATTACTCAAGCACAAGTGGATCAGTTAGTCCAGCAGATTCAAGATGGTAGAGACTACGTGGTGCGAATTCTTTCAGCAGGTAACTACGTTGAGGGGGAAAAACCAATACAAGTATTTGCAGATGCAGCCCTCAATCAGGTTGTCTTTAAGGGGGGTGATATCCTTGCTACCATCTCCACTAATCCCTCAACTATGACCAATGAACAAATTCGCAAGCGCCTCGATCAGTTATTGGCAGCCTCTGAGTTCCGTGCCCGTCGCGCTGGGATTTTGGGTGATATTCAAGTTGGAGATGGTCGGCTGACCACCCTAATCAACTTTATTGAGCAGCTGGAGAAGTATGGCCAACCCCTTAATGTCAAGGCTATTGCCCAAGAAACTGCCTACACAGCTGGTCCTTTAAAAATGCAGCTGGTAGCGAGCTACAATGGAGAAGATGTTTTTAAAACTATTGTTAACTAGCTAGGTTGTTAGCAGTCAGCAGTCAGCCGTCAGCAGTCAGCCGTTAGCGGTCAGCCGTCAGCGGTCAGCCGTCAGCTTAAAATAAACCTCGTTCGAGGTGGCACAGGCCACAAGCGCTGTGAGGTAACTCAGCATTATTCGAATCCTTACCTCTTTTCTTCAAAAGCTATTCAAACGCTGATTGCTGATTACTGATTGCTGATTGCTGATTACTTAATTTTTAAGTAGCTAGCTCCTCCGCAACTTGCCAATCGGGATTGTTATTAACTGCCTCCTGAAGTAGCTCAAACATTTGCCGACAATGGTTATTAACCTGTAGAGGTAACTCTTCATTTTTGACGACAAAATTTATGGGCACTTGTTGATCAGTGGCTTTCGATTTGTCAATCAATACGTCCACTGTAACCAGCTTCGTAAAGGATATATTACCCGGACTCTCTCTTGCCATTATATAGTCATCACTCTCGTAGAGAATTTCAAAATCGCAGGATTTTAGAACCTCAATGAGTAACGGCAGAAGACGATCAAGGGGAATAGTGATTTTAATGGAACGAGTGTAGCGAGCCATATAGACCTGGGGCTTGCTGATAGCTAAACTTTTCTATCTTGACATTCCCCCGTGGGAGGGATTGCTCGCACGGGGGATTATCGGTTGATATACTCGCCATAACCTGAAAGGTTTATACCAACCAAGCTAGAGGGCAAATCTCCCGAAGGGTTTTAGGTCTTATTGACCCAGTTTTACGCATTCCCTGCTGTAACTTGTTTATCAAAACGGCTGTTGATAGCTAACTAGTTTTTTGCTTCTAAGCCGACCTAGGTGACCAAATTGTTAGGCAAGGATTACGCAGTACCCTATCTCTGGCGATACTTTTTACTTTACTCTACGGACGAAGGATTTGGGCAATAACTTATTGTTTTTTTAATTTATTTTTAAATTATTGGTTTAACCAATAGGTTAAACTTGTTGTTGGTTTATTACTTTATTAGTTGATTAACTTATTTTTTTTTAACTTTTGTCACTTGCTAAATTTTGCGTTCCTACTTTTGTGAAAACTTTCTGTTAATCCAGGATTATTTTAACGCAATTAGACCCAAATGTCAAGAAAACTATCAACGGCGGTTAAAACCCCTCCACACGCTCAGGTTTCACCCCCGTTTTCAAAAGATGGAGTTTTCAAGGCAAGACCCAAGGGTTAAAGCTTGCGCGAAGGTAAGATTTTTTATAATCATCGAATTTTCAAACATACTAACTATGAATGTAGCAATCATTGGTTGTGGATACGTGGGTAGTGCCGTTGCTCACCTTTGGCATCAAGAGTTAGGGTTATCCACTACAGTAACCACTACTACCCCTGAGCGCGTCCCAGAACTAAAAACAATTGCTGACCGAGTGGTTGTGGTTAAAGGAAACGACCCGATTGGTCTAGAATCGGTAGTGAAAAACCAGGAGATTATTCTTCTGTCTGTGGGTGCTGCCAATGGTAAGGTCTATCAAGAAACCTACTTAGACACAGCCCAAACCTTAGTTTCTGTGCTCAAAACCGCTCCTACGGTACGACAGCTAATTTACACCGGAAGCTATGCTGTCTACGGTGATCGACAGGGAGGCTGGGTAGACGAAACATCACCGATTGCTCCCCCTAGTCCCAATTATGAAATTCTAGCGGAAACTGAGCAGGTATTACTATCAGCATCCAATCCTAATCTGAAGGTTTGTATCCTGCGTCTGGGAGGAATTTATGGTCCGAAGCGGGAACTAGTCAAAATATTTGGTCGATTTGCAGGTACTACTCGTGAGGGTTCGGGTCAAGAAGTCACCAATTGGATTCATCTAGATGACATAGTTGGTGCGATAGAATTTGTCCGTTCTCACCAACTGCAAGGGATTTATAACCTAGTAGATGACCAAATACTGACTTATCAAGACTTGCTTGAAAAAGTATTTAAACAGCACAACTTACCCTCTGTATCCTGGGATTCCTCCGTTACTAAAGCCCGACCTTACAATGCCCGAGTGTCAAATAAAAAAATAATTGATGCAGGTTACCAGTTTATTCATCCAGAAAAAATTTTCTAATCTGATTACTCGGTGGGATTAGTTGACTGAAAACTAGCCTAAATATAAGGAACGAGGCGATTGGTGCATGAATCGCCTCTAGCCAAGATTCAACAAATACACTATCTAAAATAAGTGTGAATTTTTTGTGATAGATAGGATTTGGGATTTTAGGGAATCGGGAATTGGGAATTGGGAATCGGGAATTGGGAATTGGGAATTGGGAATCGGGAATCGGGAATCGGAACCCACCCCTAACCCCTCCCAGGAGGGGAACGGGAATCGGGAATCGGGAATCGGGAATCGGGAATCGGGAGTAGGGAATCGGGAGTAGGGAATCGGGAATCGGGAATCGGGAATCGGGAATCGGGAATTGGGAAAAAATCTTGTTTATCTTATTACTATCAGAAAATTACTATGAGAACCGCTAGATATAATGTCCGGATAATTACCTTTAATAAAAATCTCCCCATCTCCCGTTTATCCCGCTTATCCCGTTTATCCCGCTTATCCCGTTTATCTCCATCTCCCTATCTCCCCATCTCCCTATCTCCCCATCTCCCCATCTCCCTATCTCCCCATCTCCCCACACTCCCCTCTCTTTTCTATTTCCCTGGGCGCAGCCCTATGAGCTGATCGGTGGTACTGTCAACCCCTTAAGTGCCATCCGTTCTGCTGATGGCGTTAATCCCTTACTTTGAATTAAAACCCCAAAGCCACCCAATCCCGTTGGATCGATCAACTGGTGTAACCGTTGGCGACGCTGCATAATTTTGATCACATCCTGTGCTGTTGCGTTCGCGTAGCGTGGCCGTAGGCCAATCGCATTTCCCCCTTCTGTAGGATCAGAAAGGGCAGCTATGCGATCGCCTAATCCCAATGCCATTAGAAACAAACCTTGCTTGGTGAAACCTACCTTACCCAAACCACATAACTCTCCTTGTCGCTCTAGGGCAGTAAAATCCACATGAGCAGTAATGTCTTGTTGGCCGATATAACTATAGGGGTTATTGTGGTGCCGGTGGCGATAATAACACTGTAGTGTTCCCTGATCACGGGCTGGCAAATAATACTTTTGGGCTGGATAGCCATAATCAATAGTTAGGACAAATCCCTGGTTTAACCGTTTCGCAACCGTTTTTTTCCAATCCAGTGCTGCTAGATTCACCTCAGAGCGATAACCCTCTGGATAGGAACCACAGAACAAATCAATACCTACCAAATCAAAATACTCTCTCAGTTGCGGTGTAGAAGGGGTATCTAAAACTTCTACAAACTTAATGTCATCGCCATCCTGCTCAACAGTTGCGATATAGATTTCTTTGAGATCTCCTGCTTGCAGCACAACTTGATGTACTGGTAACGCATCAACCAATTCGTTAGAAAAACAGCAACCAGTCACGGAATTGTCTTGTATTTCTTCCCAAGAACACCACCGCACAGGTAACGAGTGTTGGTGATTGTTTAGTCTAGGTAGGTTTAGTTTCAACAACAGCTGCTTCTGTTGAGCAATCATTGCTGTTGCCTTTTCCACAATGATGTAATTTACGGCACCATAGCAATCTGGGTAGTGCTGGTGCAAGTAAACTAGAACATCTGCGGCTAGGAGTCCCTGTCCTGCTCCCATTTCCATCAGAGTAAAGGGATTAGGTTGTCCGAGGATATCCCACATTTGGGCAAACTGTTCAGCAAGTAATTCCCCGAAGTCTTTTCCTAGGTGGGGTGAGGTGAAAAAGTCTCCTGATGAACCAATGTTAACTGCACCAGAAGCGTAGTAACCTAGCTGTGGATGGTATAGTGCTAAGTCCATGTACTGGGCAAAGGTAATTCGCTGCTTGGGTGCTGTAGCAATGTGATTAGCAATTACCTTGGGTAGGGGTTGGGTAGATGGAAGGTTTGAATTCAACAAATTACTGATTAGACTTCGTGACAGTTGTTGGGAACAGGGAACAGGGAACAGGGAACAGGGAACAGTGGACAATAATTGACCCAAACACTATCAGAAAACTACTTTTGCAAGAGCTTTATTCTAGACATTATAGCATTTCTGCTACTTATGAGGTACAGTCATTTTATTCTCCCTACTCCCTACTCCCTACTCCCTACTCCCTTTTCTATAGCTTACGTAGACACTTTTTTATTAGCCGTGAATACGCCATTGGGTTGAGTAATCACTGCTTGAGTCACAACCCCTGCATTATCCATAGTGAAGTTAATACTAAATCCTGATAAATCCTTAAAATAAAATTCGGTTCCTTGGTAACGAACTAACTCTATCTCTTGCTGACTAGCTAATGACATAAATAGTTTATTATCTTTGATCAAGATAGTCATAGATTGACCAGAAATGTCATAGTCACCCACAAATTTTTCCATAAAAATTGTGGTTAAAATGCTTTGGTCAGGGATTCGTTCAAATACAATATCCTTTTGCCTTGAACAGCCGCTTGTTTAGCTTTCTCAAGCTTACTCTTATTCCTTTCATTCCAAGGAACTTCGTCGAGACCGAGCAAGCGATCGCATAAGCCAGAACGATGAGTGACTAGGTCACGGAGAGTCATGTGTTAGCATAGGCATTGTATAGTTTAAAGGTGGGCAGATAATGTCTAACTGGTTTATCCTAATCTAATTTTCCTCGCTCAGCCAAGATGCCCATAGCCATTGTGGTAAACGCTTTAGTGCAAGACCCAATGGCAAAGAGAGTTTTAGAGGTTACTTTTAAGCCTTTTTCTACATCCCTAAAACCAAAGCCCTCACCGAAATTTTGGGTCTGTTCGCGTAGCGTCGGCTTTGCCGAAGCCCCGTCCTTCTAGGACGGCTTTTAAGATGGCCTTTTTTGGTTGTTGATATACTCTTTTAGCTTTTCAATGGGCGCGCCTCCAACGGATGCTGCAAAATAGCTAGGACTCCACAGCGCAGTTTTTCCGTTGGGTTTTAGATACCCTTTTTGCCCGTACCTGCGGCTTGATACTCCTTTCAGGCTGTTAACTATTTGAGAAATCGATAATTTTGTTTGAAGTTACCGTAAGACAGTGGAGCCTTTATAGTTGGTAGTCTGTGGGTTAAGGTTTAAGTCTGTTGTAATAAGGCTCCACGTAATCAGGTTTCGTCTCCGAGGATATTCGTTCGCGTAGCGTGAGCAAAGCTCAATCAATGCGTGTACGTGATCAGATTCTCCATTGAATTCCTTAATCTCAAAATTCATCTTTTTTGCCACCTCTCGTATAGGAGTATTCAAGGATTTTAAGACTCATTGAGGTTAATCTTTTTGTCTATATTTGTTTACGCCTACTAGATGTATTTGTAAGTTCGTAATACTGTGTCGTTTTTTACGGAAAATCATTGCAAAATCCTGTAGATTACCTGGGGGGGTGACATGCAAGCTAAAATCCTTACTGGGTAACATATTCAGCCCATCTGTTACAAAAAGATACATGCTGTTTTGGGCCGACCTTGGACGTAGTTATAAGGGTTTGAGCGTCCATAAAATCAAATAAGGGTCAATTTGGGAGTTTATCTTTCCTGAGATAATTGGCATCAAAGCCTTATCTAGTAAGCTTTTCAGGGCTCATGTCACCCCCTCAGGTAGATTACACTATAATTATAGTACAGATATCCTTATATAAGTAAAGTGAAAGCCAGATACCAGTATCGTTTTTACCCGACAAACCAACAAAAGCAGGACTTAGCCAAATTGTTTGGTTGTGTTCGGGTTGTTTGGAACGATGCTCTGGCTATTTGCAAAAAATCTGAAAAAGTTCTCAAATCAGGAGAGCTGCAAAAGCTAGTCATTACTCAAGCAAAAAAGACTGAAGATAGACAATGGTTGTCAGAGGTTTCAGTTGTACCTTTGCAGCAGTCTGTAGCTGATTTGGGAGTCGCTTTTAAAAACTTCTTCGATTCTCGGAGTGGAAAAAGAAAAGGCAAAAAAGTTAAACCTCCACGTTTTAAGAAGCGGTCTAACAGACAATCGGCACGGTTAACCCGTAGAGGTTTCTCTGTTCAGGGCGATAAAGTTTACTTGGCCAAAATTGGAATAGTTAAGCCAATTTGGTCTAGAGAACTGCCTTTGACCAAAGGTCACGCTACGCGAACAGATCCTAGCTCTGTAACCATCATCAAAGACTGCGCTGACAATTATTTTTTGAGTTTCGTCGTAGAGATTGAGCCTGTTCAATTTGATGCCAAGAACCAAAGCATCGGTATTGATCTAGGGATCAAGACTTTTGCGGTGATGAGTGATGGCAGTCAAGCTAAAAGCCCTGACTATTCCAAGTTAGATCGGAAGCTGCGGAAAAAACAACGAAAATTCGCCAAGCAACCTAAAGGATCGAACAGAAAACAACTAACTCGCCGCCATATTGCTAAACTCAACCTCAAAATCGCAAATAAGCGGAAAGATTTTCTGCACAAACTATCAACCAAAATAGTTAGCGAGAACCAAGTAATTGTTTTGGAAGATTTGAATGTGTCGGGAATGGTTAAAAACCATAAACTTGCACGAGCTATTAGCCAACAGGGATGGGCAGAATTTAGGACGCTCTGTGATGCAAAATCAGATAAGTATGGCAGAGATTTTCGGGTTATAAGTCGGTGGGAACCTACCAGTCAAATCTGTTCAGATTGTGGGTTTAAGTGGGGCAAACTTGATTTGTCTGTGCGTTCAGTGCTCTGCATGAATTGTGGAACGCAGCAAGATAGGGACGAGAACGCTGCCAAAAACATAGAAAAAGTCGGCATGGGGCATCGGCACGACTATAAATGGACAAGGAGGAGCGGTCAGACTGTTTCGGTAGCACGCTCCGATGAGATGTCAAGAATCACCGTCCTTCCAGGGCGGTGAGTATGTCAAAAAAGATGATCTCGCTATTGTTCACAATAGCGACAGCCAGCCCTGGGACTTTCCACTCTTCCATTCTCTGGTTGATAAAATCACTAAGACCTTCCATTAGTGGCTCTCCATTGATGTTAATTTCAGAAGTTTCGACTAGTTCCCACACTTCCCACACTTCCCACACTTCCCACGCTTCCCACACTTCCTACACTCCTCCCACTCCCCTTTCCCCAATTCCTCCTTGTCCGGTTTACTGATAATCTGTTAATTCACCCATAGGAGATATCGTAAAGTGGTTCACCGTTGGCGGTAAAATTAGATAAGATAGGTATATCTACTAGAGAAAAATTACTTATGGCTAGTGGTAAATCCCAGACTCCCGCAATTCTGTCTCAGCGGGAAGTGCAAATCATCGAACATGTAGCGGCTGGTTTAACCAATCTCGAGATTGCTCACCAGCTGGCAATCAGTAAGCGCACTGTTGATAATCATATCAGTAACATTCTGACCAAAACCTGCACTGATAACCGGGTGGGTTTGGTTCGTTGGGCCTTAAAGTGGGGCAAAGTTTGCTTGAATGATGTCAATTGCTGTCCTTTACCAGCTCCCGGTCAAACTCAGTGAGACCACTCACTATATCCAGTCCCGGAGATTATTGAATCATTACTTACTGACTGATAGTTTTCAGAGTCGGCTTGAAGCTAGGATTAGGCAGTTTTGCTCAGGTTGCTTTGCTCAGGTTGCTTTGCTCAGGTTGCTTTGTTCAGGTTCCTTTGTTCAAGCCACCAGTTCAGCACCTCAGTGGCACTCGCAACCGCCCAGCTACAGAGCAAGAAACCCATGATTATATAAGTCGCACTGGCATAATTAGTTTAGTTGTCCAGAGTGACTTCTAGGCTTTTGGCTGACTGCTGATCACTCAAGGTATATCTTAAGTATATCTTAAGATATTTTTAGCGATCGCAGGCAATCTTTCTCTAGGATCTCCCATACTTGTTTAGGCGTTAGGGTAGATATCTACGGTATCTAGACTGCTATTCCTTTCGTTCTACCACTACTTTCAATCGAGCCGCCAATGCCCCGATCGCTCCCAGGGCGAGTAACCAAGGAGCCAAGAAAATAGCAGTAACTCCTCCTAATACTCCAAAAGTTAGCGGAATCTCCAACAAAATCCGCTCCTGGTCATTTTTGATGATAATTCGGCGAATATTACCCTGATCAATTAGGTCTTTAACTTTGTCAATCAGGTCATTACCACTAATACTGAATTCTTCGACACTGACCTTTGGCTGAACATCTGGCTCTACAGAATTGGAGTGATTGTTAATTTGTTGATCAGTTGGTTCATTCATGGTAATCTACTTAGGCACCGAGTTGGTCATTATGGTGATTACTTTTCTACATTAACTCAAAAATAATTGTTAATGTTGATACAAAATGCTTAAGGACTGGTGGTAAGGGATTTTGGGTTTTATAATAAATAGTCGAGATGTTCGTTCTAGAAATTGTGTAACACCGCTGTGACTAAAACACCCCTACCCCTTAGTATCGGTGACCATAGGGATCACCAGACCCAACAACCGGACGCTTTGGGACGTTTTGGGAAATTTGGTGGCAAGTATGTTCCAGAAACCCTGATGCCTGCTCTAAGTGAACTAGAGCAGTCTTTTGAACAATACCGTAATGACCCGGATTTCCAACAGGAACTACAACAACTGCTGCGAGACTATGTAGGACGTCCTAGTCCTCTGTATTTTGCTGAACGTCTGAGTAACTACTATACCAAATCTGATGGTAGTGGACCACGGATTTATCTAAAACGGGAAGATTTAAATCACACCGGTGCTCACAAAATAAATAATGCTCTGGCTCAGGTATTGCTAGCCCAGCGCATGGGTAAGCGGCGCATCATTGCTGAAACGGGAGCGGGTCAGCATGGTGTGGCTACCGCAACAGTATGTGCTCGATTTGGTCTCGAATGCGTCATTTATATGGGCGTTCAGGACATGGAAAGGCAATCCTTGAATGTGTTTCGGATGCGGCTACTGGGAGCAACGGTGCAACCGGTATCGGCAGGGACGGGTACTCTCAAGGATGCTACCTCGGAAGCGATTCGAGACTGGGTGACAAATGTGGAAACCACTCACTATATCCTTGGGTCAGTGGCAGGTCCTCATCCTTACCCAAAAATGGTACGGGATTTCCATGCTGTGATTGGCCAGGAAACTAGGGCTCAATGCTTGGAAAAATGGGGCGCTTTGCCGGATATATTGTTAGCTTGTGTTGGGGGTGGCTCCAATGCCATGGGTCTGTTCCATGAGTTTGTTAATGAACCCTCTGTGCGGTTGATTGGCGTGGAAGCAGCAGGCGCTGGTGTAAATTCTGCTAAACATGCGGCTACCCTAACTAAGGGACGACCAGGAGTGTTGCACGGGGCAATGAGTTATTTGCTGCAAGACCAGGATGGTCAGGTGCTCGAAGCTCATTCTATTAGTGCTGGCTTGGACTATCCTGGTGTCGGTCCTGAGCATAGCTATTTGAAGGATAGCAGTCGGGCAGAGTATTATAGTGTTACAGACCAAGAAGCGGTGGCTGCGTTTCAACGGTTGTCTGAGCTGGAGGGAATTATACCGGCACTGGAAACATCTCATGCGATCGCATATCTCGAAACTCTGTGTCCCCAACTCAGTGGTAATCCCCAGCTCGTGATTAACTGTTCCGGTCGGGGTGATAAGGATGTGCAAACTGTTGCTAAATTTATGTCAGCTCAGACCTCGAAAGATTAAAAAAATAAAAAATAATTAGGACATGTGGAATGTCAAGGGTAAATTGTAAACTACGATACAGTAATTCCTATAAATTAGAGCCCAGATTTTAGCCAGCCTGCTCATGCCAACACCATTGCTCAAGATTAGTTTGGGAATGCTGATCTTTACTGTGGAATTAACCCAAGTTTTTATCAAGGGTCGTTAACTATAGTAACCACTGTGATTTAGTTGCTAGTTATGGTGCTATAACATCACTTTAAAGGGATAACTAACACTACTAACTAACACTACTAACTAACACTACTAACTAACACTACCGGTAGTGGTTAGTCTCAGTGGTTACTGTCATCTTCACGAATAACTATGCCGTAGACTTTCTGATCATGGGAACAGAAACGGTACCCCATAGGAGCATCGAATAAACCAAATTCTGGGAGTTATCCCTAACAATACTATCCCATCAAAAATTATCCCATCAAAACTATCGCATCAAACACTATCCCATCCAACAAGCTTCTAGAAACAACAACCCATAACCTTTGAAACAATGACCAACACAACTGTAATCGAAGAATTGAAGGATTTTCAAGTTTGCGATCGCGATTTACCCGAATCTATATGTCAACAGTATCTAACCGCAGATTCCCTCGCCGTGGATACGGAAACCATGGGACTGATTTACCAACGCGATCGCTTATGTCTTGTACAGCTGTGTGATCCACGAGGACGAGTCACCTTTGTCCGCATTGACAAAGGACAAACAGAAGCACCCCGATTAAAACAGTTGTTAGAAGCGACTAATGTGCTCAAAGTCTTTCACTTTGCTCGGTTTGATGTCGCTATGCTTAGGCAAAATCTCGGTATTGAAGTCAATCCTGTCTTCTGCACCAAGATTGCTAGTAAATTAGCCCGCACCTATACTAGTAGCCATGGTCTCAAAGAATTGGTCAAAGAGCTAGAACGGATAGATTTGGATAAAAGTGCTCAGAGTTCTGACTGGGGTAATGTTGCTAACCTCTCCGATCAGCAGTTGGAATACGCTGCTAATGATGTACGCTACTTGTTAAATGTGCGGCAAAAACTGATCAATATGCTGGAACGGGAAGACCGTTGGGAACTAGCTCAACAGTGCTTTGAGGCGTTACCAACTATGGTATCTCTCGATTTGTTGCACTATCGAGATGTATTTGAACATTGAATAATCAGAGACTGTTTACAAAGTAAATCTAATGACCGCTTAAGTAGCTCAATATTGGTGGGTTACGGTGGACAGCTCTGTGAAAAGGTCAGCTTTTCTCTTGGTGCGCGTTCATGCTTGTCGGGAAACCCGACCGGGGTCGCACCGCTAAAGTACTCACCGCCTAATCCACCCTAAGCGCCTGATTTAAGCAAAGTTTAACAAACAGTTTCCAAGCTCCTTGATCCAACTTAAACTAGTAGAGGGGGGTGTCACCCATAGCCCCTCCAGCAGATACCAGTGAAACGTATGTTTAGTTGGAAACGTGCCCAAATCCTCTTGTGTTTGGGCGCTTTTTTGATATCAGTACTGATTAGCCTATTAACCATCGCACCTAGTCAAGCACAATCTCAGGCATCTAAAACCTTGCCGCCATTGGAGATTACCAAAGGATGGCACTATCTCTGGGGTGATGTTTCTATCAATAACCTCCGGAATGCCAAGCTTTGTACTAAGGTCGAGATTGCCAAGAGCGACCCTTGCTGGCAACCATTTACATTTCCAGAAAGACTATGGAAGTCACAGCAAGATCAACAGCAAAACAATGTTTGGTTAGGGGTTAGGTTACCAGAGGGTAAATGGCAATCTCCCACTCTTTATCTCGGAGCAGTTCCGAATATACTAGAAGCTTATTTAGATCAGCAACTGATTTATACCCGATTATCCCCCAACTCATTGCCTCCAGCTAATGGTGACGGGTATCAATGGCCAATTGTTCCTCTTGATTCAAATTTTTCCGGCAAATCATTGTTCATTAATGTTTACGTCGGGACTGAACAGTCTATTTACATCGGATTTTTCGACCGGATAGTTATTGGTTCTAAACTTAACGTAATTCGGTGTTTGTTCAAAGACGAAATAAGCACGGTTTTAGGATGTATTTTTATTTTAATTGGGCTGTGGTTTAGTTTAACCTGTTTATTCCGGTCTCAAGACAAACGATTGATTCTAGCCTTTGGATTATTAGCCATAGCTGGTGGGGTTTACAACATTAGCCAATCAACCATTGTTCCCTTATTATTTAAGGATTCACTGAATTGGGAGCATACTCGATATACAGCTTTGTGTTTTCTTCCTATTCTCACCCTTATTGGTTTTGAAGAAATTTTTGGCTCAGGCTATTTTTCAATCATACAGCGGTTATGGAAAATTCACCTAATTTATTCCGTAATTTCTTTAGGATTAATTGTTATATACAAAAGTTCCTGGTTGTATGAGAGATCTATTGATAACTACCTGATCCTGGCTAGTACAATAATTTTATTGCTCCATTCTATTCCTATAGCTATCACTAAGAAAAACTATTATGCTAAACTATTTATTTATGGATTATCTATCCTGGTTATAGGAGGAATGCATGATATTTTAGTTTATCAGTTTGAACCGGAAAACTGGTATCAACGATTCTATCCTTGGGGAATGTTGCTTTTTATCCTATCCTTAGGATTAATTTTAGAACTACGATTTGCTGAAACCAGGCGACTGCTACAGGAATATAACCAGAAGCTAGAAACTAAGAACGCTGCTCTTCAGGAAATGGATCAGCTCAAAAATGAATTCTTAGCCAACACATCTCATGAACTTAAAACGCCTCTGAATGGTATTATTGGCATTGCTGAATCCTTGATTGATGGAGCAACAGGTGAGTTATCCCATTCAACAGCATCGAATCTTTCTCTGATTGTATCTAGTGGCAAACGGTTAACTCAGCTTGTTAACGATTTACTAGATTTTTCTGCCCTCAAGCATAAACAAATTAACCTTAAAATAAAGCCAGTGGGGATGCGAGAAATAACAGAAGTTGTTTTATTGCTATCTCGTCCCCTTTTGGCTAATAAAAACTTACAACTGATTAATCAAGTTTCCTCATCTATTCCCCCTGTGGATGCTGATGAAAACCGACTCCAACAGATTCTCTATAATTTAGTGGGTAATGCCATTAAATTTACTGAACGTGGTATGATTAAAGTGTCAGCAGAGGTGGTAACGTCTTATCTTAAAATTACCGTTTCTGATACAGGGATTGGTATCCCACCTGATAAATTAGACCGAATTTTTGAAGCTTTTGAACAAGGAGATGGCTCCATTAATAGGAAATATGGAGGAGTGGGGTTAGGTTTAGCCGTTACTAAAAAACTGGTGCAGCTCCACGGCGGAGATATTGATGTGGAGTCTACCCCAAACCTTGGCTCACGGTTTAGTTTCACCCTACCGATATCAAAGGGTAAAGTAGAGAGGAAACAGCGAGAGGAAGTTTCCAAGGTTCAGAATTATTTGGCGATGGCAAGTGACTCTGAACATTTGATATCTGATCACCTGATGTCTAATCACCTGATGTCTAATCATCTGATGTCTGATCACCTGATGTCTAATCAGAACTTATCATCACCAACTATGAAAGCCTTGAAAATCTTGATTGTAGATGATGAACCAGTAAATCTTCAGGTTTTGGTCAACCATCTTTATCTGCAAAACTATAAGATTACTAAAGCAGTTAATGGCGAAGATGCATTCACAAAAATTACCCAAGGATACAAACCAGACTTGATTTTACTGGATATTATGATGCCGAAAATGACCGGCTATGAGTTCTGTAAAAAAATCCGTGAGAAATATCTACCGAATGAACTACCCGTAGTCTTGTTAACCGCTAAAAATCAGATTTCAGATTTAGTAGCTGGATTTGCAGCTGGAGCGAATGATTATTTAACTAAGCCCATATCCAAGAATGAATTGCTAGCACGAATTAAGACCCATCTTCAGTTAGCGAAAATTAATGTAGCTTATGGACGCTTTGTGCCTCGGGAGTTTCTGCAATTTTTAGAAAGGGAAAGTATTCTTGATGTCCAATTAGGGGACAATGTCCAAAAAGAGATGACGGTACTTTTTTCGGATATTCGCTCCTTTACTACTTTATCAGAGAGGATGTCACCGGAAGAAAATTTTAATTTTATCAATGGCTATTTAAGTCGAGTCAGCCCAGTGATTCGTAATTATAACGGCTTCATTGATAAATATATTGGTGATGCGGTGATGGCTTTGTTTCCCGACAAAGCTGATCATGCCCTAAAGGCAGCCATTGAGATGCAAAAGCAAGTTTATCTTTATAACTTCCATCGGCATAATAGTGGTTATGAAGCGATTGCGATTGGTATTGGTTTGCACAAGGGGAGTTTAATTTTAGGCACAGTGGGGGAATCTCAACGGATGGATACAACTGTAATTGCTGATACTGTAAATTTGGCATCCCGTTTGGAAAGTTTAAGCAAGATTTATGGAGCAGAAATTTTAATTAGTAAACCAACCTTGACTGATTTGGATAATCGAGACAGTTATCATTATCGGTGTCTAGGGCGAGTTAAGGTTAAGGGTAAAAGTCAACCAGTGGAAATCTTTGAAGTGTATGATGCTAATCCTGAGGATTTGATTGCTTTCAAGTCCGGCACGACTCCTCGCTTTGAGGAAGCAGTTGCCTATTATGTAGAAAAAGAGTTTGCTCAGGCGCAACGGATTTTTGAGGAACTTTTAGAGAGTAATCACCAAGACCGGGTGGTTGAACTTTATATTGAACGGTGTGTTAAAGCCCAGCGCTTTGGGGTGTCGGAATTGGATATTGTGATTAGTTGAATTGGTTATCAAGGGAATAGGGAACAGGGAATAGGGAATAGGGAGATGGGGAGATGGGGAGATGGGGAGTGTGGGGAGATGGGGAGATGGGGAGATGTAGATGTAGGGTGGGCAGTGCATCAGACAGAGTGATGTGCTGACCATCGGCTGGCTCGGCACTGCCCACCAAGGATTAACCACAATAGATGTAGGGTGGGCAGTGCAGCAGACAGAGTGATGTGCTTACCATCGGCTGGCTCGGCACTGCCCACCAAGGATTAACCACAATAGATGTAGGGTGGGCAGTGCAGCAGACAGAGTGATGTGCTGACCATCGGCTGGCTCGGCACTGCCCACCAAGGATTAACCACAATAGATGTAGGGTGGGCAGTGCATCAGACAGAGTGATGTGCTTACCATCGTCTGGCTCGGCACTGCCCACCAAGGATTAACCACAATAGATGTAGGGTGGGCAGTGCAGCAGACAGAGTGATGTGCTGACCAT
Organism: Moorena producens PAL-8-15-08-1; assembly: GCF_001767235.1. Lineage (GTDB taxonomy): Bacteria > Cyanobacteriota > Cyanobacteriia > Cyanobacteriales > Coleofasciculaceae > Moorena > Moorena producens_A. The sequence goes on from NZ_CP017599.1 coordinate 4,754,588, forward strand.
CGTCTGGCTCGGCACTGCCCACCAAGGATTAACCACAATAGATGTAGGGTGGGCAGTGCATCAGACAGAGTGATGTGCTTACCATCGTCTGGCTCGGCACTGCCCACCAAGGATTAATCTAACCCAAAAAAAGTAGCCGCAGAAATACCTTCCACGGCTAGCAATTGTTACTTATGTCTTAACTTTGTAAACCTAATCAAACATAATCCGATCACACCGTAAGCTAATGCGCTACCTCACAGGCTAGAAGCCTGTGCCACACATGCTACACGAACAGATCTGATGCTTTTGCCAGGGGGCAAAGCCCCCTGAAATTTAAGCCCTTAACCCAGCATTAAGTATTTTGTCATTACCGTGATGAATTCGCCAGGAATGTCAGTCGGCTGAAGGGGGCTCCACTCGTCAACTTGGGCGTAACCTCGTGCATAAAGGGTATGGATGGTGTTGGTTATTGCCCGGCGGGAGCCTTTCAAAATGTGCTTAATGGGGTATTTTTTTGGAGACCGTTCCTGAGGAGTATTACTGGGAGTAATCTCCTCAGGATTATTTTCTGGGTTAGGGCGGAAGTTGTCAGACATAGTAAAAAAAACGTTTTAAGGTTTACAAATATAATCATAACGATTATATAATATTTTTTCAAGGGGTTTTATAATTTTTTTTGAGAGGGTTAATTGACATAAAATGTACGGAGAAAGGAATGCAATCGCTTTTTTTTAAAAGGAAAAATGTACCAGAAAGTAGGGAGGAATAAAAAGAGTAAATATTGGCAATATGTCGCGTAGTATTTATTTTAAAAAATCGCATTTTTTGGAATTTTTTTTTCCCGATAGCGTTGTAAATATTCAATCGATAAAGAATAAATTGTGATATTTTTTTTCCTACTCCCTGCTCCCTGCTCCCTGGATTTTTTTGTTAGACTAAATCGAAATAGGGTTTTAGGCATCTACTAGTTAATGCTATATAATTTACTGGGGGGGTAATCGGTGAGTGATTCAACGGGCTTGATTGAAATCTCAAGCCATCAGGACTTAGTGCCCAGTGCCGATGTGGTGTTTGTTCACGGGCTGGGAGGGGATGCTAGAAGCACGTGGTATACCCAGGGAAAACGGGATGATGATGACTGCTGGCTAGGTTGGTTAGGAAAAGATAATTTATGCGTTAATATCTGTTTGGGTATGACGCTGAAGCCACAAACTGGAAAAGCCACAGCAGTATGTCCCTTTTCGCTCAAGCTAGTAATTTATTAGATTGGTTAGATATCCGCGAGCTCGGCCAACGTCCATTAATCTTTATTACTCACAGTATGGGCGGACTTTTAGTCAAAAAAATGCTTAACAGTGCGTTGACGTTTCAAAAGCAAGCTATTCTTGAGCAGACGAAAGGGATTGTATTTCTGGCTACTCCTCACACTGGGGCTCATGTCGCTAATTTAATTGATAATATTAACCTTCTGACACGAACTACAATAAGTGTAAAGGAACTAAAAGCTCATTCCCCTCAGTTACTGGAATTAAATGAGTGGTATCGAGAACATGTTCGGAGTCTAGGAATTGCCACAAAGGTGTATTATGACACCCAGGCTGTAAACGGTATTTTGGTGGTAGACCCAGTTAGTGCCAACCCAGGCATTGAAAAAGTGAAACCGGTTGGGATGCCAAAGAATCACATTGACCTATGCAAACCAGAGTCTCAAAATAGTCAGGTCTATCTTGGTGTCAAGAAATTTATCGAGGAATGCCTCAAAAAAAAAGAGATAAGCTTAAATCCCCCCAGTAACAATATCAATGCTGCTACGCCCTACTCTGTAGAAGCGTTTGAGTTATCTTGGAACAATTTGCCACCAGAAGCCCAACAGTTAGGATGTCTTCTGAGTTTGTTTGCTCCTGCTCCTTTTCAGTGGTCACTAGTAGAGTCTTGTGTTATCGAAACTGAAGATGATCAGGAATCGGAAGAAAAAGTTGAAGACTTGGAAGAGTTACGCGATCGCGTAGCGTGGCCTACGGCCAATCGCTTTCTGGTCAATCGTAATCTGTTGCAACTGAGTGAACAGCAAACCTATCGGCTCCATCAACTAATTCGAGAATTTTTCCAGACCAAGCTGGCTCAATTACCAGAGGCCGATTGCTACAAGCAACGCTTTTGTCAAGCAATGGTGGCTGTGGCCAAAAAAATTCCCAAGACACCAACTCGCGATCAGATTGCAGCAGTTACCCCCGCCATCCCTCATTTAGCCGAAGCTGCTACAGTCCTAACTGACTGGCTCAGGGATGAAGATTTAATCTGGCCTTTTGTTGGCTTAGGAAGATTCTATAAAGGTCAAGGTACCTATGACCAGGCTGAACCGTGGTATGAGCAATGTTTAGAGATAACTAGAAGCCGCCTGGGTGATAACCATCCCTCTGTGGCCGAAAGTCTCAACAACCTGGGTTTACTCTACCACTCAATCGGACGCTATGAGCAGGCCAAACCCCTCTATCAACAGGCTTTGGAGATTGCCGAACCGAAGTTAGGGTCAAATCATCCTATGACTCGAATCTATCGTCAGAATCTGCAAATTTTGCGCTCTCCTTTAAGGACGGGCATATATCGAGCCTGTATTGGGTTAAAACCCTGGTTTTGTGACTAGACCTTGCAGCATTAGGAAAAGATGTGGCATTACTGAGGGGTGGGATGAATATCAGTAGAGTGGGCATCCTGCCCGCGCCACCAGATCACGAACGGGCAAGTGAATTGAATTTGGGAAAACTACAAGATGATGGACATGATCATCAGACTGTTATATGAAACCTGTTCTACATCAAGGAAAACTGATAACCTGGAAAGACGATAGAGGCTTTGGTTTCATCAAACCAAATGATGGTGGTAAAGACGTTTTCTTACATATCAGTGCTTTGAAAGGAGCAAGTCGTCGCCCAAAGGTTGGAGATAGGATTTTATACGAGCAAGTTGCTGAACCCGATGGCAAAATACGCGCTGCCAGAGCCTCGATTCAAGGTGTTGCACCTCGACCTTTGCCAACTAAAAGAAAACCAAGGAAAAGAAGTTTACTCGAAACCATTCTTGGTGTCCTAATTCTAGCTGCTATGGCATTGTTTACAATGCACTTCAGTCCTAGTCGTTCTCCCTCACCAATCAGATCAATTACGAAGTCAGGATGTATGATAAAAGGCAATATTTCCGTTACAACAGGCAAAAAGTTGTATCATCTTCCAGCCATGGAAGATTATGAATCGACAGTTATCGATCCAGCCAGGGGAGAAAGGTGGTTTTGCACGGAGTCAGAAGCGATCGCAAATGGTTGGCGTAAAGCACCAAGGTAACCACAGCGCCTCAATACTTCGTAAAATAGTAATTCACTTGATTAGAGCTAACGTAGGGTGGGCAGTGGTTGAGACAAATCAAATCAGCAAGCCAATCAAATTACTAGACACTGCCCACCTAGTAATTCACGTAGGGTGGGCAGTGGTTGAGACAAATCAGATCAGCAAGCCAATCAAGTTACTAGACACTGCTCACCAAGGATTAATCCCAATAGAACCGGCAACAAATCTAGGATTAGCAAACAACCTTGGCCTTTGGCCACGCTACGCGAACAGCACAAAACCAGCTAAAACCGACTCACCACTAACAGTAGCAGGGTTGTCTAATTCCTCAACCTCAACACCAGGGCGATAAACATAAACCCGTCTATGGTTGCTGTCGATCAGCCAGCCTAACCTTACCCCATTGAATCTATACTCCTCCATTTTGTCCTGGAGATGCTATAACTTATCACTTTTATAGCGTTTCTCGCAGTTATGAGGTACAGTCTTCTTTGACTTTGATTACCTGTCTTGATCCAGCGCATCGCTATTCCCTATTCCCTATTCCCTATTCCCTATTCCCTATTCCCTATTCCCTATTCCCTATTCCCTATTCCCTATTCCCTAGGTGCGACCCGTGGCGAATTTAATTCTTAATGGGTGAAGCGCACCTTAAGATTTTCGTAACTGGTTTGCTCCTGATTGTTACTGTACTTCTTAGTTATGCAAACCGCCGTAAATTAACTTCACTTAATCTTTCTTAAGAAAAAGGTACCCTTAAGGGTACTATGAAGCCTAGATTCAATTAGATAGTCTATAAATGTGTTGGTCATCAAAACAGGGTGTGCCACACCGGAACTAGGATTAGATATCTATACACTGGCGGAAATTTGACCTCTACTGTGCTTGGTGACCTGTTGTGGCAAGTCAAATCCGTGAGCCAAAAATCACCCTTTTTTGAGAGCGGGGAGTATCAAAGTACGATTTCCGTACTAAGTAGTCGGACAAAAGTTTTGGGTGCTTTATAAAGTTTTGTAAATATCGACCAAACCTTTTGGTGTAAAGGTTACAAGGATTTTACAGTTTTTGAGACAGTACCGTTTATTTATGTCCGACTACTTATATTTAGCGTGTCAATCAGATGAAAGGAGTGCAAGTTAAATGTTTTCTCTAGGTTCAACAACTCAAGTCGGAGACTTTCGAGTCGATACTAAGTACTTAGTCACCGATGTAAATGGCGATGGTAACTCTGATCTAGTCGAGCTTTGGAATAATACAGATAAGTTCTTTGCTGCGACTTGGATTAGTGATGGTCAAGGTGGATTTAGCCTTGGGGGTAATACACAAGTCGGGGACTTTCGAGTCGATACTAAGTACTTAGTCACCGATGTAAATGGAGATGGTAACTCTGATCTAGTCGAGCTTTGGAATAATACAGATAAGTTCTTTGCTGCGACTTGGATTAGTGATGGTCAAGGTGGATTGACCCTTGGGGGTAATACAGAAGTCGGGGACTTTCGAGTCGATACTGATTACTTAGTTACCGATGTCAATGGTGATGGTAACTCTGATCTAGTCGAGCTTTGGAATAATACAGATAAGTTCTTTGCTGCGACTTGGATTAGTGATGGTCAAGGTGGATTGACCCTTGGGGGTAATACACAAGTAGGGGACTTTCGAGTCGATACTGATTACTTAGTTACCGATGTCAATGGTGATGGTAACTCTGATCTAGTCGAGCTTTGGAATAATACAGATAAGTTCTTTGCTGCGACTTGGATTAGTGATGGTCAAGGTGGATTGACCCTCGGCAGTAATACACAAGTAGGGGACTTTCGAGTCGATACTGATTACTTAGTCACCGATGTAAATGGTGATGGTAACTCTGATCTAGTCGAGCTCTGGAATAATAATAATAATTTCTTTGCTGCGACTTGGATTAGTGATGGTCAGGGTGGATTTAGCCTCGGCAGTAATACACAAGTAGGGGACTTTCGAGTCGATACTGATTACTTAGTCACCGATGTAAATGGTGATGGTAACTCTGATCTAGTCGAGCTCTGGAATAATAATAATAATTTCTTTGCTGCGACTTGGATTAGTGATGGTCAGGGTGGATTTAGCCTCGGCAGTAATACACAAGTAGGGGACTTTCGAGTCGATACTGATTACTTAGTTACTGATGTCAATGGTGATTCTAAGTCTGATCTAGTTGAACTTTGGAATAATACAGATAACTTCTTTGCTACTACTTGGTTAAGCATTTAAGCTTAAACAATGTTTAAACACTAACCTAGTTCCAATGCTAAGTTACTAGACACTGTCCACCTAGGATTAATCACAATAGTTCACGTTTGCTGGGCAGTGCACCAGACAGATCAAATCAGCAAGCCAATCAAGTTAGTAGACGGGTGCATCTCAATGCATGCAATTAGACAAAAATTCTATAGGACTTACGCAAATCCCTCAATTTAACGCTACTTGTAGGGTGGGCAAGGTTTTGCCCACCCTACCCATGGAGTCTGTGCGTAAGTCCTGTTCTAATAAAATTCCGACACTGCCTACACTACCCACTCTCCCTAAAATCCCTACGCTTCCGACACTTCCGGCACTTCCCTTCTTTTTTACAAAGATGAGATGCACCCTAAGAGCTTCTTGTGAAGAGTCCAATATTTACATAAGCAGTGTAGACTATTGCCCATATAGTTGCCCATATAGTGTCGGAATCGATACCGTAGCTTGGAAACGACAAACAAAAAAGCAAAGAACAAAGAAAAGAACCTATCAAGGTTCATTACAAGTGCAGTCAACCACACTTGAGTCAAAGAAGTAGTGTTGAGTAATTAACGTAGGGTGGGCAGTGGTTGAGACAGATCAAATCCGCCAGCCAATCAAGTTATTAGACACTGCCCACCGAGGATTAATCCCAATAGAATACTAAAAAATCTAGGGTGGTAAAACAACATGAAGCATAAGCTTACCGCTGAATGCTTACTAACTATTTTGTGATGTAATCAAGGGTAAGCTATCAGCTGATAGCACCTCAAGTAGCACCTCAAGTAGCGCATTAGCTGATAGCTGACATTATAACTAATACTTAAAAAACAAACGATAAAACTAAATACTACTCCCTACTCCCTGCTCCCTACTCCCTACCCTGATGCTATAATACTAAAAAGCCAAAGGAGTAAAAGAGGCGACACCGATGACTAAATTAGAAATTGGTCAGGAAAACGTACCGCCGGATGAAGAAGAAGCTACTCGTGAAATTGCCCAAATCAGTGAACGACTTATTGACAAACATCCTCCTGTGAAACGGGGAGAACATCCCAAAGCTCATGGTTGTGTTAGAGGAGAATTTATCATTGACCCTAACCTCCCTAACGATGACAAGATTAGAGTAGGTATTTTTAAAGAACCAGGCAAGCGTTTCGCCGCTTGTATTCGCTTCTCAAATTTCAGTGAGCAGAAGGATACCAAAGGTGATGCCCATGGTATGGCGGTTAAACTGATGGGTGTACCAGGAGACAAAGTCTTGGAGGATGAAAAATCTGAAGAAACCCAAGACTTTTTGCTAATAGACCACCCGCTTTTCGTAGTTCGCAATGCCAAAGACTACATTGAGTTTTTTGCAGAAATTGAACGTTCTGGAAGCCGGAATCCCATAAAGTTTTTCATAACTGGACTTAATCCATTTAAATGGCGCTGGCGTGAGATCCAAATCGGACTACGGATTCGGTTGTCTAAGATGCGCAGTCCATTAGAATCTCAATATTGGAGTACAACTCCATACAAATATGGGTCAGGAGCGATTAAATTCTCCCTGAAGCCTTCTCCTGATAATATCTCAACTAGTTCTAAGTCGATTCCTAAAACAGAAAACTTTCTTCGCGACGCAATCCGAGAACATCTCAACAATAAAGAAGCTTGCTTTGATTTCTTAATTCAGTTTCAGACCGATGCTGATAAGATGCCAATTGAAGACCCCACCATCGATTGGAAATCACCCTATCAAAAAGTAGCTACTCTCAAGATTCCTGCTCAGGCTTTTGAATCTCCTGAGCAAATCAAATTTTGTGAGGATTTGTCCTACACCCCATGGCATTCTCTACCAGAGCATAGACCTTTAGGGGGAATCAACCGTCCTCGCAAGCAGGTTTACGAGTTAATTTCTCGGCTACGAAACCGACTGAATAATGTCCCCCATAAAGAACCGACAACAGAAGAATTTTTCTCGATTTTTCCCCTAGATGTCTTGCCGAAGTAGGGAGTCGGGAGTCGGGAGTCGGGAGGTGTGGGGAGTGTGGGAAGTTTGGGAAGTTTGGGAAGTGTGGGAGGTGTGGGGAGTTTGGGGAGTTTGGAGAGTTTGGAGAGTTTGGAGAGCAACTGGCTTGGAAACCCCCAAGACTGCACTACATCGCTGCTCCGAAGCTCCCTTTTGCCTTTTGCCTTTTGCCTCTTGCCTTTTGCCTCTTGCCTCTTGCCTCTTGCCTCTTGCCTCTTGCCTCTTGCCTCTTGCCTCTTGCCTTTTGCCTCTTGCCTAATCCCTACTCCCTACTCCCTACTCCCTATTCCCTCGATCTGGGTGACCAAACCATGTCCATTGGCGATCGCTAGGCATATTGTCTTCTATTGTTTGTACAACGTCTCCCATGGTTCCGTCTTTGGCAACCCAACCGCCATCGATATCTGGGAAATCGAGCCGACAGTTCTCGCACTTTTTGTCATTGTAAAAGCGGATCGGACACCAGAAAGATTCGACATTCCTCAACATTTCAGCACCAAGGGAATACACCCCAGTCATCCAGTCACAGTAAAGGCACCAAATTAGATCATGACCAACTAAGCCTTCAAACTTCTGGCGACTGACATTGACCCATTCACTGTGCTTGTAACTTGGGAAGCCGAGTAACCAGATTAGGAATGGATACAAGGCTACTTCAGCAAGGCGAATCAAAAAAAACACTGGCACACTGACAGCTGTCACCCATAATGCCAAGTGGTTTCGCCACCAGCCAAACCGCTGATTGAGGTAGCTAACAATTCTCGGTCCTTTTACTGCCTCAGAATGGACTAATTCATGACCAACAATCCACAACTGTAGCGCTAATAGTTGACCCACTAGGGCAGCCAAAACCCCCACCCAGCCTACAAGTAGTCCACTGATCAGCCAAGGAATCCACACTATCACTGATAAAATCACGTCCAGCCCAGGGGCTTGGGTAAAGGATTCCGAGATAGTCTTGCCTAGCTTACCGAGCTGAGGCATTACGGTTAACACGGAGATCAACCCAATTTCCAGGGAAAAAACTGCTGCAAAGGTTAGAGCAAATGGAATCATAATAGTTTAGATGCACTATTTAGATGCACTATAGTAGTTTTGAACAGGTCTGGCATTGGATAACTTAGGCACAATTAACCATAAATTGCATGGCGGTGATACTTGGCATAAAAAAGTATCCACCCCCCTTGACGGTTACAAATCGAGGTAGGTTATTAATTCGTTTACGAATCAGTGAACGCTGAATGGTCATATGACCAGAACCGTCATTATCTCCGATGATCGGGTCTTTGTTATCATATAAACTGTTAAATCGAGGATTGTTACACCAAGTTTCCTGAAGAAACTCAAATTGACGCCTAATATTAGCATTAATACTGAAGAAATGTAGTCCTCTGGGCTTGCCATCATCCTGAATATCCACAGGCAACTGACCGTTTTCGATATCCCCGATGGGGAATAGAGGTTCTCCGTAAATAGCCCCCCGTCGAATAATCCGATGCCGATTGGATAGTTTAAAGGAATCCTCTGGGGTGGCATCTAGAAAGGAATCCCTGGGGTTGCTACGACGGATGTGAGCACCGATGGGGCAACGATAACCCTCCTTATCTTCTGGTAAGTACTTGAACTGATTCTTGTCCTGAATCTCTGGGTTATCCTGGTCTGGGGCAAGCACTAGGGGGGTACCACTGGGCCAACGTCCTACGAACTTAGCTGCAAGCAAGCTCATGGTTGGAGCATGGGGACAACCCTCGCCATCATGTCCTTGTTGGGCAATATATTGCCAAAAGCCAGCTACATCCTGGGCTAGCTTCCGGTATACCAGGTAAGTTCCATGACGTCCGAAATCTTTGAACTCTGACAGTTCTGTACCTGGAAAACTGGGCAAGATATTATCACTATCCTGGTCTACTGGCACAGATGGGGTAGCAGGCAAGAAATCGTATTGATTTGGATAGCCCAGGATAAACTCCCCAGTCTTAACCACATCTTGATTAGGGTTTTGGTTGTTTCGAGTCCCCTCAATGATCGGCTGGGAAATACTGTCGTTAAAGCCGAAATGCTCCTTATTACTAGGAGCTCTAAACCCAGGCTCTTCTGCCACAACCACTAGACTATCGTCTTGGTCTTGAAGCAACTGGTTGCGCTGCTGGGCGAGGCTTTCGGGGTCTAATCCATAAAGGATCAACAACATATGAATCTCTTCATTATTTGCTCCACCGACATCCCATTGATCTGGAGCGCTTTCTGCCGTATCTCCTAATATACGAGAACGTTTTGAAGTGGCTATCCCTTCGATTAATTCCCTGGAAAATGTTTCGAGAGTGTGCTGTGGTAGGTTAAGAACTTGCAATCCTTTGTGGGTAAAGGCAATATTCAAGGTATATTCAGGTTTTTCCGTGGTTCCATCTGGTCGTTTTGGCCACAATTTACCTGTAGTGATTTCCGGGAGAATAGTCTTTAACCATGCCTGAGCTTGTTTAGGGTTCTTGATTTGAACAAATAAATATAAGGCATAGCGTAGATGCCCATAACCACTCAATATAATTCCCTGAATATCTTCCCGTGCTTCTGGCGTTAATTCTGACATGGTTGCTTCCCTCGTTTCTGGGTTTAGAGTTACAGAGTTATCCCTGATTTATTGCTGCATCCAGCTGACGATTAATTCTTCTATTCAGTAGCTCTTTCAACAAACCATTATAAACAAACCGTTAGAGCAGTTTTAACCATTCTTCAATCGCAGATTGATTAAAATTTGTCCCGATCATTTTGCTAATTTGTTGGTCTCTCAAACTAGTTTGGACAGTTTGCTCAGGATAAGCGCTGTAGTAGACTAGGGATGGGGTTTGGTAATCTCGGAAATATTGTTTGAACGCCCCAATATCCTGAGCGCCTCCCTCTGGATAAGTCATTGTATTGTTCCAAATGGAGTTTAATCCGTCGCTGGCTCGATCAACAAAATCATTCAGATAATTATCCCATGAGCCATCATAATTACTTAAAAATAGTAAACGTTTCCCTTCATCAATAATCAGCCAACGGGCAAAATGAATTGTAGTGATATTAACTAGGGATGCTGGTGGAAATAGATATTGTCCAGCCCAATTAACAAGAAACAATACTATCTTCAGACGCTTGATTCGCTCAGGCTTAATGTCTACAAGGTGATTCATTGAGTTCTGGACAAAACGATCTTCTGCATTGGCCAGAAGCTGACTTTGAGCGAGATCAGCTTTCACACTAGTATATTGTCCAATTTCACTTCTATTTTCCGGTTTGCCCAGTATGCTAGCCAGAAAATTTATTATAACCAACAGGATTTCGCGAATTAGGTTCAAGGGATATTGAACCATATCTACCAATCCTCTCAAGATCTTTAATCCATTTAATCCCACAACTTCCCACCAAGTATTAGTTTGAGAAACCTGGGCAACTTTATCTAAAAATGGCTTGACTCCTGAACAATCTAGGTAATTATCTACATCCTTGAGATTTAATAAATTTTGAATATGTTTCCGAATGGCGATGTAGTTCTTGAGGCTTTCGACGGTTTCGTTACGGAAGGCAATGTAAAAGGCTTCGGGCTGATAGGAGTGTTGGTTAATAAACTCAGAGAATTGTGCCTTGCCCGTATAGCCTTGGCATTTTTCCCATAGGCTATCCATTCCTGGTGATATCTGAATTAGTTCATTGAGGTAGCTATCTAAGTCACCATCATAATTGCTGGAAAAGAGCAAGCGCGGTCCATTATCAGGATCATTGAGGATGGCAAAACGCGCCAAGTGGGTTTGACGGCTCTCAGGAAAGCGAACATAGGGATTATTTGCTGGATCCGAGTCAATTGCTTCGAGAAGTGATTTTATATTTGCCTCTTCTCCAGGCTTGATCTTGACAATAACAGTCAGGGGGTTTGGGGACATTTTGCCCTCCATTTCAAGGATTATTAATTAATGGTTTTGGCTAAACTAAGTTTATGGTTTAGTTTACGATTTAGTTTACCGTTTAGCTTACGGTTTAGTTTACGGTTTAGCGATCGCGTTTAACCCTATCTAGCTTTAGGCTGTAGATAATTTACGAGTTCCTGTGACTGTAACTTGATTACAATCATCACTAATTATACCCTATTTAGTTTATCAAAATTAGTTTTAACTGTCAAAATATAAACATTGTTTACATTATTATTTACATTACTCTCCTCTGGTCGCTGCCCTCTCCTTGCCAGAGCTCCATTTTCTACATATTTCTTAATATTTTCAACTAATTGTTTCTGCTAAAATAGCATGTAAGTATTCAGCCGTCAGCTGTCAGCTGTCAGCCTAATGCTTCAAATAAACCTCGAACGGTAAAATTTAATAGTTCGAGATTAATGAGAATTGAAAGTCTGGGGAAAAGCTCATCAGCTGAAGTAACAGAGATTAAACGAAGCTTAGATGTTTTATTCAAAAGCTGAAAGCTGTTCGCTTAGCCTGGCCATTCGCGTAGCGTGGCCAATGGCTGATAGCTGATAGCTAATAGCTTACGTTACGCGATGCTCGTACCGAGCCGCTACGCGAACCCATGTTTCCCTATCAAACCAGTGAATCGACTGGGTTCGTATGGCGACAGTAACCTCTTCTGTTTCCCAAGTTAAATTATTAGGTAATAACGCCCGGATGCTGAGAGAGTCTGACCCCTTAACCCTAACACTAATTAAATTATGCATGCCTAGATTTTCCACCAGGTAGATGCGACCCTTAATCCTATATTTATCCTCAGGTTGAGCTAGGGCTACATCTTCTGGACGGATACCTAGAACAATCTGTGGCGGAACTTGAGGCAAATTCGGCAAAGGAATTTTGACCTCACCCAAGAGGGCATAATTACCCTGACAGTGAAGTGTCAGTAAGTTCATTTGGGGAGAACCGACAAAACTAGCTACAAACTGATTTGCTGGGTGGTTGTAAATGCCCTGGGGTGTATCTAGCTGTTGCAGCTTACCATCAGATAACACCGCAATCTTAGTTGAGAGGGTCATCGCTTCCGTTTGGTCATGAGTCACATAAACCACTGGTGCCTTTTGAGCAACAAATAGCTGCTTCAAATCCGCCCTAACTTGCTCTCGCAGCAAAGCATCCAAGTTACTCAGAGGTTCGTCCAACAAAAATACAGCCGGTTGGCGCACCAATGCCCTGCCCAGAGCCACCCGCTGGCGCTGACCACCAGATAGCTGACTAGGCTTGCGCTCCATCAAATTTTCCAATCCCAGTTTATTCGCTACCTCCTGCACCAGGCTCCGAATTTGCTCAGAAGGAACCTTATGGAGTTTCAGACTAGCTGCCATATTGTCAAATACGGTCATATGAGGATAGAGAGCATAGCTTTGGAAAACCATAGCGATATTGCGATCGCCTGGTCTGACATCAGTAACATCCCGTCCATTGATAACTACTTTGCCATGGGTGGGTTGCTCTAACCCAGCAATTAGTCGCAGCATCGTAGATTTACCACATCCCGATGGCCCAAGTAAGGTCAGAAATTCTCCTTCATCGACTTCTAAGCTAATGTCTTTAACTGGGATTACATTACCCTTGTTAGTCTTATAGATTTTATTAATATTATGTAGCTCTAGTTTAGCCATACTATCTGGAGGTTTGGAGGTTGAAGGTTGGGAGGTTGAAGGTTGAACGCGCACGCGTGGCCAATAGGCCAAGGTTGGGAGGTTGAAGGTTAGCTGGTTGAAGGTTGAAGGTTAGCTGGTTGAAGGTTGGGAGGTTGAAGGTTGAAGGTTAGCTGGTTGAAGGTTGAAGGTTGAGAGGTTGAAGGTTAGCTGCTTGAAGGTTAGCTGCTTGAAGGTTGAAGGTTGGGAGGTTAAAAGTCGAGCGTGGAACTCACTGTCTTGATGCAGTGGCTGATGGTTTTGGAAGTGTGTGGGCAAAAGCGCGATCGCATTACTTCCCCAATACGGCATTACCTCCCCAAGACCGCGCTAGATGGCTTTTGCAATTAGGCAAAATTCGCGGGAAAATTCTACTCTCCTTCCATCTACCCATCAATGTTTACAATTCAGATGCAAATAGAAACGATCTTAGGGGAGTCAAGTTTCAAAACTGTCAATCAATACGATAATCTCCTTCGTCCTCGCGGAGTCGGTTTTGATCAGGGTAGGTTTTCAGATATGCCATGAATCCTGTAATTTGTCGGCTGCACTTCTGGCATAGATCAAATAGTTGTGTAAACTGAGATTGATGAATGTAACCAGCATCAAGAGCAACATAGGCTTGGGAACTTAGTTCACCCGCAGAGCCTCTAGCTCGACCTAAGAACTCAATAAAAAGACGTTGTGTCCGACTCTCAAAACCCTCAGCAATATTTGACATAATCGAAACCGCTGCACGACGCATCTGGTTACACAAACCAAAATCACGGGAAAACTCTCCCTCCTTTGACAGTGCGTAAACCAACCTTGTTAACTCCCGTGCTGTCTGCCATCCCTCAATTTCTTCAAATCGTTTTATAGTTCCCATACTCTTCCAAACTCAAAAGATTCAATCTTAAAAAATTCAATCTTATACCGAGTTGCATTCAAAGAGAGTAGATTGCTTGGATAGGGAGATAGGGAGATAGGGAGATAGGGAGATGGGGAGATGGGGAGATGGGGAGATTGGCGGAAGAGAAAGTTGTAGGTTTGACCCCAACTTGGTATTAAAACCTACCCTACAAAGAACCCTAAGGGCGAACAACCTCCAAACCTCCAACCCTCGAACCCTCGAACCCTCCACCCATCCACCCCTTAAACCTTAAACTTTAAACCTTCAACCTTCAACCTCTAACCTCCAACCTTCAACCTTCAACCCTCCAAACCTTGGCCTATTGGCCACGCAATCGCGTTCAACCTTCAACCCTCCAAACCTTGGCCTATTGGCCACGCAATCGCGTTCAACCTTCAACCTTCCAACCTTCAACCCCAAATAGTTAACCCTTAACTGCTCCCGATGTTAAACCTTGGACAATTTTACCTTGGAAAAACATTACTAATACCACTAGGGGAAATGTTCCTATAACTGTCATAGCCGCAATGGAACCGTAGGGAATTTCTTTTCCCAGAGAACCACTTAACTGAGCCGCAGCAACGGGCAAAGTTTTCATAGATTCTTGGCTAATGAAAGTTAGGGCTAAAATCTGGGGGGGCGACAAGCGCCCCGTAACCCTTGATATATATTAAATTGAGCGAATTATGGTAAAAAAAGATAGGTCAGAAATTGTCAAGACGACCTATCAATTCAAAATGCTACCAGAATTATATCAAAAACATTTAAAAAATCTCCTTTCCGAATCTCAATTATTGTTTTTTTACCTTGTAGTAATCATTGTACAAGATATCAAGGATGTTAAACTCGAAAAAATTGCTGAATCTTTACCTTTGCCTATTAAATGTAACTCAAGGCGTAAAAAGTTACAGAGATTTTTTTCATTACCAATATTTCAAATAAAAAAAATGTGGTTTCCACTTGTTAGAGAATGGCTCACTCAAAAATTTGATAAACACAAAAAAATCTATTTAGCCATCGATAGGACTAATTGGAATAACAAAAATTTATTGGTGGTTAGTATAATTTATAAAAACCGAGCAATCCCAATTTATTTTGAACTTCTTTCAAAACTTGGTTCAAGTAATTTTTTAGAGCAAAAACAAATACTATCAACTATTATAGGGCTATTTGATAGCTATCATGTTGTTATTTTGGGAGACCGAGAGTTTTGTTCAGTTAAATTGGCTGAATGGCTAGACAAACAAGGGTTTAAGTTTTGTTTAAGACTTAAAAAAAATGAGCAAATTGAATTAAAAAATCAGGGGTGGATTTCCCTGAAAAACTCGGGATTAAAACCAGGAATTTCGTTATTTTTTGAAAAGGTTAAAGTCACAAAAACTAAACAAGTATCAGGATTTAGTATTGCCTGTAAATGGAAGAAAAGTTATCGAAAGTCAGTAAGCCAAGAAGGTTGGTTTATCCTAACAAATATGAGCGAATTGTCTGAGGCAATATCAGCTTATAAAAAACGTTTTGATATTGAGGAAATGTTCCGAGATTATAAAAGCGGTGGATATAATATGGAAGGCAGTAATGTTGTCGGTAAACGCTTTATATCTTTACTTATTATAATCTCTTTTGCTTACTTTATTGCCACAATTAAAGGAGAAATAATTAATAAAAAAGGAGTTCAGGACTATGTAGCGAGAGTCAAAGAATATGGGCGATTAACTAAAAGACATAGCAGTTTTTATATTGGAATGTATGCTCAAAAATGGATTCATTTTATGGATAAATGTTGGGAATTAGTTTATGCTTTGATGCGTTTAAGTCGTCATAAGCTCGATAATTATTTACGAGGTATGAGAGCTATGAAGCTTATACAGTCTACTTTTTAGCTCTCATGTCGCCCCCCCAGGGCTAAAATAAATTCATTCCAAGCAAAAATAAAGGTAAGTATTCCTGTGGTTACTAAAGCTGGAACCGTTAGGGGTAACAGAATTTGGATTAGCATTTGCCAGGTGTTATAACCATCTACTTTAGCAGCATCTTCTAGCTCTCGCGGTAGCTGTTTAAAAAAGCTGCGCATCACTAATACGGTGAGAGGAAGATTGATAGCTGTATAGGAAACAATCAGGCTTATATAATTATTTCCTAGTTTAAGAATTTGGATAAGTTCCAGGAGTCCTAGGAAAATCAAAATAAAGGGAAATAAGGTAATAATTATAATCCCGGCAATGATGATTTTT
The DNA here is from genome assembly GCF_001767235.1 of Moorena producens PAL-8-15-08-1. GTDB lineage: Bacteria > Cyanobacteriota > Cyanobacteriia > Cyanobacteriales > Coleofasciculaceae > Moorena > Moorena producens_A. Next base: position 4,770,930 of record NZ_CP017599.1, read on the forward strand.
TCTCCTCTTAGGGTTAACCGTGCTAAGGCGTAAGCAGCGGGAGTTCCTATCCCTAAACACAATAGTGTAGAAGTAATTGATACAAAGGCGCTGTTGAAAATATAGTGAACTAGGGGACGCAGGGTAAATAAATTTATATAGTGGTCAAGTGTATACCGCCTAGGGAAATAAATATTAGGAAGGGAAGAGATATCTTGGTTAACTTTGAGGGAGGTGAGGAATTGCCAGAGGAGTGGTGCTAGGCAGAAAATGACCAGTAAGATGATTCCTAAAGGCAGGATGATTGGTTTAATAATGTTAATTTGGTTAATTTGTTTTGTTTTTGGTTGAGGGGATGATGAGTTAGGAATAGTAGTCATTAGTCCCGTAAGCCTAGCGCTATAATTATGACCGTGGTTACCAGTATCAAAAAGGTTACTACCACAAGGGCAGCACCATAACCAAAGTCTAGATAATCCATGACAGTGGTATAGATGTAGAGAGATACAACTTCTGTAGCTCCTCCCGGAGCACCTCCAGTCATCACTTTGATCAGGTCGAAGACTCCGAAAGCTTGGGCAAAGCGGAACAGTAAGGAAATTAGGATTTGGGGCATCAATAGCGGTAGAGTAATTTGCTTGAAACTTTGCCAGGGTGTAGCACCGTCTAGAGCATAGGCTTCGTATAGGTCTTGGGGAATAGACTGCAAGCCAGCTAGGAGCAAAATGCTGATGAAGGGTGTCGTTTTCCAAACGTCTGCCGCAATCACTGCCATCATCGCTGTTGTCGGGTATCCTAGCCAGTTGATTCCCTCTTGAATAATACCTAGACGCACTAAGATATCATTCCAAACCCCAAACTGGTCATTAAACATCCAAGCCCAGACTAGACCAATCAAAGCAGTTGGCAAGGCCCAAGGCAGGATGGCGATGGTGCGCACAATACCCCGTCCTTTAAAGGTTTGATTTAAAATTAATGCGATCGCAATTCCTAACACCAGTTCCAGAGCAACAGATACTGAAGTGAAAATCACAGTATTCCAGAGACTGTGCCAGAAGCGACCATCCCCCATCATTCGCCCATAATTATTCAGACCAGAAAAGACTGGTTGTAGCTGTGTCCCTAGGTTATTAGTGAACAAACTTAACCAGAACGAACGCAAAATAGGATAGCCATAGACTAGCAGCAGTAGTAACAATGCTGGTGTTACTAACAGCCACCCTGTCCTTTGCTCCTGTGCTGCTATCGGATCAGTTTTCATTCTACCGACAACAGCCTACGGGTTTCATCAGCTGCTGCTTTCATCATTTTTTCAGGACTAAGTTTGGGATTAGTTAGTACAGCGTTGAGGTACCGTTGTAAAATATCAGATACCTGGGAATATTGGGCAACTGGTGGACGCAAGACAGCCCCCTCTAACACCTCTAGCAATTTTGGATAGTGGGGATATTTCGCAACAATGTCTGGGTCTGCAAACAGCTTCCGTCGGGTTGGCAGATAGCCAGTTTCCAGAGTATACCGACGCTGGGCTTTCTCACTGGTGAAATACTCAATAGCCCTCCAGGCTTCCTCAGGATGTTTGGAAGATTTAGCAATTCCCAAACCCCAACCTCCTAAGCAAGCACCAGCTTTGCCACTAGGACCATGAACCATAGGGCTAATGCCAATCTTGCCTTTCACCTTTGAACCCTCTTGATTTGCCAATGACCAAACATAGGGCCAATTCCTCAGAAATACCGCATCCCCATTTTGAAACAACAGTCGTGTTTCTTCTTCCTGATAGGTAGTGACACCAGGGGGTGAAATTCCTTGTTTGATGGTGCTGCGCAGAAACTCCACAGCTTTAATCGCTTCCGGTTGATCCAAACCCACGTCCAAGGTTTCTGGATCAACCCAGAAACCACCAAAGCCTGCAAGTATCTCCACAAACATGGCTGACAAGCCTTCATATTGACGACCTTGCCAAAGATAGCCCCATTTGGAGTCATCATTTGCCTGCAATTGTTGGGAAATGGTGACCAACTGCTCAAAGGTTTTTGGGGCTTGGAATCCAGCTTGCTCTAGCAAATCCTGACGATAGTAGAGCATACCACCATCGGAACGGAATGGTATGCGGTATAGTTTCCTCTGGTAGCGTCCTGAATCAACTGCTTTATCCAGAAATTCCTTTAAATACTCCTTACTAACCCGGTCTGATAGGTCTAGTAACCACCCTGCAGCAGCAAATTTAGGAGCCCAAATCACGTCCATGTTAATCAGGTCATAGGGTGAGTCTCCTAAGATGAAAGCAGAGGTATAGAGGTCTTCTGTTAAGTCAGAGTTTAATGGTCCTTCGATCAGTTCGATTTGAATATCTGGATTCTCTAGCTCAAAATTCTTAACCAGTAGTTCCTGCCAATCAGAAAATTCCCCCGCTCCCATCAATAGGGTGAGTTTAACAGGGTGCTGGGTCAGTGCTGGTAATGCCCAAAACTGGGACAGGAGCACACTGGGAATCAGGATTCCCAAAAGAATCAGGATTATGACAGGTCTTAGCAGTTTCGTGAAACCTTAATCAGCGCGTCGCAGAATTTATCAGTTTACCATCAACTATCCGACTCTGTAGGAGATTCATACAGATCGGCTTTGCTCCGAGCAAAACTATGGGCAAGCTCAGAAGAGCAAAGATAATTGTTGATAACACGATTGGTGTCAGGAAAGATTTGTCGAATGTAGATTGGTTCATGATTAAATGCTTACCTTAAAGAAGTTCTAGTACTGGTCGTGAACTCAATGGCTAGGTAAAATTACAGGTCCCGTAGCAGGTATTTTCCTGCTTTTTGCTCCGTACACAAATAATCTACCGATCTCACCAAGAGCAGTCGATAACTAAAAGTTAAGGAAAGTTATGGAGTTGCCCTAGGATTCGACTTAAATCAAACATGAGGTATACCCAATCGCTCACATAACGCAAATGCGATCGCAAACCCCTGAGGTTCAAACTAGGACAAAACGCTGGCAATAAAGCTACCGTTCAAAACCAACGAAAAGCTGACATGATCAGCGTTTTTAAGTTGGCATTTTTAATTTGGCTATCAGCTATCAGTTATCAGTTATCAGTTATCAGCTTTTGAATAAGCGATGCAGCGCCGACCTGCGGGGGTTTCCCCCACTCGCGCTTTGCATGGCTGACAAGAGGTAAGCATTGGTTTAATCTGTGTTATCTCAGCTTATGGTATTTTACCCAGACTTTCAATTTTCATTAATCTCGAACTCTTAAATTCTCTCCTTAGAGGTTTATTTGAAGCTGACTGCTGACTGCTGACTGCTGACTGCTGACTGCTGACGGTACTAATCATTGAGTTTTAAGTAGCTATCCTAAGGGAGTAATTGTGAACGGCTCTACAATCCACAAATTAATCTTAGCACCAGTATTCATTTCCACTACACTCTTTTGTGTCTTCACCTTACCTGTAGCCATATTTGGTGAAGAGTCCCTCACCATCCGCATCCAAGATGAACTATTTTTCCATGGTAAGGTCAAGGATGCGGCAGCTCCTTACTTGGGACTAGCGATGTTAATCAGTTTGGGAGTAGGTATCTCTAATGCTACTTTAGCTGGGTGGCACGACTCTTCCCTGAAGTCAGCTACCATTGAGTCTGAGTTAGACACTATCGAGAAAGCTCTTCAGGAAAAGGAAAAGTTAATTCAACAACTACAAGTTTCAACATCTGAGCTGAACACACAGAAGCAACAGAAGCTAGATAATGTAGTCGCTTATGAAGAAGTAAAATTTGCTGAGGCTGCCAGCGTACCGATGGCAAAGGAGGTTTCTGGGACCGTGGTCATGGAGAAACCGATAACAGTTATGGAACCGTTAGTAATTACCGAGGAACCAGTGCTTGAAAACCTAGGGATGTCATGGCAACAGAGTAAGGTAAAAGCTGGAATCTATCAGTTTGCCTCTGCTCAAACTTTCTTAGGCTACACCAAGGGATGCAGTCGGCCACAGGGGGGAACCCCCATTCGCGATGGCATCAAGAATACTTCTTCTGCTTCTGAACAATCCACAAGCATCAGAAATCCTCAAGTTCTGGCCAAAGAACTTGTGCTAGTTGAAGCACTCCAAAGTCAAATCCAAAACCTATCGGCTCAGTTAGAATCTGTCCAAACATCTCTAAAAGCAGCACCCCAAGTATCTGACCAAGCTCAAGTGGCAGCCTAGAAAATAAGTAAGCATTCAGCATTCAGCATTCAGCATTCAGCTATTTGGTATCAGCTATTTGGTATCAGCTATTTGGTATCAGCTATTTGGTATCAGCTATTGGCCAAGCTACGGAAACAGCTTTTTAATAAAAGAAGCTGACGGCTGACCACTGACGGCTGACCACTGACGGCACCTCAAGCAGGGTGCGCGTAGCGCATAGGCTGATGGCTGATGGCTAACAAGGGATCAGCAGAACTTTATAGGCGGTCTTTACTGTGAAGTACCCCAACCTGCTTGACCTTTGGTCACGCTACGCGAACGCTGAGGTTGGGGCTTCCAATTCTCAACTCAAATCAGGGACGGTCTTATTTGTCTTTGAGGTTTCCCGCGCGCGTCCCCGATGCCTCAACCAGAGGAGCGACCCTAGGCCGGGGAACCCGACCTAGGAGGCGCGCGCCTGCTGGAATTGGTCTTACTCAGCGTCCACAGGCAGACATCCGCCTTCTAAGGACGTATAACTTTTACGACAGACTTACCATGGAATTACAGCTCTATGGCTAACCAGCCGGGGCAAGTCTCTTCCCGAAGACGAAACCTTAGTAGAGTGGAGCCTTTATGGTTGGTCGGCTATGCATAAAAAGGTTAAATCTTTATGATTAAGGCTCCACTCTACTTACGGTAACTTCAAACCCTGAGCTCTGAAGCGTACTTTTACACCTTGAAGGTAGCCTTTTAGTCAGTCAGGTGGGTCATCAACCAAATTTATTCTAACACGATTCGCAACAAGTCCTCGTCTCGCTATCCATCCCCACCGTGAAAGACGGTGGGGAATTCCGCGAGTTTTGTTAAAAAGACCGCCTATGACTATAAGAAGCATGTGATGTTAATTACAGTTAATCACTTTTCAAGTCAGTTATTTTATGACAGTTAATTGTTAATTAGTAATTGGCAATTTTATTTTTAGATATAGCGTTGATCATACTGTTGTTCATGCTTATGAGGTAAATTCAATTTATTTACCCCTACTCCCTACTCCCTGCTCCCTGCTCCCTAAAACCCAGCATTTTGTACCTCACCCCATTGATAATTACTATATTAAACTTTGCTCAGAGGCATTTTACCATCCTTAAGCTCAAGCAGATGTGACCTAGAGGATTCCACTAGCTCAATTGCCAGACCTTCCCGCGCCATAACCGTATTAGAAAACTCCTTAACAGCCTGTTCTCCGATATGGTCCAAAAAATCATCATTATGCAGGGGATCATGATGGAAAATGACTAATTTTTTGGCATTAGCAGCTCGAGCAACTTTGATAGCTTCCTGCCAGGTAGAATGTCCCCAACCCATTTTGCTCGATATTTCAGAGTAGTATTCTTCATCGGTGTAGGCAGCATCGTAAATCATCACGTCCGCATTATGAGCCAGCTGCAGGACATTTTTATCGAAACCCTTTTCGAGATGTTCTGTGTCAGTGATGTAAGCAGCTGAATAGCCTCGCCAGTTAACTCGATAGCCAACGGCTTCACCTGGATGGTTCAAGGGTGCATTTTCTACCGTAATCTCACCAATGTTGACTGTTTCTCCAATCTCAAGGTCATGGAACTCCTTTTTTGATTGCATAATTTGCAAGGGAACCGGAAAATTTGGGTGGGTCATCTGATCAGTTAGACGATTCTCGATGGTGGCACCGTTAGGAGCACGGGTGCCATAAATATGAAAACAATTCCTTTTAATAAAGGCAGGGGTAAAGAAAGGAAAACCCTGAATATGGTCCCAATGGGAGTGGGTAAAAAATAGATGAGCTTCTACTGGCATCTCCTTGAGTAGGGACTGTCCCAAAACTCGCAACCCTGTACCACCATCAAAAATTAGACGCTCACTACCAACTCGCATCTCTATACAAGGTGTGTTGCCTCCATACCGAACTGTTTCTGGTCCTGGACAGGCAATACTACCTCTGACGCCCCAAAAACGAATAGTGAATAAGTTGTGGGTATTAGACATAATTTTTCCTTGCAGGCTTTTGCAGTTAGTTCATCAGTGAGGGTTTTCTGACGAAGAGGGTGTCAGTGTATGGTAATCCAGGAAGGGGCTTGCGGTAAAGCTAGAATAGTCAAGTACCCTTAGCCGAACTCCTATTTCCCCTTACCTTTTCTAGCTAGAATTCAAGCACTTTGCACAGCACACCTTAGCACAAGAGTCACACTAAAAATCACCAAGGATCTCAGCTGGATTGTTACTGGTTAGAGGTGATTAGCTGACTGAATTCCTCTGTTGTTGTAGGGTGTGTCGATTATACAAAGTAGCTCAAGTTTACCAGTATAGTTCATCAATCTGGAACTATTATGGCTGCTAGCAAGTACTTCTTATTCCTAAGATTCCCAAAAGCGTAGCAATATTCACCTTAATGTCGTGTAAGTTACACAACCAAATCCTGTGATTTTGGTCACATACTTGGCAGTAGTACCAGAGGAAGACTACCCCTGACATTGATTCCCCCTCGGAGGTATGATCAACAGAAACCAGAGTAAAGACCAATGACCAATCAAAAGATAGTTGTCAAAGTCGGCACATCTAGTTTAACTCAACCAGCAACAGGTCAGTTGGCCTTATCTACCATTGCTGCCCTTGTCGAAACCGTGACGCGGCTGCGTTCTGAAGGTCATCAAGTGGTACTGGTTACCTCTGGCGCTGTGGGGATTGGCTGTGGGCGACTGGGGTTAACATCACGACCGAATACACTCCCTCTCAAACAAGCGATCGCAGCGGTGGGTCAAGGACGGCTGATGCGGATATATGATGACTTATTTAACAACCTCAACCAACCTATTGCTCAGATTCTCCTCAGCCGTCGAGATTTTGTACAGCGTAGTTGCTATGTTAATGCCTATGCTACCTTTCGGGAACTACTTCAGCTGGGGGTGATCCCAGTGGTGAATGAAAATGATACTGTAGCTGTAGATGAACTTAAATTTGGTGATAACGATACCCTTAGCGCCCTAGTAGCTAGTTTGATTGAATCCGATTGGTTGTTTTTACTAACTGATGTGGATAGACTTTACTCAGCAGACCCCCGTAAGGTACCGGATGCTGAACCAATTATTTCAATCAACAGCATTGAGGAATTAGCTGAACTAGAGGTACAAGCTGATGACTCAGGCTCTGGTTGGGGCACTGGTGGGATGGTAACCAAAGTTGCTGCTGCCCGAATTGCTACCAATGCTGGGGTCAGAACTGTAATCACTGAAGGACGACGTCCAGATAACATTGAAAGAATTTTACAGGGAGAATCCCTGGGCACCCAGTTTGCCCCCCAAGCTCAAACCAATAAAGCCCGCAAGCACTGGATTGCTTATAGTTTAGTCCCCGTAGGGAAACTCTATCTTGATAATGGAGCGGTAAAGGCAATTTCTGATGGGGGCAAATCTCTATTAGCAGCTGGCATTACTGCTATAGAGGGGGATTTTCGTTCATCAGATGCCGTAGAGCTATGTGATAGCAATGGTACGGAAATTGCTAGGGGACTGGTGAACTACAACAGTAATGAATTACATAAGATTCGAGGGCATAAATCCGAACAAATCCTGACTATTTTGGGTTACAAGGGGGCAGAAACTGTGGTTCATCGGGATAATTTGGTACTGATGAATTAGGGAGTAGGGAGTAGGCAGTAGGCAGTAGGCAGTAGGCAGTAGGCAGTAGGCAGTAGGGAACAGGGAACAGGCAACAGGCAACAGGCAACAGGGAAAAAATACTCTGTACCTGATTAGGTTAGAAACCGCTATACTGTATGTCTCTCAAGATTGTGATCAATCAAGAAAATCATGGTTTCGTAAACATATGCGCTACGCGCACGCTGCGCGAACAGCCATTGGCCGTTGGCCACGCTACTAGATCGGTGCTTAAAATCAACCTTCCTTAGCCTGCGCAAACGGGAGAATTTAATAGTTCGAGTCCCTATTCCCTGTTCCCTGTTCCCTGTTCCCTAAAAACCTCACTCAATTGAAAACCGCTATATACCCTTTGAAGATAATTTTAATTCGTGGCTGCCTCTTTGGCTGATTCTACCCAACTATCAAAGATTTCCTGATTGTTCTTTATCCATTCTTCGGCATGGCGGCGAATATCTTTTGGGCTACTTTCACCATCTTGTACGAGTTTTTGTTGAGCATTCACATCCTCAATAGGAATCGTCATCAACTCAAACAGGCGTTTGGCAGCTGGATTGGCTGCTAAAAATTTCTTGTTTGCCATCACGCGAACTTGATCGACACCAACACCTAAATTTTTTCCGTCAACAGTAGTATCTTTTTTTGTTATATTTTCCTGTTCTTTAGGTAGAGAAAGAAAAGGAACCTCTAATCTAATGGTATCTTCTCCTGGCTTTAATACTGTCACTGACCAGTGGGGACTATAGCTATAAAAGAAAATCGGTTGTCCTTGTTTATAGCGACCCAATGTGGCTGCCAAGAGAACATCATAGTTGCCTTGGTCATGTTCAACGGTATCGCGCAACTTGTAAGCATCGAGCTGATGTTCAATTACTAACTCACACCCCCAACCTGGATTACAACCAGTTAAGTTGGCTTTGCCATCCCCATCAGAGTCAAAAAGTTTGGCAATCTTGGGGTCTTTTAGTTGTTCCAAATTAGTAATTTTGTATTGGTCAGCAGTTTTTTTATCAATCTGATAGCTTTGCAAAGCATCAGCAATAATTACCCCCACTTTTTCTAATTTTTGGTCACCACCGTTTTCTAAAAAGAATTTTTTGTGTATATTTTGCCAATGAACACTGTAGAAATCTACGTCTCCATTCCTGACAGAAATGTGTGCCAGGGGAATACTAAGTTGTTTTATTTCTGCAGGTTTATAACCAACTTTTTCCAAAGCAATATTGATGATTTCGGAAACAAATAAGGCATAGGTGGAAACGGAGGATGCAGAACTGACCTTTACTGTTTTACCTGCTGTGGATTGACTGCCATTTGGGGTCTGTGCTCCACAGGCGATTAAACTTAGGCATAAAGCTGCTGCTAAGATAGCACAAATAAATTTATTAATTTTCCTGATGGTCATTTCTTGGATTCTATTCGATCAAGTGCTATCGGGATGTTACAGCTAGATTTTGCCTGAAATTCTCGTAAGGCGCAATCCCGACTACTGACCATAGGGTGAAATGGGCATCTTGGTGGAATGGGCAAAATGCCTGTTTCATTTTCGGGCGGGCAGGATGCCCACTCTACTGCTATTGATTCGCGCAGCGGGCAGGATGCCCACTCTACGGGGTTGCTGAATTAAGGAATGAATGCGCGATCATCTGGTTTTATTAAAGCCCAGAATTGGGGGGCTAGGGGGGCGAAACCATACCCAGAATCAGCAACGCCCTCTTTTAATTCAATATCAGGATTAGGCGTTGCACAGTGACGAATGATTAGGAGAATTGAGGAATTTGCCGATGTTTCAAATAATAGAGCAGCAAGCGAATTGACTTGCATAACATATCAATTGACTTGGAGTAGCATAAAGTTTTACGATGTAACCTAGCTAAGTAGTGTCAATGACGGCAGTTTTCTCCTTCTACTCTCGTCATGGCTGTTTTAGAGCTGATTTATAAAGTAAATCTAAATAGAGGAAGTACATAGCAATAGTGCCGATATCATACGTTGATGTTGCCTACATCTCACACCATGACTAGAAAAGCCTATAAAAGTGATATCACAGATGCACAGTGGCAGCTCATTGAAGCCTTTATTCCACCAGCCAAAACTGGAGGACGTCCTCGTACTGTCAATGTACGTGAAGTTGTCAATGGTATTTTTGCCCGTTCTACGCACTGGATGTTCTTGGGAGATGCTCCCTCATGACTTACCTCCCTACTCAACAGTGTACTTTTACTTTCGTCGTTGGCAGAAAACTGGAGTGTGGCAGATGATGAATCATTACCTGCGGGATTCATGTCGTCAACAAGTGAATAGAAACCCTCAACAAGCGTGCAGCAATTGCTGATAGCCAGTCGGTGTCTTGATGCAGTCGCTCATGGGGGAAACCCCCAAGACCGCGCTGCATCGCTAAAAACGACGGAAAAAAGGGGGAAGTGTATGGCTTCGATGGAGGTAAGTTAGTCAAGGGACGTAAGCGTCATATCATTGTAGATACCCATCGATTGCTGTTAAGTGTGGTAGTCACAGCAAGCCAACGGTCAAGATCGAGTCGGAGCTGGGGCCGCATTGATGGAAGAAAGTTTTGACTGTTCTAGTTTGCAATTAATTTGGGTTGACCAGGGCTATAGTGGCCAACGCGCAAGCTGGTGTTGTAGCCAACCTTTGCGGTGCTGAGGAAGAGAAACGTTAAGCGTACGGAATCTGAATTTAAGGTTAACCCGCGACGCTGGGTAGTAGAACGTACCTTTGGTTGGTTAGGACGCGCTTCGTCGTCTGAGCAAAGATTATGAACTCCTGCCTGAAGTCAGTGAGGCCATGATTTATGGCGCTATGGTACGACTTCTGCTCAGCCGTCTCACCTCCTAATATCCACTTTATAAATCAGCTCTTAGACCTGAATCCTTAAAAAATTTTTGGTAGTCTTAAATATGATAAGATATGAGTTAATATATCTATTGAGTTATCAGGATCTCAACTCATTCATTATAAATAAATCTGAAAGGTAAAAACAATGGAATTCATTAAAAATAGCAATGTACATCAAGAATATCAAGTTTCTAAATTGGATAGTCAAATGCTAAATGTCCCCTATATTGGTTTAATAAGTTGGTATAAACATCCAATTAATCATCTAAGATTAAAAGTAGCCATTCAACAAATAGTAGATAGTGTACCAATTTTGGGAGGTAGATTGGTCAAGGAATTGTTCTCTCCATTAAAAGTTGTATGTAACCCACAAAAATCTGGTATTGGTTTTATTGATATTGATCTAGGGGAACAGGAAATAAATATTGATAATTTCTTAGATACAAAAACTTATGTAAAAAATCAATTCAATATTCCCAAAAAATGTGTGGATGCTCTTAATAAAGATACTCCATTAGTATATGTAATTTTGAATCATAATCACAATTATTATGGCATAACTCTGCTGGTTAATCATATCATAGCAGATGGTGCAACATATTTTAAATTATTAGAATATCTTTCTCAAGCATACGAAGACCCAGAATATGTTGCTAAATCTGAACCATTATTTACAATAGATTTTAACAAAATGGATAATTATATTGCTGCAAGTTTGAAAAAAATATCATGGAAAGATAAACTTTTAATGTCAATATTCCCGATTGTTCAATCCTTGCCTATTTTTTTGCGAAATAAGAATAACTGGAGTTATATGGAATGTATTTTAACCAAAGAAAAATTAGATTTAATTAAAAAGAAAATTCAAAATATGTCAAATGAAAGTGTCTACAGCACAAATGATGCTTTCTTTCAATTTTTGTCAGTTGTTCCTCTCAAACAATATGCATTTATTTGTAATATAAGAGGGAGAAACCTTGGCATACCAGAAAATTATTTAGGAAATGCTCTATCCATTGTTTTAGATTTTACTAAACCAGGAAACAATTATCTGTTAAAACACACTGATGTGAGAAAAGCAATCAATCAACTTCCAAGCAGATACGATTTTATATCTATTATGACTGGGAATATTGCAGGTCATGTTTCATGGGTTAAATTACAAAACTTACCTAGTTTTAGTGGCAAATTAATTCTGCAAAAGTGGTTTGATTTTGATGATGCACCAAACAAAGCTCTGGCATCAGTTCCTACAAGAAGTTCAATAATGTACAAATTAACAGAAAATCAATATGTATGGCATTATGTAAATCTAACAAATGTTGTTTTGCAAGTTGAAAAAAAGTTAAGAAATTTGGGTGTAGAAGAGATTATTATTGAAACACTTTCATCAAGTAAATGAACATTACAACTTATATTATGTCCGGTTGAACAGTTATAAATAAATAACTAGGTCGGTGTCAGGAGTCAACCCACTCCTAACCTCTCCCAACCCACCTCTAATATCATATGCGGTTGAATAGTTACAATTCAAGCTTGCAGTAAAGCTTTAGCTCTAATAATAGATATTTCAAGGATTAAAGCCCTACTACAAACCGTATACTTTTTAAGCCCTAATTATCCGGACATGATATAACCCCTCCGGTGGAGGGGAAGACAGAAGAACAGGAGAAGAAGGAGAAAGTTTTTTTATAACTAATGGCTTTGTTGTACGAATATCCTGGAATCCTTGCAGTACAATACTTTAGCATTAATAATATTTATTGAGAAATCCTGATTTCATAATGCTTCTAGCACTTTCATGCAACAAAGTCATAACTAATAGACATCTCCAGAAAAGGTTCTCAACCCCTTGCCCCACCGTTCAAAAATCGGCATTTTCGGAGAGGTCTAATGATCCGGACATGATATTACACTATATTCCAGTGAATCAATCCAACAGTACCAATAAAGTAGCATCAAAGTTTTGAGCCGATAAAATCTCACTTCCCCCCTTGGTGGGTAAGGGGGGTTGACTTTTGACTTCCGTAAAACGGTGTTAAATGTCAGGGAAACCCAAAACAACTATCTGACTTGCGCGTAGATTAGCATCTGCTGTTATCATTGGTATCATTGGTAGGTGATATATATACATGGGAATCCCTCCATCGCTTCTGAGCAATTTTACGCTCCGTCTCATTGTCAGTTACTGGGAAATGCGCTAACGCTACTTCGTCTACTTTTCCTTCGTGAGTCAAAGGTAAACTTGAGATAGGAACATAAGCTTCTGGCATCATGTATGGAGGTAACTGCTGTTGAATTTGGGACTGTAATTCTTGGGGGTTCCAAACTCCGGCCACCACAACATAAGCTACTAGGAATGTTTGATGGGCTAATACATAAGCTTGTTCTACTTCGGCAATTGATAACAGGGCAGTTTCTATGTCTGTTAGTTCTATTCGCTGCCCTTGGAGCCATATGTGCCGTTGTTTTGTTCCGACTATTTCTAGATAACCTTTGTTGTGATAACGACCTATGTCTCCTGTTTGGAATAGTTTACCTAATTCAGGGTGTTCAATAAATTTCTGTGATGTCTGTTGCTGTTGATGCAGATAACCTCTGGCTAAACTGGAACCTCCAATATAGATTTCTCCTGGTACTCCTGTGGGGACAGGGTCTTGGTGTTGGTCTAGTACATAAACTGATAACCGACCAGGGTTGCCTACGGGTACATTTTCTCTAGGAGGTTCTTCTAGCCATTGCCAGTGGGTGACTTCTCCTCCTGCTTCTGGGAGACTGTAGAAGTTGTGTAATGAAACTGGGTAGCTTTGGAGAAATTCGTTGGCTATTTCTGTTGATAGGGTTTCTCCACTGCTAAGGAGCGTACGCCAACTGTTCAAAGATGCTGCCTGGTTAGTTATGTTTAACCAGGTAGGTAGTTCTGATGGATACAGGTGAACTATGGTAACTTTGTGCTGGCTAATTAATTTCTGTAATTCTGTAGGCTCGTCATTTGTAGCTATAACTACACTACCACCACTGATTAGAGGTAAACCTATTTCCAGAAGAGCGACATCTTGAGTCAGAGATGTTTTATGCAGTAGAATATCTTGATTAGTTATTTTCAGGGTTTCTTGTAGCCATTTTAAACGTTGAACCACAGCCTGATGTTCTACTAAAGTTTGATTGAGGATATAGGCAAGGTTGGTGGCTGTTGTTCCTGTATTTGGGTTGTCTGTATTCTGTTTGGTTATTGATTCCCACTCCGTGTCTAGACACAGAATTTGAGCATTGGAGTCAGGAATTTCTGATTTGAGGTGGTTTAGGGTTAATATTACCGAAATTGACGGCAAATCCTGTGATTTGTCGGTTGGATCTATTGCTACATAAGCTCCTCCTGCTTTCAGTATTGCTAATAAACCAACGATTCTTTCTACAGTAGGGTCAATATATATGCCTATTGGTGTTTCTGGGCTTATGCCTACACTTAATAGATAGTGGGCGAGTTGGTTAGCTTTTTCGTTGAGTTGGGTGTAGGTTAGTTGTTTGCCCTCAAATATTAAGGCTACTGCATCTGAGTATTTTTCGACAACGTTCTCAAATAACTGATGGATACATTTTTCTGTTGGATAATCTGTTTTGGTATTGTTCCATTCGTGTAGAATTTTCTGTTTTTCTGCCGCTGTAATTAGGGGGAGTTTTGAGATTTTTTCTTGGGGTTTGGCTACTATTGCTGTTAGTAAGGTTAGGAAATGTTCCATCAACCTAGCGATGGTTGATCTGTCAAATATATCTGTGTTGTAAACAAAATGGCCTTCTAGACCTGAGCCTGATGGTGAATCCCATAGATATATTTCTAAATCCGTTCTAGCAGTGTTTAGGAAATCTATAGCCCTCTGAGTCACTCTTAATCCTGGTAGACCCAAATAGTTCATTGATTTTACATTTACGAAGTCAAAGTACACCCGCACTAGAGGGTTTTCCACGAACTTCCTTTCTGGAAAAAGTTCCTCTACTAGCTTTGTAAATGATAAATCCTGATATTCATAAGCCTCTTCAGTTCTTTGTTGAACTTGAGTTAACAATTCGGTAAAGCTAGAGTCATTTAAGCACTGAGAACGAATTGGAAGTAGGTCTGAAAACAGACCAATTAATGGTTCAATTTCAACTCGGTTGCGCTTAGCAGTTATTGTACCTACTATTAAGTCAGACTCGCCACTACAACGATACAGTAAGACAAAAATTGCACTCAGCATAATTGTAAAAAATGTTGTGCTTGATTTTTGACCTAGTTGTGTCAGTTTCTGTATCAAGTTCTGACTAAGATTAAATATTTCTGCTCCTCCCTTGAAGCTTTGCACTTCTGGACGTCGGCGGTCTGTTAGTAGGGGTGATATTGAGGAAGTTCCTGCTAGTTTTTGCCTCCAGTAGCTCAGATATTCTTCTAATATCTCTGCTATGTTCTGTCGTTCCCAGTGGGCGTAGTCAGCATATTGAATGGGTAGTTCTGATAATGAGAAGGGGCTTCCTTGACTGTAGGCTCCATACAATTTATATAGTTCTGAGGCTAGTATGCCTATAGACCAACCGTCATATATTATGTGGTGCATCCTTAACATTAATACATGAGTTTCTGGGCTGAGCTGTACTATGGTGACACGCAATGGGGGGCTTTTGGCTAAGTCAAAGGGTTTTTGGGCTTCATTTCTGATTAATTGTTTGAGTTGGGTTATTTGTTCTGGTGATGGTGGTAACTCTACTACGGACAGATTGATTTTGGCGACGGTCGAAATTACTTGTGTAGGTTTTCCGCCTACGGTGGGGAAATAAGTCCGTAGGCTTTCGTGTCGCCTGATTATTTCGTTGAAGCTTTGCTCTAAAGCTGATAAATTTAGAATACCATCCAGGGTAAAACTAAACGTACCGTTCCAGTATGGATGTTCCGGCAATAACTGATACCAAAACCATATCGCTTCTTGACTGTAGGAAAGGGGAAATTCCTGTTCCCTAGAAACCCTAGGAATAATTTGACTTTCCTTTTGTTCCAACTCTTGTTCAACTAAAACTTCTGCTAGTTGAGCGATAGTAGGATTTTGAAATAGCTTACTTAGTGATAACTCCAGATTAAAAGTATTTCGCACCCGAGACACAACCTTCGTTGCCATCAAAGAATGACCACCCAAATCAAAGAAGTTATCATGTATTCCCACCTTTTCTATTCCCAACACTTCGGCCCAAATCTCTGCTAAGACCTTCTGTGTCTCCGTCTCTGGGGCTACATACTCCGTTAACACACTACTGGCCACATCTGGGACAGGCAAAGCCTTACGGTCTACTTTACCGTTAGGAGTCAGAGGCAGTTGCGACAACACCATTAACTTCGATGGCACCATATATTCTGGCAACCTCGACTCCAGATACTCTCTCAACTGTGGTATCAGTTCCTTTCTCAACTGGGAAATCAACGGATTATTCCCATAATTCTCCCAGTTACCTGCTACCACCGATTTTTGAGTTAGGGGTGTTAACACTATCCCTTCTTGGGCCAACTCACTGCGCACAAATACCCCATCCATCAATTCCGGACCTCCCTGAGCAGACCAACACAACTCTAAGCTATACCCTAAAGATGCACTTAGTTCATATAACCTCTCTGGGTCGATGCTCTTGGTTTCCTTTGACTCTAACTTTCGCCTTAACTGCTGCACATTCTGTTTTGATTCTGGCTGTGATAGCAACTCTACCAACTCTACATCATTAGCTACTCTGCCATTGACTAAACCACTAAAACAAACTGATTCGGGCTCTTGCTCTCGCAGATAAGTTTCTATCTCTTGAACAGTCAGAGCCCCTCCACTTTCTACAGTCGGTGTTATTACTGTTCCTGCTTTTGCCTCTATATGCAACAGTACGCTATACCTATATTTATTCAATTCATTGTGTTCTATTCCCCTCTGTAAACGTATTTGTACATGAGTTATTTCTGGATGTTTTTCTTTGAGAGCGACAAACAACTCTGGTGACAATAACAACTCGGTCTCCTGCTCCATTTTTCTGTCTATCTTTGAGTTGAGTTGTTCTACTGATAATGATGGAGTTCCTTGATACAGTTGCACCGAAGAGTGAAAGGCTTTCATTAATGGCCGACTGCGGATATCCCCTAAGAAAATTATTCCTCCTGGTTTGACTACCCGGATACTGTTTTCTATTACTTGCAACAGATACTCCACACTCGGGAAATACTGGAGCCTGGAACTCAGCAATACGGCATCGAAACTGTTAGGAGCTACACCAGCCATGTCTTCAGCTCGTTTCTGTGCTAAGGATACATGACTATATTTGTCTGGTTCCTGTTCTATTTGTTTTTTGATGTATTCTAATGAGACATTGGAGATATCTGTTCCCAAATATTTTTGTGTCTGGGGTGCGATTTGAAATAGCAGCATTCCTGTGCCACAACCTATTTCCCACACACTCTCTGGTTTTTGTGCTAACACTTGAGTTACTATATCCCCTGCCCAGATGCGCATTTGCTCTACTGGTATGGGTTGGTTGTCGTAGTTGCTAATCCATCCTCTAGTATTGAATAGAGGGTCAGTTACTTCACTGAACTGGTCGTAGACTTGGTTGAATACGTCTTGCCAACTATCTACTTGGGTTTTTGATAGTTCTGAGTTGGAGGTAGTTGTGGTTTGGGTTTCTGGTACTATGTATGCTACTAAACGTTTATCTCCTGGGTTGTCTTCTCTTGCTAATACTACCGTTTCTTTAACTTGAGGGTATGAATTTATAACTGCTTCTATTTCTCCTGTTTCGATGCGATATCCCCTGATTTTTACTTGGTGGTCTATCCGGCCTAAAAACTCTAGATTCCCATCTGGTAAATACCTGGCTAAATCTCCAGTCTTATATAGGCGAGCATTTTGTTGCTGACTAAACAGATGGGGAATGAATTTTTCTTGGGTGAGTTCGGGGCGATTCAGATAACCCCGTGCTAAACCAGCCCCACTAATGTACAACTCTCCAGCAACACCCACTGGCATTAGCTGACAGTTTTTGTCTAGCACATAAGCTTGCATATTGTCAATAGGACGACCAATTACACTGCTTGTACCTTCCTGAAGATTTCCTGAATTAATGGGGTAATGAGTGACATGGACAGTTGTTTCCGTAATCCCATACATATTCACTAACTGTGGTGCAGTATCACCGTGCCTTTCAAACCAAGGTTCCAGGCTATGAAAGTCTAAAGCCTCTCCTCCAAATATCACCAGTCGCAGTGATATATTACTTGCATATTCCTGACTTAGCTCAAAATCAATCAGTTGCTTAAAGGCTGAAGGTGTTTGGTTGAGTATGGTGACTTGCTCATGGCATAGTAACTCACAAAAAGCATCAGGAGAACGGCTGACCCAATACGGAACTACAACTAATCGTCCACCATACAGTAATGCTCCCCAGATTTCCCAAACTGAGAAATCAAAAGCGAAGGAGTGGAATAGAGTCCAGACGTCTTGAGAATTAAATGAGCACCAACTTTCTGTTGCTGAAAATAGATGAGTAACATTCTCATGCTGAATCATCACACCTTTCGGTTCCCCTGTTGACCCAGATGTATAAATTACATAGGATAGGTGATAAGTCTGTACACCACTATCTGGATTAGCTGAACTTTGTTGCATAATCTCCGACCAAGCTCTATCCAAACAAATTATTTGTGCTTTATGTTCCTGTAATTCTTCTACTAATCCCTCTTGGGTCAGAAGCACTGGCACAGCAGCATCAGCGATCGTATATGCGATACGCTCTTGGGGAGAACTGGGGTCGATTGGCACATAAGCTCCTCCGGCTTTGAGTATAGCTAATAAACCTACTACCATCTCGACTGAGCGTTCCAGACAAATACCTACTGGTACATCTGGTTGCACATCAAGGGTTTGTAGATAGTGAGCTAGTTGATTAGCTTTGCTATTTAATTGGCAATAGGTCAGCTTTTGCTCTTCAAATACTACTGCTACTGCATCCGGGGTTTTCTCTACCTGCTCCTCAAATAACTGATGGATACATTTATCTTTGGGATAATCTGTTTTGGTATTGTTCCACTCCACCAGTATTTGGTCTAGCTCTACCTCTGTCATTAATGGTAGCACTGTTACTCTCTGTTGCGGATCGTTCACTATCCCTTCTAACAAGTTCTGGAAATGACCAGCCATTCGGGCAATAGTTTGCTCATCAAATAGGTCAGCATTGTATTTTAACAACCCAACCATAGATGAGTCCTCTTCAAACATTTCCAGCAATAAATCATACTGACTTTCAAATAGATCTAGTAAAAATGGTTCTACTTCAAGTCCGGCCCATTTCATTAAGGTTTTTTCGCTGCTAGAAAACACCTTTTGTTGATCTTGAGATTCCAGGAATTTTTGCAGTAGAAAGCAAGCCTGAAAAAGAGGGGAACGACTGGAGTCACGTTCTACCTTTAACTTTTCTACCAATAAAATAAAGGGATAATCTTGATGAGCTAACGCTCCCAGGACTGTTTGGCGGACTTGAGATAGAAAATCTCTAAAAGAGAGACTCCCTGACAAATCTGCCCTCATCACTACTGAGTCAACGAAGTAACCAACAATAGAGGCAAACTCCTCTTTAGTCCTACCACCATATGTAGGCGATCCTACCAAGATATCCTCTTGACCTGTGTAACGATACAGAAGTACTTGAAAAGCAGCCAAAAGAGTCATATAAAGAGTTGCTCTCTCTGTTTTAGCTAGTTCCTTTAGTTGTTCAGTTAACTTTTTTGATAACTTGAAGGAATAAGTGCCACCATTATCAGTCTGTATAGGAGGTCGTGGTCTATCTGTGGGCAAATTCAATACAGGTAATTCCCCGCCCAATTTTTGTTGCCAATAGTTCCATAGTTTTTCTCCTTCTGGTCCTTCTACTAACTCCTTTTGCCAACTAACATAATCTTGATAAGAATACTGTAGTGGTGGTAAGGATGCCTCAAGCCCATTTAGTTGAGCTTGGTAGAGTTGTGGCAGCTCTTGAGCAATTAAGTTGCATGACCAACCATCTGAAACAATGTGGTGCATTGTCAGTAACATGATATGGTTTTGCTCGGAACAAGTGAACCACCTAACTCGCATCACTGGTTCTGTTTCTAGGTTAAAAGGATATCTGTGAGCTGCAACTACCTTTTTATTTAACTCCTCTTCACTCCAACTAGAAGCATCTATCTGTAAGAAGTCTAACTCTTGATGTTGATGTAGTTGTTGGATTGGTTGTTCGCCCAAATTCGGGAATGTACTCCGTAGCAACGGATGCCTTTCCCTTAGAGCTTGAAAAACTTGTTGCCAAATAGTTATATCTACTTTGGAGTAGATCCTCATCGAAAATGACACATTATAATTATGGCTCTGGGGTGATAGCTGCCACAAAAACCAGAGACCTTTTTGACCATAAGACAGGGGATAGACTTGGCATATATCTGGATTTTCCTTTAGTAACCGTAAGATTTCTGATTTGTACTGCTTTAGTTGGGCAATAACATCAGTGGTCAGTACTTCTTGGGAACCTCCAGTTCTTAACTTTTCTCCATCAGTCCATAATTTAACCCCTTTGAGAGAAAGGTCTTGTAAGAATTCAATTAAGTTCATAGGTCTACCTCTATCCAGTTATTTTCTTTAATGTTATCTGTGTTATCGCTTTGATTCAGTTGTTGATTTAGTTGATTTGAGAGAGCAGCAATGGTGATTCCTTCCATAAATTTTGTCATTGGAACATCCACTTCTAGCTCATTTTTAATTTTATGTCTTAGCTCGATTGACATTAGAGAGTCCAATCCCATTTCAATTAAAGGTTTGTGTATATCGATTAGATGATTTTTTCTAGCTAATACTCGAGCTGCTTTATTTTGGATATGAGAAATTAATATCTTTTCTCGTTCCATGAAGGAAACTGATTTTAATTGTTCTAAAAGGCGATTATCCTTAGTTTCCTTTGTAGCTGTTTTCGACCAATCCGCTAAAAACGGCCACTGCGCCACTTTCTCCTGCCACAGAGACCACTCAATAGGCACCACCCCTACTTCCACATCCGAACCACTCATCAATAGTTCCAAAGACTCCAATACCTGAGCCGGAGATATTACACCCATCCCCTGCTTACTTGCCCTCACATCTGCACCCCGTTCAGCCGCCTCTCCCACTTGAGAAACTGCTCCCCAATGAATACTCAATCCTGGTAATCCCATAGTTCGACGATAATGAGCCAAACCATCAAGAAAAGCATTAGCAGAGGAATGATTTCCCTGACCCGATGAACCCAACAGAGATGCTGCCGAAGAAAACAGCACAAAAAAGTCCAATGATTGATTGAGACTCAATTGATGCAAATGCCAAGCACCCTGCACTTTCGGTGCCATCACCCGCTCAAAACTAGACCAACTCTGGTTTTGTAGCACTCCATCTGATAACATTCCCGCCGAATGAATCACTCCTCCTAAGGGTCTATTTGACTCCTCTATTCTCTGCCACACACCTCTGATCGATTCCCCATCAGATACATCGGCTATTTCCACTACCACGGACGCTCCTGCCATTTCTAACTCTGTTATCTTTTTGATAGCAGCATCATCCGGTGAACGGCGTCCCAACAAGACCAAATGTTTAGCCCCCTTTGACACCATCCAATTAGCTACCAGTAAACCCAAACCTCCCATACCTCCTGTAATCAAATAGCTTGCTCCAGAACGGAAACTTAAGGGCTTTTGAGTCTTACCATCAGCTTGTTGTGCCACTGGTTGCCGATGACGACTACCCACCAACCGAGCCACATAACGACTATCCCCACGCCATGCTACCTGGTCTTCCCTATCCTCAGACCAAATTTCATTAAATAGCGCATCAACTTTACCCTCTAGAGTCTCCTCTGGGTCCAAATCTATACGAGTACAGTTCAACTCTGGATGTTCCCAGCTAATCACTTTCCCCATTCCCCACACCGAAGATTGAGCTACTCCTGGTATCACCGGATGATGAGCAGGCACCGCCTGAGCACCATTTGTCACTAACCATAATCGAGGGACAGTTGATAATCCGCCTTTCACCAATGCTTGTACTAAAGATAGAGTTGTGCCACACCCTAACTTCGATAAACTTCCTAACTCCTCAGAATTAATCCCTTGACCCACTCCGGCTTCAGTCGTCCAACATTGTACCACTCCATACAATGATGGTGACTTCCCTGCCACTGTCTCTATTACTTCCTCAAAATCTTTAGCTTGATTAGGATTAATACTAAACTCTCCCGGAGCTATCTGTTGATACTTTTCTCCCGCAAATACTAAAGTACAAACCTCTCCTACTGAGCGGAGTAAAGTAGCTAACTGTTGCCCTACTCCCTTTTTGTCTGCCAGTATCAACCAACTCTTAGAACCATCATTCCTTTGTTCTAACTTCCTTTGAGAGCCTTGAGCTACAATTACCGTTTGCTCTGACAAGGTTTCTGCCATTCCCTCCACTTCTGGCATCGTAACTACTTCAGTAAAACCCGTTTCTCTCAACACATGATGCCATTTGTCTCTACTCAACAAAGGATAATCTGGTCGTAATTCATAATCCCTGAATTTCCACCATCCTTCTAACAGTCCAAATACTAAATCTACCCATATTGTTTTAGCTGTTGCTTCATATAACACCAACATTCCCCCATCTGCTAATAGTTCTCGCACATGGGATAACGTCTGCTTCATATCTGTCGTTGCATGAAGTACATTAGCGGCAATAATTACATCATAGTGATGAGCCTCAACTCCTTGAGTTGTCGGGTCTACTTCTATGTCTAAAGTTTGATACTTGATGAACTTATAATCCCGGAATTTATCTTGAGCTTTGGCTGTAAATAATGCCCCTATATCCGTGAATGTATATTCGGTTTGATGGGGATTTAGATGAGGTAGAATATAGCTTGTAGTCCCTCCTGTTCCCGCTCCTATTTCCAACAACCTGAGCCCTCGGCTTTTGGGTAATTTTTCTATAGCTTTGGTGATGGATTTTTCTACTATTGTGTTCATCACCAAAGCTACTGTTGACTCTTCATAAAGTTGAGTCGCTGCCGTCAAATCTCCTTGGGGGAACACTAACTCTACTGGGTCTATTGCTCCTCGTAATACCCCACTTAGTTTAGACCCACAACGAGAGAGTAATGTCAATGCTGCTGTTTCTTCTGGATATTTCTTCTGTAAACTGCTGATTTTTTCAGTCGGCTTGACTTCAGGTAAGGTTTGTGCTAATTTCCACTGCTGATTCTTTGACTTGAGTATTCCTGACTCTGTCAATATTTGCAGCAAACGCTTAAACAGTGGTCGATGGGTAGGAACTATACCTAATTTTTGGGCTGCTACATCAAATGCAAAGCTTTCTGCTGGTTTGTATGACCAACCCATCTCCTGTAATGCCTGTACTATATAATCTTTGCTTAATTCTTCTAAGCTTGTTTCAAAAGACGCTGTTGTTTCATTATCTACCTGAGTTACTAATTCTGTCAGAGTAGGAGTTAATTTTTGGTTAATTTCTATAGGAGGTATGAGGAAATCTGGAGGTAGTAGTTTACCTAAAATGCCTTTGTTTCTCCACTCTACTTCATACAACCAATTTTCTATTGATTCGGTTTCTATTCCCAGTAGGGTCTGTTTTGTTCCTAGTTTGACTTGTAAACCTTTGATCTGGGCAATTATTTCTCCTGAAGGAGTTACTATGGTGACAATAGTAGTCAAACTTTCTGGAGTTTCGACTTCTCGACTGATTACTGATGCGTAGGCCCATAGACTCAGCCCTGGATTCTTATATATTCTAAATTGCTCTATTCCTACTGGCAGATAAGTTTTGTCATTATCCGTTGCTGGCAGTGCATGAGACATTACTTGCAAGGCGGCATCTAATAGTGCTGGATGAAAATGATAGTCGTTTGTTTGTGTTATCAATTCTTCGGGGAGTTTGATATAACCTAATGCTTGGTTTGAACCTGACCACAATTCTTGGATGCCTTGGAAGGTATTCCCGTAGTCTATCCCTACTTGTTGAAATTTTTGATAATGTTGTTTGACTTCTATTGTTTGATTACATTCACTCTTGTATTTTTCTAGGTCAATTTTTGTCTGAATAGGAGGGGTTGATTCTTTTCTGATTTTTCCTGTGGTGTGGAGTCTCCACTCCTGTTGTTCAAGTTGAGAAAATATTTGAAACTTATAACTTTGGTTATCTGTTGGGGTGAGTATGGTTTGGGCATTTGTCAATTCTCCTGTTGGTAGTATCCATCCTCTAGTTATGGTTAGGTCTTCTATTACTATCTGGGATGTTTTTAATTGGTGATTTCCTGCTGCTATTGCTATTTCTAGGTAGCCGGTTGTGGGAAATAGTGCTTGATTAAATACTCGGTGGTCCTTCAGATAGTTGGGGGAATTTTCTCCTATTTGTGATGCAAATATTTGTTGTTCCACTGCACAATTTAGCTTTTGACCTAATAGGGTATGGAGGTTTTTCCCTTGGTAAAATTGCTGTTGAGGCCAGAAATTGTTGTTTGTTTCTACCCAATAACGTTCCCGTTGGAATGGATATGTGGGCAATGGTACTTTCTGACGATTATAATCAGAGTCAAACCCTGACCAATCTATTTTTACTCCTTTTACATACAATTTTCCTAAGCTTGATAGCATTTGTTGCCATTCACCCTTCAAAAGCGCAACATCCTCTGACGGGAGGCGGATTTGATTCGGGCGCAATGATGGCAACCATTCTCCTACATCTTCTTTTACACATTGCCTTCCCATTCCTAACAATATTGGTTTGGCTCCGATTTCCAGGAAGGTTTCATATCCTTGCTCTTCCAGAGTTTTTATACTCTTAGCAAATCTTACTGGTTGACGCACATGAGCTACCCAATATTCAGCAGTGGTTATTTCTGCACCTACTTCAGTACCTGTAACATTTGATATTAGTGGTATTTTTGGTTCATTATAGGTGACCTGTTTAGCCACTGCTTCAAATTCGGTTAACATTGGTTCCATTAATGGGGAATGGAAGGCATGGGATACTTGTAATTGTTTGGTCTTAATTTCCTGATTTTTGAATTGAGCACAAATAGTTGCTATAGCTCCACTCTCGCCAGAAATTACTATACTTTCTGGTCCGTTAACTGCTGCTATTGTTACAAGTGAACTATATTCTTTTATAGCCTCTGTTACCTGAGATTCTGATGCCATTACAGATATCATCTCACCACCAGAGGGTAACTGTTGCATCAACTTTCCTCGCATGGCTATTAGTTTGAGACCGTCTTCTAGGCTAAATACTTCGGCAATACAAGCTGCTACATATTCTCCGACGCTGTGACCCATGACTACATTGGGTTTAATTCCCCATGATTCCCATAATTTAAAGAGGGCGTATTCCAGGGCAAATATGGCAGGTTGGGTGTAAGCTGTTTGGTCTAAAAGACTTGACTTTTGTTCATCTTTGGGGTAGATGATTTCTAATATAGATGTTTCTAGATAGGGTTGGAGAATTTGGTCACATTGTTCTAAAGCTTGACGGAAGGTTGGTGCTTGTTCATACAGTTGCCTTCCCATATTCACATACTGGGAACCTTGGCCTGTGAATAGGAAAGCGACATAAGGAACACTACTGTCAGTAGAAAATTCTTTTTGAAATACTTCTGTAACTTCCTCCCCAGCACCAAGGTTACTGAGTTGTGTTGCTAATTGTTGTTGGTCAGCAGCGATAAGAGCAAGACGATGGTTGTGGTGTACTCGTCCACTATTGGCTGTATAACAAATATCTGCTAGTTGTGATTCTTGATTAGTTTCTAGGTAATTTTGATAACGACTGACTAACTCGTCGAGCGCTTTTTGAGTTTTAGCCGAGAGGGTTAATAAATGTAAGGGGCGCCGATAGACATCTTCGCTTTTAACTAGTTTCGGTGCTTCTTCGAGAATGACATGGGCGTTAGTTCCACCCATCGCAAAGGAACTAACTCCAGCTCGGCGAGGTGTGCCATTGCTTTTCCATTCTGACAAAGTGGTATTGATGTAAAAGGGACTGTTGGCAAAATCAATTTGGGGATTGGGTTGTTCAAAGTCTAGGCTAGGGGGAATTAATTTGTGATTGAGAGCCAACGTTGTTTTAATCAGTCCCATTACTCCTGCTGCTGCCTCTAAATGCCCAACATTAGTTTTCACTGAACCCACAGCACAAAAGCCTTTTTTTTGGGTACTTTGCTGAAAAACTTTGCTCAAAGCTTCAATTTCAATCGGATCTCCCATTTGTGTAGCCGTGCCATGAGCTTCTATATATGTGATCGTCTCTGCTTCTACCCCAGCCACAGCCTGAGCTTCTGCAATAACAGCTGCTTGACCTACCACACTAGGTGCAGTGTAGCCAACTTTTAAAGAACCATCGTTATTAATGGCTGAACCCTTGATTACTGCATATATATAATCCCTATCTGCAATTGCATCTTCGAGTCCCTTGAGTAGTACAATACCTAGACCAGGATTAAATCTTGTGCCCCTAGCTTTAGCGTCAAAGGCTCGGCAGTGACCATCAGGGGAAGTAATCATCCCGTCCTGATACAAATATCCTACTGTTTGAGGAATACGGATGCAGACACCACCAACAATAGCCATATCGCATTCCCCATTGAGTATACTTTGGCAGGCCAAATGAACTGCTACTAATGAACTCGAACAAGCCGTTTGTACCCCAATTGCCGGTCCTTTTAGATTCAGCTTGTAAGCAACGCGCGTTGCAAAGTAATCTAGGTTATTTGATAGATATTGTTGTAATAAGAAGCTAGGGTTCAAGCTCTCTTGACGACCTTGCAATAAATAAGTACTCTGGATCATGCTAGCATAAACCCCGATAGCACCTTCATAGGTATATGGATTATAACCAGCCTTCTCTACTACTTCCCAAGCACATTCAAGGAATAGCCTTTGTTGCGGATCTAGTTCTTCAGCCTCTTTAGTACTAAAGTTAAAGAAACCAGCATCAAACATATCTATGTTAGGAAGAATGCTGCCAACCCTGACGTAGCTAGGGTTATTGATTAGCTCTTTTTCTACCCCAGAGTTGAGCAATTCTTGTTCTGAAAAAAAGGATAAGGATATTGACTCAACTCCATCTCGAATATTTTGCCAAAACTCTTCAATATCTTTTGCTCCTGGACAACGCCCAGACATTCCAATTATTGCTATATCCTGATTATCGTTCATGTTTTCTTCTAAGTAATTCATCATTATCAGTATCCTTAATAACTTTGTATAAAATTGCCACTTTGATTTTCTAGTAATACCTTAGTTGGAATCGCTCATACCCAGGATTTTTTTCCAGTTTCTGATGATTTACCAAAAGGAATAAGGGGTAGGGTCGGTAAATAGGTCTACTCTCTTCAGTTCTATGCCCAGTGTTTCTTGTAGCCTATAATCCTGCGCAAAAAAATTATTTCTGGTGGCGTAGACTTTTTCTAAAATTGCCCCTTTTTTTTCTAGCAATACCTTTTTGAGATCGCTGATCTCCACGATTTTTGATAGTTCCTGATGACCTATCAATCTCGGCAAGATATTGACTCAAGGAATGTACAGTAGGGTTAGTAAATAGGTCAACTACTTTCAGTTCCATGCCTAATAGTTCTTGCAATTTGCTATGCACTCGGATCATATGTACAGAATTGCCCCCTATCTCAAATAAATTGTCGTGAATTCCGACTTTTTCCATCTGAATAACCTCTCGCCAAACAGCAGCAATTTGTTGCTCTATTTTTGTTTGAGGTGGTATATATTTAGTTGTGGTTATAGTTTCTACTTGAGGTTCTGGCAATCGTTTACGGTCTACTTTGCCATTAGCCGTTAAAGGTAAAGTATCCAGAATAATATATTCTAAAGGTACCATATATTGAGGTAATTTCTGTTGTAAATACTCCCGCAATTGAACAGATTTGGGCTTCTCCGTCGTGCCTACTAATTCCCCTGACCACTGCTTAGTCTGAGCTAAATCTATTTTCCCACCCACAAAGCTATAAAGCAAAACCTGGCTTGATTCCAACTTCAATAAATCTCGTAATTCCTGAAATTCCAAATTACCGATAGGGCACAAACCAATTTCTTGTTTGGAAGCAGTATTCATCAATAACTGACCGATATGACCAGCTTCTAACAAACAGAAATCCTTCCCTAAGTCTCCATACATCGGAGCGATCGCAGTCAATTTACCAACCAAAAATATCGAAAAAGCGGATTTTTCAAAAATTGGTTGATTAACACCATAAATTTGACCGTCAATTTCGTTCTTTTTCGCAAGTAACATTAAATGATGCTCGGCCGGGTGATAGTAATATAAACCAGCTTCGAGACCTTCAACTCTGTTAGGTTTAATCCACAAGTAAGTCTGCACCGGATAGAGACTTCCCGCCGAAGGATAGCGATATTTTGGTAGAGTATAATCATCCAACTTCATTTGTTGCAGGCAACTTAAAAACTCGCTCAACTGCTTCAAAGAAAGTGGTTGAGATAAAAATTGCCGATAACTCTGCCGTTCTAAATATTTCTGAATCAGACTTTCATCTAACTCAGTTTTAGGTAATTCTATTCTGCTAATATAGGATTCTGACTGTTCCACTCCTAGTTGCTTGAGCTTAAATTCCATGCGCTCTATAGGATCTGTTAGCGCTCCTTCTTGTGCTTGTGGACTAGGTTGGTAAGTTCCTGTCTTTTGAGGCTTGGTAGATTCTTGGGTTAAAACAACATAAGCCACTAACCGCTTATTATACAGCTCTTCTCCAAAAGCACTAACAACTACTTCCTTCATGCCTGGATACTGTTTTAAAGCTGCTTCAATTTCTCCCAGTTCAACACGATAACCATTGATTTTTACTTGGAAGTCCTCTCTACCTAAAAACTCAATATTACCATCAGGTAAATATCTTCCTAAATCTCCTGTTTTGTATAATCTCTCTTGAGTAACTGGGTGGGTAATAAAGCTAGCTTTGGTTTTTTCCTCATTTTTCCAATATCCCTTAGCTAATCCTACACCTCCAATATAAAGTTGTCCAGGTACCCAAACTGGTCTGGCTTCCATCAATTCATTGAATACATAGAAACGTTGATTCAACAGGGGTTTACCGTAGGGAATACTCTTCCAATTAGGATCAACCTTTTCAATCTTATAACCAATTGACCAGATTGATGCTTCTGTTGCTCCACCTAAACTCATAACTTGAACATTAGGCCACAGAGACTGGATTTTTTCTGGTAAGTCTACTGGTAACCAATCCCCACTCAGCATAACCACTCGCAAACCCTCTACTGGCACTCTTGAAGTTCCGAATAAATGTTCTACCAACATCTGCATCAAAGGAGGAACTGAGTTCCATAAAGTCACTTGATGGGTTTCAATTAATTCTATCCAGCAAGCAGGGTCTTTGGTTGCTTCTGGTGGTGGCACCACTATAGTTCCTCCTGCTCCTAGCACACCGAAGATGTCGTATACTGATAGGTCAAAGTTCAAATTTGCTAAGGCCAATACCCTGTCTGACGCTCTGACTTCAAACCGTTGATTAATGTCTAGGATTGTATTTACAGCTCCCCGATGATCGATCATTACACCCTTGGGTAAACCTGTAGAACCGGAAGTGTAAATCACATAGGCTAAATCTTCTGGAGTTTGTACTGGTTCTAAGGGAGTCGGATTTTCTGCTGCTAGCTCTTCACTATCTACAGACCAGCAGTTAATTCCCTCAGGCCAACTCAGGGACTGTTTGAGGTGAGTTTGAGTCAATACTTGTTTGACTTCTGCTTGCTCAAGTAGATACCACTGGCGTTCCTGAGGTAGTGCAGGGTCTATCGGTAGGTAAGCTCCACCAGACATCAAGATACCCAATACCCCTACTACCTGTTCCCAACCTTTTTCCATGACTACGGCTACTAGCTCATTCGGTTTGACTTCTAATTTACGTAATCCATGTCCTAATTGATGAGACCGTTGATACAGTTCCTCATAAGTTAGGCTTTTCTGGGGACTAATCACAGCTATCCCTTGACCTTGAACTTTTACTTGCTCAACAAACAAGCCATGCAAGAGCCCTTCACGCCAAGATTGAGTGGTCTGATTTACTTGTGCTTGTAGTGCTAGCTGGGCAGTTGGTAATAATTGGTAGTAAGTTTCCATCCAAGGTTCGTCCGAGGTAGCTAGCTGCTGAAGCAAATCACAATAAGCCTCAAACATTTGATCTATTAAACCTTCCGGGAATAGCGCTTCAACGGCATACCAATTAAAGATCAATGCTCCTTTGTTCTCAGCGACTACATGATCCAGCCACACTTGAGGTGTTGTACCTACTCTATACACTTCCTCTCCGAATTGCTCTAAACCCAGTCTTCTTCCCAACCTTTCATCAACTAGATACTCGAAGCCTAACATGCTAGTAAACACCACCCCCATTGGTTGACTACGCCCTCGGCGATGTAACTCTCGCTGCAATTCTACTCCATTGATATACCGATGTTCTAAATCTACCCAGAGCAGTTTTTGCAACTTTTGAGCACGACTAATGAATGGAACTGCTTGTGAGTGATCTACCTCCAGCAAAATACTCGATGTGAAATCACCCAAAAGCTCATTGACCTGAGGGTGTAAGGGCAGACGGTTAAATATAGTCAGGTTGATAGTAAACTTTGGACTTTTACTCCAGTAATTTAATATATAGGCAAAAGCACTTAACAATACCCCTGATGGGCTTAAATCTGCTTTCCGGGCCTTGTGTTTTAACTGTTGCCAATTCGTCGTAGATAGTCGAGCTGTGTGAGTGTTGAAGCGAGGGTTGGTGATTGCAGATGTTATTTTCGCTTGGGGCATTTCTGGTGCCGGAGGTAGCTCATCGAGGCAGTTGAACCAATATTGCTGAGAACGGAGATACTGAGGACTATCTTTGAGTGCCAATTCTGCCAGCACATAGTCTCGGAACGAGATTTCCGTTGCTGGTAGTTCACTCTCTGGCTCCTTGTACAGTTGCCCCCACTGTTCAAATAACATATAGATACTAAAGGCATCCAAGATCAACATATCGATGTCGATATACAAACGGCACCATTGTTCATTCAAACGGGCAGCCCGTAAATCAAACAAAGGCCACTGGTTTGTTGGTAACACCTGATGGGACATATGATGGCGAATATTCTCTAGCTCTGAAGCAATTGTTTGAGGAGACTCTCCGGACAAATTCAAAACTTCAATTTCATAGGGAGGCACTTGCTCGAGTATTTGCTGGTTGCCGTCCGCTAAAACTACCATCCGCAGAATTTCATGGTGTTCAATTAATTTCCTCCATGCTTGGTTGAGGCGTTCCAAGTTTAAGTTTTTACAATCTAATTCTACGTATGAATGGGTCGCAATATTGCCTAAATCAAAGAATTCATTGCGACCTATCCAATAAGCTTGTTGGATTCCATTTAATGGAAATGGTTGATACCTTTCCTCTGGAGCAGGAATAAGGGTCGGCAAACTAGATGTGGCAGTGATATTACTACTCTTTTGCCGAAGTAAACGGACTAATTCAAGTTTATTTTGGGATAATAAATCGCGAATTTTTTTTGTTAACGTTCCCTTGGGAGCACTAATTTTTAACTCATCACCTTCAGTCCATAATTTAATGTTTTGGCTAGAGATTTGAGATAGAATTTCAGTCAGTTTCATAGAGTAATCTCCTCCCTATCTTCATTGATTTCTTCAGTTGGTACAGTATTTGAGTAACTAACTTGTTCTAACAATAGCTGTTCATATAGATATTCTACCAATGCCTTAAGGGTAGGGTAGTCCAAAGTTACAGTAGAAGGTACTGAACACTTCAAACTACCTTGCAACTTATTCCTCAACTCCACAGAAGTCAAAGAGTCTATACCCAAATCAAAAAACCCTGTTTCCAAAGCAATTGATTCAGGATGACTAATTCTCAACACTTGAGCCACCTGACGACGCACATGAGCCACCAACAACAAGCGACGCTCATTAGGTGGTGTAGCCTCCAACTTTAACAGAAAATCGGATTTTCGACCCAGAGATGGTTGATGTGAAACCAACCCTGACAACAATGGCATTTTCTCCACACCAGGTACTTGTGTCAAAAACTGTGACCAATTCATCGAAAACACTCCTACTTGGCTTTGAGATCCTGATAACAAGTTCTCCAATGCCACCATTCCTTCCTCTGGCTGAATTGTCCTCATGCCACTACTTTCTATACGACTCTGATGCTGAGTCCCTAAACGCGCTGCCATTCCTCCTTTTGCCCACGCTCCCCAATTAATACTTAATCCTGGTAAACCCATACCACGACGATAACTAGCTAACGCATCCATAAACCCATTAGCTGCTGCATAATTTCCTTGACCAGAATTCCCCAACATCGAAGCTATAGACGAAAAACAGACAAAGAAATCTAATTCTAATTCCTGAGTTTGCTGATGCAAATACCAAGTACCCTGCACCTTGGGTGCCATCACCTTAGTAAACTGCTCCCAACTCATGTTTTGCAGTAACCCATCATCCAATACCCCGGCCGTATGAATTACACCTTTGAGTGGGGGTAATGACTCTCCCATCTGCTGGAAAATTTCCTCCACATCCCTTGGCACAGAAACATCCCCTAACAACACACTCACCTGAGCTCCGGCCGCTTCTAACTCCTCTATGGTTTTTTGTGCTGTTTCACCAGGACCACTACGCCCCATTAAGACTATATGTTTGGCTCCTTCCTTAACCATCCATTCAGCTACTACTAAGCCTAATGCTCCTAAACCTCCTGTAATCAAATAACTGGCTTCTGGTTGAATTAACTTTTGAGTTGCACTCACTTCTGGCATCTCCACCACTACTTTCCCTATATGTTTGGCTTGCTGCATATATCGGAAGGCTGCCGTAATTTCTGTACTGGAGAAAGTTTTATAGGGTAAAGCCTTGAGTCCTCCTTGGTTCCATTCCTTGGTTAATTGCTCTGATAATTGACCCATTAAACCTGGTTGTTCTTGGGCTACTTCTCCCAAATCATAGGGATAGTAACTGATATCTGCTCGCTTTTCTTTGACTTGCTCTGTCTCCCAAATTCCGATTTTGCCGATTTCTACAAATCTGCCTCCTGGAGCTAATACTTCTAAGCTCTTGGGTATGTACTCTCCATTGAGACTATTGAGGACTACATCTACTCCTTCTCCTCCTGTGAGCTCCATGATTTCTTCGCTAAAATCTAGGGTGCGGGAGTTCATCACATGCTTAATTCCTAGGGATTTGAGAAAGTCCCATTTGCTCGGACTGGCTGTGGCTAAGATTTCCGCTCCTGCTAGTTGAGCTATTTGCACTGCTGCTTGTCCTACACCTCCTGCTGCTGCATGAATTAATACCCGCTCTCCTGGTTGGATTTGAGCTAGGTGCTGCAACCCGTAGTAGGCAGTCAAGAAGGTTAGGGGTAGGGTCGCTGCTTCTGGGAAACTCATTTTTTCCGGTAGAGGGATTATATTTGTGGCTTTTGTTGTCACAAAACTACTGAAGCCATCCGGCACCATTGTGGCTATCACTTTGTCTCCTACCTGCCACTGTGATACTTCTTCTCCTACTGCGGATATTGTTCCAGCACATTCAAATCCGAATGTCAGTTGCTCTACACTTGTAATTCCTAAGTGTTGGGCGTAGTACTCTTTGAGTAAACCTAGGGCGTTGAGTACGTCTCTGAAGTTTAATCCTACTGTGGCTACTTGGATTTCTATTTCGTCGGCTTCTGGTGTCCGACGCTCCATTGGTTCCCATTTCAGGTTGTCTATCACTCCATATTCTGCCAGTTTTAATTGCACTGGTTGGACCTGTTCATCCTGTTGTTTTTGTTCGAGTCTGGCTACGTAACGTTGACCTTGACGTATGGCTATTTGGTCTTCTACTTCTTGTGATAATAGTTCGGCTTCTAGGGAGTCGGCTATTTGAGTTGGTTCTATGTTGGGGTCATAGTCGATGCGTTTACACTTTAATTCTGGGTGTTCATTGGCTATCACTTGTCCTAGTGCCCATAGACTTCCGTATTCTGGGTTGATGACTTCTGTATTTGAGAGTACGTTCTGGGTTCCTTGAGTTATTAACCACAATTGGGGATTTTGGGCGGGTTGACTTTTGATTATTCCTTGTACTAGATGCAGCACTGAGCCACAATTTTTGGCTTGAATTGTTTCTAGTTCTAGGTTATCTTTGTTTTCAATTTTTTTGATTCCCCATAGGTGTACTATTCCTGTTATTTCTTGATTTTCTTGTAGTAGTTGTTGAAATTCTTGGCTACTGGTGGGATTTATTTGATATTTTTGTGGTCCTAGTTGTTGATATTTTTCTCCTGGTGATACTTGAATGCACTGATGACCTTTCTTTTCTAGGGCTTTTAATAGTTGCACTTGAGTATCTTCTGCTAAGATTAACCATTTTTGGGTGGGAGCTTCAGATTCTTGGCTGGGCTGAGGTTGGGTTTGCCAGTTGATTTGATAATACCAATTATTGAGCTCTGGTTGTAGACTTTTCAATAGTTTTGATACTGTTGTTTCTCTTGACCTAAGTCCTTGCAGTTCGGCCAGTATCGTTCCTTGGTCATCTACCAGTTTGATGTTTGATATTAGGCTGTTTTCTGATGGGGTTTCAGCTATCACCCAAACTCTTGTTCCTGGAGATTTAGACAATTTCCATTTTTCTATTCCTATTGGTAGGTATGTTTTGTCTGTTGGTTTTATTGGTTTGGTATGAAGTGTGATTTGCATGGAGAGGTCTAATAGAGCTGGATGTATGTTATAGTCTACTATTTGTGTTGTTAATTCTTCACTTAAGCAGATCTCGGCTAGGGCTTTTCCTTGACCTTTCCACAGTTGTTTGATTCCTTGGAAACTGCTGCCATAGTCAATTCCATTGTCTCTAAAGTATTTGTAATGCTCTTTAATGTCTATTGCTTGATTACATTCACTCTTGTATTTCTCTAGGTTGATTTTGGCTTCTGGAGTTGGAGTTGAGTCGGCGGATATTTTACCTTGGGTGTGCAATATCCATTGGGGTTTCTGTTGCTCTTCTGCTTCTGATGTGCTGAAGATTTCAAATTTATAGTTATTGTTTTCTTGGGTAGTGATAACTGTTTGTATTCTTTTGATTTCTGTTTCTGGTAGGATTAAACCTTTAATTATGAAGACATCTGTTACTTCTACTTGAGGTGAACTGAATAGTTCTCTGGCTGCTGAGTCTGCTATTTCTAAATATCCTGTAGCTGGGAATAGTGCTTTTTCAAATACTCTGTGGTCCTTGAGGTAAGTAGGGGATTTTTCTGTTATGTGTGATTGAAAACGTTGTTGATTTTCTATTCCTGCTAGGTGGAGTTTTTCACCGAGTAGGGGATGTTGATTTTGGGTTTTTGACCAATTGAGTAGTTGGTTTTTTTGGGTTTCCACCCAATAACGTTCCCGTTGGAATGGATATGTGGGTAATGCTACTTTCTGACGATTATAATCAGAGTCAAACCCTGACCAATCTATTTTGGCTCCTTTTACATACAATTTTCCTAAGCTTGATAGCATTTGTTGCCACTCATCCACTCCCAGACGCAATGAGGGCAGCCATTCTCCCACATCTTCTGTTACACATTGCCTTCCCATTCCTAACAATATTGGTTTCGGCCCAATTTCCAGGAAGGTTTCATATCCTTGCTCTTCCAGAGTTTTCATACTCTGGGCAAACCTTACTGGTTGACGGACATGAGCTACCCAATATTCAGCAGTGGTTATTTCTGCACCTACTTCAGTACCTGTAACATTTGATATTATTGGTATTTTTGGTTCATTATAGGAGACCTGTTTAGCCACTGCTTCAAATTCTGTTAACATTGGTTCCATTAATGGGGAATGGAAGCCATGGGATACTTGTAATTGTTTGGTCTTAATTCCCATGTTCTGGAATCCATTGCAAATAGTTGCTATAGCTCCACTCTCACCAGAAATTACGATACTTTCTGGTCCGTTAACTGCTGCTATTGTTACAAGTGAACTATATTCTTTTATAGCCTCTGTTACCTGAGATTCTGATGCCATTACCGATACCATCTCACCACCTGATGGTAACTTTTGCATCAACTGTCCCCGCATGGCTATTAACTTGAGACCGTCTTCTAGGCTGAATACTCCGGCCGTGCAAGCTGCTACATATTCTCCGACGCTGTGACCCATAACTACATTCGGTTTGATGCCCCATGAATCCCATAATTTAAAGAGGGCGTATTCCAGGGCAAATATGGCAGGTTGAGTATAAGCTGTTTGGTCTAAAAGACTTGACTTTTGTTCATCTTTGGGGTAAATGATTTCTAATATGGATGTTTCCAAATAGGGTTGGAGAATTTGATCACATTGCTCTAAAGCTTGACGGAAAGTTGGTGCAAGTTCATACAGTTGCCTTCCCATATTTATATACTGGGAACCTTGACCTGTGAAGAGAAAGGCTATCTTGGGAACTTCCCTATTTGGTTGTGCTGAAAACACTCCTACTAATTCTGACTGAGTTTTCCACCCAAGCAGTTTCTCTATTAATTCCGTGGGCTCAGATGCCATCACCCCTAGTCGATGATTAAACTGAGCGCGTCCAGTGTTAGCTGTATAACATACATCTGCTAGGGCTAACTCGGGATTAGTTTCTAGATAATTTTGATAATTACTGACTAAATCTTCTAAAGCCTTTTCGGTTTTGGCTGACAGAGTTAATAGATGAATGGGACGTTCAATAATGTTCTGAGTTGTGACTATTGAGGGAGCCTCTTCTATAATTACATGAGCATTAGTACCGCTAGCTCCAAAGGAACTTACTCCCGCAATTACACTAGGTTCATTCCTATCCCAAGTAGTTGGTTGAGTTGCTACCACAATTGGGGAGTTCTTCCAGTCGAACTTACCGGTAGGATTTTTCAAGTGCAAATGAGGTACTATCTGTCGATGCTGTATTTGCAATATTACTTTCATGACCCCAGATATCCCAGCAGCAGATCCTAGATGACCTATGTTAGTTTTAATAGAGCCAATCATCAACGGCTCTTGGGCAGAACGTTCTTCCCCAAATACTTCTGCCAAAGACCTAAGTTCAATTGGGTCTCCCAGAGAAGTTGCTGTACCGTGAGCTTCTACATAACTTACTTGGGATGGTTTGACTTTCGCCATTTTCAGAGCTTGACGAATTACCTGTTGCTGGGATGAGCTATTTGGAACTGTAAACCCACTACTTGGTCCGTCCTGATTCACTGCTGAACCTGAAATCACTGCCAAAATTTGATCTTTTGAGGCTTGTGCATCAGACAAACGTTTCAACACCAACATACCACATCCTTCTCCCCAAGCTGTTCCATTAGCTTCCTCGTCAAAAGTTTGACACCGGCCATCAGGAGATGACATTTTGGCCTGGGATGTCGCAATCAATGCGTCTGGTAATAGCCAGAGATTAACTCCTCCTGCTAAAGCCATTTGACATTCTTGTAATCGCAAGCTTTGACAGGCTTGATGGATAGCAACCAGAGAAGAAGAACAGGCTGTATCTATTGCCATAGATGGACCAGTTAGTCCCAAGGTGTAGGATAAACGACCGGCTGCAGCATTCAATGGTAAGCCAGTGACTGCATAGGGGGCGATATTAGTTTCTGTCCCTTGTCCGGTAATCACTTGATACTCGCAATTAGTGATACCTACAAATACTCCTGTTACACTATTATCTAATCTCCGAGGAATATATCCAGTATTTTCCAGTGCTTCCCAACTTACTTCCAAGAGTAGGCGATGTTGTGGGTCAATAGTGATAGCTTCTCGCTCTGAAATCCCAAAAAACAGAGGGTCAAATTGAGCTATATCTTCCTGTAAAAATCCTCCCAAGCGGGACGACATTTTTCCCGGAGTTTCTGGGTTGGGGTCGTAGTAGTTATCTACATTCCAGCGTTGGGGAGGAATTTCGGTAATTGCATCCACTCCATCAGACAGTAATTGCCATAATTTTTGGGGGCTATCGGCTCCTCCAGGAAAGCGACAAGCCATACCAACAACTGCTATTGGTTCTGTTGTGGTAGACTCTAGTGCTTCTATTCTAGCTTTGGCTTCCTTTTCCTTTAACTGCCAACCAAGTACTTTTGAAGAAATGTAGTCGGTTAAACTAATAATATTTGGACATTCAAAAGCTAAGGTTGTTGGCAGAGAACAATTCAAGCTTTTTTGCAGTTGATTTCTCAGTTCCACTGTCATCAAAGAGTCCATACCCATTTCTACAAAGCCTACATTGACTTCTGGTAATTCAGATGAACTGAAACCTAGTACCTGAGCTACTTGCTCCCGAATGTATTCCCTTAAAATTTCTTGACGTTTCTGATTTGATGCTGCCTCTAATTTGGCTAACAATTCGGTTTTGACTTTCTGTTTCTGTGTCTCTTGTTCTTCAGCCCGTTCCCCGTCTGTTGCTTCTAAGTCTAATGAAATTTCCGACAGTAATGGCCGTTTACCTCCCAGTTCATAAAGTTCCTTAAATAACCTCCAATTCAGATCTGCTACTACTGTCTGAGGACTATTGCTTACTAACACCTTCTCCAAAGCAACTATTGCTTTTTCTGACTCCAGTGGTTTAACCCCCGTTTTATTTAACCAATTTATGGCCTCTCCCGTTGCCATACCTCCTCCTGACCAAGGCCCCCAATTTATGCTATAACTTGGTGTGCCCAGAGAGCGGCGATAATAAGTTAATCCATCCAGAAAATGGTTAGCTGCTGCATAGTGAGCTTGACCTTTTGAACCCCATACTGATGCAATGGAGGAGAAATTCACAAAAAAGTCTAGCTCTAGCTTTTGAGTTAGTTGATGTAGCAACCATCCTCCTACTACTTTGGGACGCAGTACGGCTTCGAGTTGAGAAAGTTCTAACTCCTGAAGCAGTTGAATTTCTCCTGTCACTCCGGCCGCATGAATTATGCCTTTGAGTGTAGGCATTGATGTCTGAATTTGTTCCAGAATTTTGCCTAGATCTGCTTCGACAGAAACATCCCCTAACAACACTCTCACTTGGCATCCTGTTTCTTCTAATTGTTTTATGGACTCAGTCACTTTTTCGGTTGGAGGGCGACGTCCAGTTAAAACAATGTTTTTCGCTCCTTTTTCCACCAACCATTGGGCAGTATGTAATCCTAAAGCTCCTAACCCTCCAGTTATTAGGTAACTACCATCTGATGATAAGGATAGGGGTTGAGAAAATTCTGGAGTATCTTTGTTAACTAGACGAGCTACATAGGTCTTTTCACCCCGTAAGGCTAGATGATCTTCTTCTTGTTGGTTAGCTAATAATTGCCATAAGATTTCTGTCTCGTCTACTGCTGGAGCTTGTGGGTCTAGATCTATTAATCCTCCCCATAATTGGGGATGTTCTAGGGACACGACTCGACCTAATCCCCACAAGGGTGAGGCGGCTAGTCCTGTTATGTGATTTTCTGTGTTGGATAATACTGACTGGGAACCACGGGTTACTAACCACAGTTCGGGAATGCTAGAGTTTTTGAGTAGGGTTTGTAACAGGTGCACTACGCTGCCACATCCCCAGATTTGGCTTGATTCTAAGGTTTCAACGGTTAAGTCTTTTGATGCGGGAGCGTCTAAACTCCACAAATGAATTAACTTCGTAATGGGAGTTTGAGTATTTTGTTGAATTTCTTGATACAGTTGTTCAAATTCTTGGGGAGTATGAGGGTTGAGTTGATAAGTATTTGCTGTTGGTTTTTGATAGTTCTCGCCTCGATGAACTAGGCTGTATTCATGACCTTGTTGTTGTAATTTTTGGGCGAATTTTTCGGCTACTCCTGTGGTATCGGCTAAGATTAACCAATGAGTTGGTTGAATGTTTGTGTTTGAGTTGATTTGAGTTAGGGGTTGCCACTGAATTTCATAGAACCAATTTTTGAGTGTTGCGGTTGTTAGTTGTTCTTGATGTTGTTGGGCTAATATGTCTAATAATTCTGGTAAGAATTTCAGTTTTTCTGATGAAAGCTTGCCGGTTGTTTCTAGTTGTTGTGTGAGGGTTTCTGTGTTACCTTGGGTGAGTAGTTTGAAAATGGGAGTCTGATGAATATTGTCTGTGTTTTGATGTTGTTTTTGTTTGTTTTCTGTTGTTTCTATCCAATAACGTTCCCGTTGGAATGGATATGTGGGTAAGGCTACTTTCTGACGATTATAATCAGAGTCAAATCCTGACCAATCTATTTTGAATCCTTTTACATACAATTTTCCTAAGCTAGAGAGCATTTGTTGCCACTCATCCTTCAAAAGCGCAGCATCCTCTGACTTCCCCATTTCTAAGGGGGACTGGAGGGGGATTTGATTCGGACGCAATGAGGGCAACCATTCTCCTACATCTTCTGTTACACATTGCCTTCCCATTCCTAACAATATTGGTTTGGGTCCGATTTCCAGGAAGGTTTCATATCCTTGCTCTTCCAGAGTTTTCATACTCTGAGCAAATCTTACTGGTTGACGCACATGACGCACCCAATATTCAGCAGTGGTTATTTCTGCACCTACTTCAGTACCTGTAACATTTGATATTAGTGGTATTTTTGGTTCATTATAGGTGACCTGTTTAGCCACTGCTTCAAATTCTGTTAACATTGGTTCCATTAATGGGGAGTGGAAGCCATGGGACACCTGTAATTGTTTGGTCTTAATTCCCAGATTTTTGAATTGAGCACAAATAGTTGCTATAGCTCGACTCTCACCAGAAATTACGATACTTTCTGGTCCGTTAACTGCTGCTATTGTTACAAGTGAACTATATTCTTTTATGGCCTCTGTTACCTGAGATTCTGATGCCATTACCGATACCATCTCACCACCAGAGGGTAACTGTTGCATCAACTTTCCTCGCATGGCTATTAGTTTGAGACCGTCTTCTAGACTAAATACTCCTGCAACGGTTGCTGCTACATATTCTCCGACACTGTGACCCATAACTACATTGGGTTTTATCCCCCATGAATCCCATAATTTAAAGAGGGCGTATTCTATAACAAATATCGCTGGTTGGGTATAAGCTGTTTGGTCTAAAAGACTTGATTTTTGTGCATCTTTGGGGTAGATGATTTCTAATATGGATGTTTCTAGATAGGGTTGGAGAATTTGGTCACACTGCTCTAAAGCTTGACGGAAAGTTGGTGCAAGTTCATACAGTTGC
The DNA here is from genome assembly GCF_001767235.1 of Moorena producens PAL-8-15-08-1. Taxonomy (GTDB): domain Bacteria; phylum Cyanobacteriota; class Cyanobacteriia; order Cyanobacteriales; family Coleofasciculaceae; genus Moorena; species Moorena producens_A. The sequence continues at coordinate 4,811,883 of NZ_CP017599.1, forward strand.
CTTCCCATATTTATATACTGGGAACCTTGACCTGTGAAGAGAAAGGCTATTTTGGGACTTTCACTATTTGGTTGTCCTGAAAATACTCCTACTAATTCTGACTGAGTTTTCCATCCCAGCAGTTTCTCTATTAATTCTGTCGCTTCAGAAGCTATCACTCCTAGTCGATGATTAAACTGAGCGCGTCCAGTGTTAGCTGTATAGCATACATCTGCTAGGGCTAACTCGGGATTAGTTTCTAGATAATTTTGATAATTACTGACCTGATCTTCTAAAGCCTTTTCGGTTTTGGCTGATAGAGTTAATAGATGAACTGGACGTTCAACATTATTCCGAATTTTGACTTGAGAGGGAGCTTCTTCTATAACTACATGAACATTGGTGCCGCTAAAACCAAAAGAACTAACCCCAGCTATGCGACTTTTACCATTTGTCGGCCAAGAGGTCAGCTTAGTTGCGACTTGTACCGGTAATTGGTCCCAATTAATATAAGGATTTGGCTGCTTGAAATGCAGTGATGGAGCTATTTTACGATATTGCAGTTGCAAAACTACCTTCATTAAACCTACAATTCCTGCTGCTCCCTCCAAATGACCAATATTAGTCTTGGCTGAACCAATGATTACAGGTTGCTTCTGAGAGTGAGTTTTACCAAATACCGTTCCTATTGCTCCCACTTCAATAGGGTCTCCCAAAGATGTGCCTGTGCCATGAGCCTCTATATAACTGATACTAGCTGGGTCTACTCCTCCATTTTCCAAGGCTTGACCAATCACTGCTTGCTGAGATGGCCCATTAGGTACCGTCAACCCCCCACTCGCTCCATCTTGGTTCATGGCAGAACCCCGAATCACTGCCAGAATCTTATCCCCATCGGCTACAGCATCAGAAAAACGCTTAAGTATGACCATACCACATCCTTCACCACGGACAAATCCATCTGCGGTAGCATCAAAAGTCTTGCATCGACCATCGGCAGATAACATTCCTGCCTTAGAAAAATTGATGCTAGACCCTGGAGATATTAATGCATTTACTCCTCCCGCTAGAGCTAAATTACACTCTCTATTTCTTAAACTGGTGGTGGCTACATGGATACTGACTAGAGAAGAAGAACAAGCTGTGTCTACTGCTAAACTAGGGCCTTTGAGTCCGAAAAAGTAAGAAATTCTTCCTGATGCTGTACTGTGGGCATTTCCTGAACCCATATAGGCGTCAATGTTTTCAAGGCCTTGGCCGGATATCCTGTGAATGTAGTCATTACTAGAAATACCAATAAATACACCAGTAGAGCTTCCTGTAAGTTTTTGAGGATTTATTCCTGAACGCTCTAAGGCTTCCCAACTCACTTCTAGAAGTAATCGCTGTTGAGGGTCTAGATGAATTGTTTCTTTGGGAGAAATACCAAAGAAATTAGTATCAAACTCTTGTATTCGCTCCATGAAGCCTCCATAACGAGTATACATTTTACCAGGAGCGGTAGGGTCAGAGTCATAATATTTATTAATAGGCCATCGGTCTGGTGGCACTTCCGTAATCGCATCTACTCCGTTTTGTAAAAGTTCCCAGAAGGCTTCAGGGGTAGATGGGCCTCCTGGAACACGGCAACCCATTCCAATTATGGCGATTGGTTCCTTCCTTTTATTTTCGTACCTTTCTAGTTTTGAGCGTGCATCTTTGAGGGCTTTAATCGCTCTTTCTAAAGGTAAGTTTTGTTCTTTTTTTTGTGTTTGTTTTTCATTCATGTTGTCTTAATAAAGTAAGTTTACAAGTAGTTTTAGTAAGTTGTGTGGGTGTTTGATATAATTTCCAGGTTGACCCACAAAACCTATTGTTATTTAAATTAATTTTTCTAATTCTTCAATTTCTCTAAGAAATGATTCTTCTAATTCAACTTCTGTCAGTGGGCTAGTGTCTGATAACTCGGATGATTTTTCTTCATGTAAGTTAGGCGATCGCAACTCAGTATCCTCTTGTTGAACATCTATTAAGTTTAATTGTTGAGCCAAGTAATCTACTAGCTTATTAAGCTTTGGATAATCAAAAGCCAGAGTCGAAGGTACCGATCGCTTCAAACTACTTTGCAACTTATTCCTCAACTCCACAGAAGTCAAAGAGTCCATACCCAAATCAAAAAACCCTGTATCCATTGCAATTGATTCAGGATGACTAATTCCCAACACTTGAGCCACCTGACGACGCACATGAGCCACCAACAACAAACGACGCTCACTAGGTGGTGTAGCCTCTAACTTTAACAGAAAATCTGACTTCGATGCTTCTGCCACCTCCAATATAGTTTCCTGCCAATCCGCCAAAAACCGCCACTGCGTCACTCTCTCCTGCCACCCTGACCAGTCAATAGGTACGACCCCTACTTCCACATCCGAACCACTCATCAATAGTTCTAAAGACTCCAATACCTGAGCCGGAGATATTACACCCATCCCCTGCTTATTTGCCCTCACATCTGCACCCCGTTCAGCCGCCTCTCCCACTTGAGAAACTGCTCCCCAATGAATACTCAATCCCGATAATCCCATAGTTCGACGATAATGAGCCAAACCATCAAGAAAAGCATTAGCAGAGGAATGATTTCCCTGACCAGGAGAACCCAACAAAGATGCTACGGAAGAAAACAGCACAAAAAAGTCCAATGGTTGATTTTGATTCAGTTGATTTTGACTCAATTGATGTAAATGCCAAGCACCTTGCACTTTCGGTGCCATTACCTGCTCAAAACTAGACCAACTCTGATTTTGCAACACTCCATCTGATAACATCCCCGCCGAATGAATCACTCCTCCTAAGGGTCTATTTGACTCATCTATTCTCTGCCACACACCTCTGATCGATTCCCAATCAGATACATCGGCTTTTTCCACTACCACTTCCGCTCCTGCCATTTCTAATTCTGTTATTTTTTTGATAGCAGCATCATCCGGTGAACGGCGTCCTAACAAGATTAAATGTTTAGCCCCCTTTGACACCATCCAATTAGCTACCAGTAAACCCAAACCTCCCATACCTCCTGTAATTAAATAGCTAGCTCCAGAACGGAAACTTAAAGACTTTTGAGTCCTAGCATCAGGTTGTGTTTGAGTTACCACAATCTTACCTATATGTTTGGCTTGTTGCATATAACGGAAGGCATCAATGACTTCCTCTATTGAAAATACCTTTATTGGTGGTGGTTGTAGTAAACCATTGCCGAATTTTTCTTTCAACCCTTGCAACATAGAATTGATTAATCCCGGTTGCTCTATTGACTCTTTGACTAAATCCACCACAAAATAAGATACATCCGGTCTAACTGCTGCTACTTGGCTTGAAGACCATACTCCTCGCTTGGCGATTTCCACAAACCGACCACCCTGAGTTACTACTGACATACTCTTGCTAATAAATTCCCCAGAAGTCAGGGAGTTGAGTACAATATCCACTCCTTGACCTTGAGTTATTTCCATCACCTGGTCAGCAAATTCTAATGTCCGGGAATTCATAATATGTTTAACACCCAGATTTCGTAATGCTTCCCATTTGGGCGGACTTGCTGTAGCCAAAACCTCAGCTCCTGCCTGCTGTGCGATTTGAACTGCTGCCATTCCCGTACCTCCGGCACCAGCATGGATGAGAATGCGCTCGCCACCCTTAATCTTAGCCAGATGATGCAAAGTATAATAAGCTGTTAAAAAATTAGCTGGAACAGATGCTGCTTCTTCAAAGCTCAAATTTTCGGGCTTAATAACTACATAGGTAGCATCAACAGTTACATACTGACTAAAGGTGCCGTGAGCCATAGCCATAACTAAATCCCCTACATTAAAGCCTGTGACTTCTGACCCTACAGCTACTACTTCACCCGCACACTCTCCACCAAAACTGTCCATCTCTACTAAGTGTTTTTGAGACATTCCATCCACTTGCTGAGGGACTAATCCTAATGCAGATACTACATCTAGAAAATTCAATCCTGTTGCCTTAACTCTAATTTCTACTTCCCCTGCTCCTGGCGAACGTCTGGTAACTGGCTCCAGGATTAAGTTATCTAAACTACCCTTCTGGGAACTTCCTAGTTTGAATGGTTGTGATGGTACTAACTGTTGTGCCACTGGTTGCCGATGACGACTAGCCACCAATCGAGCTACATAACGACCATCTCCACGCCATGCTACCTGGTCTTCGGAATCCTCCGACCAGATTTCATTAAAGAGTGCATCAGCTTGACCCTCTATAGTCTCCTCTGGGTCTAAATCTATACGAGTACAGTTCAATTCTGGGTGTTCCAAGCTAATCACTTTCCCCATTCCCCACACCGAAGATTGAGCTACTCCTGGTATGACCGGATGATTTGACGGCACAGCCTGAGCACCACTTGTCACCAACCATAATCGAGGTACAATTGATAACCCTGCTTTCACCAATGCTTGTACTAAAGATAGAGTTGTGCCACACCCTAGCTTCGATAAACTTTCTAACTCCTCATAATTAATAGTTTTCCCCATTCTGGCTTCTGTCGTCCAACATTGTACTACTCCATACAATGATGGTGACTTCCCTGCCACTATCTCTATTACTTCCTCAAAACCTTTAGCTTGATTAGGATTAATACTAAATTCTCCCGGAGCTATTTGTTGATACTTTTCTCCCGCAAATACTAAAGTACAAACCTCTCCTACTGAGCGGAGTAAAGTAGCTAACTGTTGCCCTACTCCCTGAGAGTCTGCCAGTATCAACCAACTCTTAGAACCATCATTCCTTGGTTCTAACTTCCTTTGAGAGCCTTGAGCTACAATTACCGTTTGTCCTGACAAGGTTTCTGCCATTCCCTCCACTTCTGGCATCGTAACTACTTCAGTAAAACCCGTTTCTCTCAACACATGATGCCATTTGTCTCTACTCAACAAAGGATAATCTGGTCGTAATTCATAATCCCTGAATTTCCACCATCCTTCTAACAGTCCAAATATTAAATCTACCCATAGTGTTTTAGCTGTTGCTTCATATAACACCAACATTCCCCCATCTGCTAACAGTTCTCGCACATGAGATAATGTCTGCTTCATATCTGTAGTTGCATGAAGTACATTAGCTGCAATAATTACATCATAGTGATGAGCCTCAAATCCTTGACTTTTCGGGTCTATTTCTATGTCTAAAGTTTGATACTTGATGAACTTATAATCCCGGAATTTATCTTGAGCTTTGGCTGTAAATAATGCCCCTATATCCGTGAATGTATATTCGGTTTGCCCTTGATTTAGATGAGGTAGGATATAGCTTGTGGTCCCTCCTGTTCCCGCTCCTATTTCCAACAATCTGAGCCCTCGGTTTTTGGGTAATTTTTCTAGAGCTTTGGTGATGGATTTTTCTACTATTGTGTTCATCACCAAAGCTACTGTTGACTCTTCATAAAGTTGAGTCGCTGCTGTCAAATCTCCTTGGGGGAACACTAACTCTACTGGGTCTATTGCTCCTCGTAATACCCCACTTAGTTTAGACCCACAACGCTCCAGTAGTGTCAATGCTGCTGTTTCTTCTGGATATTTATTCTGTAAACTGCTGATTTTTTCCGTAGGCTTGACTTCAGGTAAGGTTTGTGCAACTTCCCACTGCTGATTCTTTGACTTGAGTATTCCTGACTCTGTCAATATTTGCAGCAAACGCTTAAACAGTGGTCGATGGGTAGGAACTATACCTAATTTTTGGGCTGCTACATCAAATGCAAAGCTTTCTGCTGGTTTGTATGACCAACCCATCTCCTGTAATGCTTGTACTATATAATCTCTGCTTAATTCTTCTAAGGTCGTTTGAACAGACACTGTTGTTTCATTATCTACCTGAGTTACTAATTCTGTCAGAGTAGGAGTTAATTTTTGGTTGATTTCTATAGGAGGTATGAGGAAATCTGGTGGTAGTAGTTTACCTAAAATACCTTGGTTTCTCCACTCTACTTCATACAACCAATTTTCTATTGATTCGGTTTCTGTTCCCAGTAGGGTCTGTTTTGTTGCTAGTTTGACTTGTAAACCTTTGAGGTTGGCAATTATTTCTCCTTCTGGAGTTACTATGGTGACAATAGTAGTCAAACTTTCTGGAGTTTCCACTTCTCGACTGGTTACTGATACATATGCCCATAGACTCAGCCCTGGATTCTTATATACTCTGAATTCTTCTATTCCTATTGGCAGATAAGTTTTGTCATTATCCGTTTCTGGCAGTGCATGAGACATTACTTGCAAGGCGGCATCTAATAGTGCTGGATGGAAATTATAGTCGTTTGTTTGTGTTATTAATTCTTCGGGGAGTTTGATATAACCTAATGCTTGGTTTGAACCTGACCACAATTGTTGAATGCCTTGGAAGGTATTCCCGTAGTCTATCCCTACTTGTTTAAATTTTTGATAATGTTGTTTGACTTCTATTGTTTTCTCACATTCACTCTTGTATTTTTCTAGGTCAATTTTTGTCTGAGTAGGGGGGGGTGACTCTTTTCTGATTTTTCCTGTGGTGTGGAGTCTCCACTCCTGTTGTTCTGGTTGAGAAAATATTTGAAACTTGTAGCTTTGGTTATCTGTTGGGGTGAGTATGGTTTGGGCATTTGTCAATTCTCCTGTTGGTAGTATCCATCCTCTAGTTATAGTTAGGTCTTCTATTACTATCTGGGATGTTTTTAATTGGTGATTTCCTGCTGCTATTGCTATTTCTAGGTAGCCGGTTGTGGGAAATAGTGCTTGATTAAATACTCGGTGGTCCTTCAGATAGTTGGGTGAGTTTTCTCCTATTTGTGATGCAAATATCTGTTGTTCCCCTGCACAATTTAGCTTTTGACCTAATAGGGGATGGAGGTTGTCCCCTTGGGAAAATTGCTTTTGAGGCCAGAAGTTGTTGTTGGTTTCCACCCAATAACGTTCCCGTTGGAATGGATATGTGGGCAATGCTACTTTCTGACGACTATAGTCGGAGTCAAACCCTGACCAATCTATTTTGACTCCTCTTACATACAACTGCCCTAAACTTGATAACATTTGTTGCCATTCATCCACTCCCGGACGTAATGAGGGCAACCACTCTCCCACATCTTCTGTTACACATTGCCTTCCCATTCCCAACAATATTGGTTTCGGCCCAATTTCCAGGAAGGTTTCATATCCTTGCTCTTCCAGAGTTTTCATACTCTGGGCAAACCTTACTGGTTGACGCACATGAGCTACCCAATATTCAGCAGTGGTTATTTCTGCACCTACTTCAATACCTGTAACATTTGATATTAGTGGTATTTTTGGTTCATTATAGGTGACCTGTTTAGCCACTGCTTCAAATTCGGTTAACATTGGTTCCATTAATGGGGAGTGGAAGCCATGGGACACCTGTAATTGTTTGGTCTTAATTCCCATGTTTTTTAATTGAGCACAAATAGTTGCTATAGCTCCACTTTCACCAGAAATTACTATACTTTCTGGTCCGTTAACTGCTGCTATTGTTACTTGGGAAGTATATTCTTTTATGGCCTCTGTTACCTGAGATTCTGATGCCATTACAGATACCATCTCACCACCAGAGGGCAACTGTTGCATCAACTGTCCCCGCATGGCTATTAGTTTGAGACCGTCTTCTAGACTAAATACTCCGGCAATACAAGCTGCTACATATTCTCCGACGCTGTGACCCATAACTACATTGGGTTTGATGCCCCATGAATCCCATAATTTAAACAGGGCGTATTCCAGGGCAAATATGGCAGGTTGAGTATAAGCTGTTTGGTCTAAAAGACTTGACTTTTGTTCATCTTTGGGGTAGATGATTTCTAATATAGATGTTTCTAGATCGGGTTGGAGAATTTGGTCACATTGCTCTAAGGCTTGACGGAAGGTTGGTGCTTGTTCATACAGTTGTCTTCCCATATTTATATACTGGGAACCTTGACCTGTGAAGAGAAAGGCTATTTTGGGACTTTCACTATTTGGTTGTCCTGAAAATACTCCAACTAATTCTGAGTCAGTTTTCCACCCCAGCAGTTTCTCTATTAATTCCTTCGGCTCAGATGCCATCACCCCTAGTCGATGATTAAACTGAGCGCGTCCAGTGTTAGCTGTATAGCATACATCTGCTAGGGCTAACTCGGGATTAGTTTCTAGATAATTTTGATAATTACTAACTAAATCTTCTAGAGCTTTTTCGGTTTTTGCTGACAGAGTTAATAGATGAACTTGACGTTCAACCACATTCTGAGTTTTTACTTGAACTGATGCTTCTTCCAAAACTATATGAGCATTCGTACCACTCATACCAAAAGAACTAACTCCTGCCACCCTTTTCTCCCCTTTGGACAACCAAGGAGTCAGTTGAGTCGGTACCTTCAAAGGCATATTTTCCCAATCAATATAAGGGTTAGGATTAGCCAAATGCAGATGAGGCGCAATTTCCTGATTTTGCAATTGCAAAATCACCTTAATCATACCTGCTATTCCAGCTGCAGCTTCCAGATGACCAATATTAGTTTTAACTGAACCAATATTCAAGAGATTTTCCCCTTCACGCCCCTGGTCAAACACCCTAGCTAAAGCTCTCACTTCCATCGGGTCTCCCAGAGAAGTTCCTGTACCATGAGCCTCCACATAACTCACTTGTAACGGTTCTACTTTTGCTGCTTTGAGAGCTTTCTGAATCAGTTTTTCCTGAGCCAGTTTATTCGGTACTGTCATTCCGCTACTCGGTCCATCATGGTTAACAGCCGAACCACGAATTACCGCCGATATCCTGTCCCCATCCTTAACCGCATCCGACAAACGCTTCAGTACCACAATGCCACATCCCTCTCCCCTGCCATAACCATCAGCAGCAGCATCAAAAGTCTTACACTTGCCATCAGGTGCTAGAGCCTTTAATTTTGATAGTGCGATTGTCACTTCAGGAGAGAGAACTAGATGTACTCCTCCAGCTAAGGCCAAATTAGATTCACCCTGACGCAGACTCTGACAAGCTTCATGGATAGCGACCAGAGATGATGAACAAGCTGTATCTATTGCCAGTGATGGGCCTTGCACTCCTAAAAAGTAAGATAACCTACCTGCTACAAAACACAATCCATTGCCTGTAGCATCGTAAGGGCTAATATCTTCCGCTGCTTGGCGGAAACCTAAATTAGCGTAATCATTTTGACCAATACCCAGGAACACTCCTGTCTGAGTGTTTTCTAATTGTTGGGGGTTAATACCAGCTCTTTCTAAAGCTTCCCAAGTTACTTCTAAAATCAAGCGTTGCTGTGGGTCAAGGCTATGAGCTTCTCGCTCGGAGATTCCAAAAAATCGTGGGTCGAACTGATCTACTTGCTCTACTAATGCCGCGTGACGGATATACATTTTCCCTGGGCTCTCAGGGTTGGGGTCGTAGTAGGAATCTAGGTCCCAACGTTCTAGTGGAATTTCTGTAATGGAGTCTTGGCCATTGGATAACAGTTCCCAGAAGCTTTCTGGTGTGTTGGCATTTCTGGGAAATCTACAGCCTATACCGATGATAGCTATGGCTTCAGTTCTTGAGCGCTCCATCATCAATTTGGTTTCTGTTTCTTCAGAGGATGGGTCAATTTCTGTTGTCTTCCATCCCATTAATTCCTCTATATATAAGGACAATTTGGTAATGGTTGGATATTCGATGGCTATTGTCTCAGGTAAGTTGGTTTCTAGTTGATTTTGCAGTCGATTTTTTAATTCTACTGTCATCAAAGAGTCCATTCCCATTTCCATCAAGCCTACATTGACTTCTGGTAATTTAGACGAACTGAAACCCAGTACCTGAGCTACCTGCCTCCGAATGTGTTCGGTTAAAATTTCTTGACGTTTATCATTTGATGCCTCCTCTAATTTGGCTAAAAATTCAGCTTTGACTTTCTGTTTCCGTGTATCTTGTTCAAACCATTCCTCTTGCTGTAATAATTCTCGTAGTAATGAATTTGTTTTCATACCACTCCAATTTTCTGCCAGTACCTGCCACTGTATACCTGCTACCCCTACCTGAGCTGTAGCAGATTTCTGGGTTAACAGTAAATCTAAGGCAGACATTCCTTCTTTGGGGGCGATTTCAGTTATCCCACTGTTCTGCATCCTACTTTGATGCTCCACTGCTAAACGAGCAGCCATGCCCTCAGATGCCCATGCTCCCCAATTAATGGCTAGTCCTGATAATCCTTGGCTGCGACGATAACTGGCTAAGGTATCCATAAAGGCGTTGGCAGCAGCATAGTTTCCTTGACCAAGGGACCCCAACATCGAAGCTATTGAGGAGAAACAGACAAAGAAATCTAATGGCAGATTTTGGGTTAATGTATGTAAGTGCCAAGTTCCGATTAGCTTGGGTGACATAACTTTGGCAAAACGCTCCCAATTCATCTGTTGTATGGTTCCATCATCTAGCACTCCGGCCGCATGAATTATGCCTTTGAGTATTGGCATTGATGTCTGAATTTGTTCCAGAATTTTGGCTAGATCTGCTTCCACAGAAACATCCCCTAACAACACTCTCACTTGGCATCCTGTTTCTTCTAATTGTTTTATGGACTCAGTCACTTTTTCGGTTGGAGGGCGACGTCCAGTTAAAACAATGTTTTTCGCTCCTTTTTCCACCAACCATTGGGCAGTATGTAATCCTAAAGCTCCTAACCCTCCAGTTATTAGGTAACTACCATCTGATGATAAGGATAGGGGTTGAGAAAATTCTGGAGTATCTTTGTTAACTAGACGAGCTACATAGGTCTTTTCACCCCGTAAGGCTAGATGATCTTCTTCTTGTTGGTTAGCTAATAATTGCCATAAGATTTCTGTCTCGTCTACTGCTGGAGCTTGTGGGTCTAGATCTATTAATCCTCCCCATAATTGGGGATGTTCTAGGGACACGACTCGACCTAATCCCCACAAGGGTGAGGCGGCTAGTCCTGTTATGTGATTTTCTGTGTTGGATAATACTGACTGGGAACCACGGGTTACTAACCACAGTTCGGGAATGCTAGAGTTTTTGAGTAGGGTTTGTAACAGGTGCACTACGCTGCCACATCCCCAGATTTGGCTTGATTCTAAGGTTTCAACGGTTAAGTCTTTTGATGCGGGAGCGTCTAAACTCCACAAATGAATTAACTTCGTAATGGGAGTTTGAGTATTTTGTTGAATTTCTTGATACAGTTGTTCAAATTCTTGGGGAGTATGAGGGTTGAGTTGATAAGTATTTGCTGTTGATTTTTTATAGTTCTCGCCTCGAGCAACTAGGCTGTATTCATGACCCTGTTGTTGTAATTTTTGGGCGAGTTTTTCGGCTACTCCTGTGGTATCGGCTAAAATTAACCAATGAGTTGGTTGAATGTTTGTGTTTAAGTTGGTTTGAGTGAGGGGTTGCCACTGAATTTCGTAGAACCAATTTTTGAGGGTTGCGGCTGTTAGTTGTTCTTGATGTTGTTGGGCTAATATCTCTAATAGTTCGGGTAAGAGTTTCAGTTTTTCTGATGAAAGTTTGCCGGTTGTTTCTAGTTGTTGGGTTAGGGTTTTTGTGTTTCCTTGGGTGAGTAGTTGAACAATTGGAGTCTGATGAATATTGTCTGTGTTTTGATGTTGTTTCTGTTTGTTTTCTGTTGTTTCTACCCAATAACGTTCTCGTTGGAATGGATATGTGGGTAAGGCTACTTTCTGACGATTATAATCAGAGTCAAACCCTGACCAATCTATTTTGGCTCCTTTTACATACAATTTTCCTAAGCTCGATACCATTTGTTGCCATTCATCCTTCAAAAGCGCAGCATCCTCTGACTTCCCCATTTCTAAGGGGGACTGGAGGGGAATTTGATTCGGACGCAATGAGGGCAACCATTCTCCTACATCTTCTTTTACACATTGCCTTCCCATTCCTAACAATATTGGTTTGGGTCCTATTTCCAGGAAGGTTTCATATCCTTGCTCTTCCAGAGTTTTCATACTCTGAGCAAATCTTACTGGTTGACGCACATGAGCTACCCAATATTCAGCAGTGGTTATTTCTGCACCTACTTCAGTACCTGTAACATTTGATATTAGTGGTATTTTTGGTTCATTATAGGTGACCTGTTTGGCCACTGCTTCAAATTCGGTTAACATTGGTTCCATTAATGGGGAGTGGAAGCCATGGGACACCTGTAATTGTTTGGTCTTAACTCCCGTGTTTTTTAAGATATCACAAATAGTTGCTATAGCTCCACTCTCACCTGAAATTACTATACTTTCTGGTCCGTTAACTGCTGCGATTGTTACAAGTGAACTATATTCTTTTATGGCCTCTGTTACCTGAGATTCTGATGCCATTACCGATACCATCTCACCACCAGAGGGTAACTGTTGCATCAACTTTCCTCGCATGGCTATTAGTTTGAGACCGTCTTCTAGACTAAATACTTCGGCAATACAAGCTGCTACATATTCTCCGACACTGTGACCCATAACTACATTGGGTTTGATTCCCCATGAATCCCATAATTTAAACAGGGCGTATTCCAGGGCAAATATAGCCGGTTGGGTGTAAGCTGTTTGGTCTAAAATACTTGACTTTTGTTCCTCTTTGGGGTAGATGATTTCTAATATAGATGTTTCTAGATCGGGTTGGAGAATTTGGTCACACTGCTCTAAAGCTTGACGGAAAGTTGGTGCTTTTTCATACAGTTGCCTTCCCATATTTATATACTGGGAACCTTGACCTGTGAAGAGAAAGGCTATCTTGGGAACTTCCCTATTTGGTTGTGCTGAAAACACTCCTACTAATTCTGACTGAGTTTTCCACCCAAGCAGTTTGTCTATTAATTCTGTGGGGTCAGATCCAATCACCCCTAGTCGATGATTAAAATGGGCTCTACCTGTAGAGGCTGTATAGCATACATCTGCTAGGGCTAACTCGGGATTAGTTTCTAGATAACTTTGATAATTACTGACTAAATCTTCTAAAGCTTTTTCGGTTTTTGCTGACAGAGTTAATAGATGAATGGGACGTTCAACATTATTATTCTGAGTTGTGACTATTGAGGGAGCTTCTTCTATAATTACATGAGCATTAGTACCACTACCTCCAAAGGAACTTACTCCTGCAATTACACTAGGTTCATTCCTATCCCAAGTAGTTGGTTGAGTTGCTACCACAATTGGGGAGTTCTTCCAGTCGAACTTACTGGTGGGATTTTTCAAGTGCAAATGAGGTACTATCTGTCGATGCTGTATTTGCAATATTACTTTCATGACCCCAGATATCCCAGCAGCAGATCCTAGATGACCTATGTTAGTTTTAATAGAGCCAATCATCAACGGCTCTTGGGCAGAACGTTCTTCCCCAAATACTTCTGCCAAAGACCTAAGTTCAATTGGGTCTCCCAGAGAAGTTGCTGTACCGTGAGCTTCTACATAACTTACTTGGGATGGTTTGACTTTCGCCATTTTCAGAGCTTGACGAATTACCTGTTGCTGGGATGAGCTATTTGGAACTGTAAACCCACTACTTGGTCCGTCCTGATTCACTGCTGAACCTGAAATCACTGCCAAAATTTGATCTTTTGAGGCTTGTGCATCAGACAAACGTTTCAACACCAACATACCACATCCTTCTCCCCAAGCTGTTCCATTAGCTTCCTCGTCAAAAGTTTGACACCGGCCATCAGGAGATGACATTTTGGCCTGGGATGTCGCAATCAATGCGTCTGGTAATAGCCAGAGATTAACTCCTCCTGCTAAAGCCATTTGACATTCTTGTAATCGCAAGCTTTGACAGGCTTGATGGATAGCAACCAGAGAAGAAGAACAGGCTGTATCTATTGCCATAGATGGACCAGTTAGTCCCAAGGTGTAGGATAAACGACCGGCTGCAGCATTCAATGGTAAGCCAGTGACTGCATAGGGGGCGATATTAGTTTCTGTCCCTTGTCCGGTAATCACTTGATACTCGCAATTAGTGATACCTACAAATACTCCTGTTACACTATTATCTAATCTCCGAGGAATATATCCAGTATTTTCCAGTGCTTCCCAACTTACTTCCAAGAGTAGGCGATGTTGTGGGTCAATAGTGATAGCTTCTCGCTCTGAAATCCCAAAAAACAGAGGGTCAAATTGAGCTATATCTTCCTGTAAAAATCCTCCCAAGCGGGACGACATTTTTCCCGGAGTTTCTGGGTTGGGGTCGTAGTAGTTATCTACATTCCAGCGTTGGGGAGGAATTTCGGTAATTGCATCCACTCCATCAGATAGTAATTGCCATAATTTTTGGGGGCTATCGGCTCCTCCAGGAAAGCGACAAGCCATACCAACAACTGCTATTGGTTCTGTTGTGGTAGACTCTAGTGCTTCTATTCTAGTTTTGGCTTCTTTAAGTGCTAAAAGGACCTGTTTTGATACAGATAGCTTTTCTTTTTTATCTGGTGAATTGCTCATTTTTAATTGTCCTCGAGTAACGTGTTTAAGGCTGCTAATTCCTGAATAACTGAAGATTCAACATCTTCTTCTGATAAATTTTCTATCTCTAAAATTTGATTTGCTTTCTGTTGTTGAACAACAGATAACTGCGACTGCTCTATTTTATTTAACTGCCAACCAAGTACTTTTGAAGAAATGTAGTCGGCTAAACTAATAATATTTGGAAATTCAAAAGCTAACGTTTTTGGCAGAGAACAATTCAAGCTTTTTTGCAGTTTATTTCTCAGTTCCACTGTCATTAAAGAGTCCATACCCATTTCAAATAAACCTTGCTCTGGAGATAGTAGTTTAAAATCTTTGACCCCCAATACTCTAGCTACTTCATTCGTAAGATAGTCAATCAAAAGTTGATAACGCCTACTTTCAGGCTCTGCTTCTAATTGTTTTAAAATTTCTGGTTGCTGTAGTAATGACCGATCTTCTGATTCTAGTGATTTGTTTTCTATCTCTGCCAAAAGTGGTCGGTATTTTTTCGATTGATAGACTTCTTTAAATATATTCCAGTCTACCCAGGCTACCACTGTTTGGACTGTATCAGTTTCCATAAGCCAACCCAAAGCGTTAAATCCTTGCTCTGGCTGTAATGGTTTCAATCCAATTTTACTCATAGCTTGGACATAAGTTTCCTCAGAAGCCATGCCTCCCTGACCTAGACTTCCCCAATTAACACTTAATGCTGGTAGTCCTATAGAACGGCGATAGTAAGCAAATGCATCCAGGAAATGATTAGCTGCATCATAACTACCTTGAGTTTTAGCTCCCCACACTGAGCCAGCAGAAGAAAAGCAGACAAAAAAGTCCAGAGATAAATTCTTGGTTAGTTGATGTAAAATCCATGTTCCTAGTGTCTTAGGACGAAGCACGGATTCCATAGTATGAGGTTCTATCTCCTTGATCGGCAATCCACTACTACTAACACCAGCAGCATGAACAACTCCTCTTAAAGGTTTCTGTGTTGTATTGATTTCCTCTACTATTAAGGACATCTGTATTGAATCAGTGATATCAGCAGGACATACAGTTACTTTTGCCCCACTATTTTCTAACAATGTGATGATTCTAGTTTTATTCCCGTCCTCAGTATTTGCAGATAAATTAGCCCATTCTTCCCGTGGAGGAAGTCCTTTGCGCCCTGTCAGCACAAGATTTCTTGCTCCCCGCTCTACCATCCACTGGGCAAATTTTAGTCCTAAAAATCCCAAACCTCCAGTAATTAGGTAGGTAGCATCAGAGTGGAAACTCAAACTTTGAGACTTTTCCATCTGGCTACTACCCATTAAACGAGCTACATAGCGCTGCCCATCACGGAAAGATATATGATCTTCACCATCTGAATCACAAATCTCTGCTATTAAGGCAGCTACTGATTCATCAGTAGAGCTATTAGGGTCTAAATCTACCATTCCTCCCCAGAAATCAGGATGTTCAAGAGAGACGACTCTACCCATTCCCCACACAGGAGATTGAGCTAATCCAGTCATAGAACTGTTAATGCCAAGAACTGGCTGTGCTCCTTGGGTAACTAACCATAGGCAAGGCTTTTGAATAAATTCAACCTTGAGTAATGCTTGAGTCAAATGCAATATGCTACCACATCCCAGGCTTGAAGTTGACTCTAAAGTTTCTACTGTTAACTTCTCAACTTCAGAATTATCTAAACTCCATAAGTGAATAATTTCAACAGAACTAGATACATTTGTTGTTAATGTTTCTAGTAGTTGTGAGTAATCATTTCCTTGATCTGGATTTATGGTAAATTCTGCTGGTGCTATTTGTTTATATCTCTCTCCTGCAAATACTAAAGTACAAATCTCTCCTACTGAGCGGAGTAAGGTAGCTAACTTTTGCCCCACTCCCTGAGAATCTGCTAGGATCAACCAACTCTTAGAACCATCATTCCTTTGTTCTAACTTCGTTGGAGAGCTTTGAGCTACAATTACCGTTTGCTCTGACAATGTTTCTGCCATTCCCTCCACTTCTGGCATGGTTACTACTTCGGTAAAACCTGTTTCTCTCAAAACATGATGCCATTTGTCTCTACTCAACAAAGGATAATCTGGTCGTAATTCATAATCCCTGAATTTCCACCATCCTTCTAACAGTCCAAATATTAAATCTACCCATATTGTTTTAGCTGTTGCTTCATATAACACCAACATTCCCCCATCTGCTAACAGTTCTCGCACATGGGATAATGTCTGCTTCATATCTGTAGTTGCATGAAGTACATTAGCTGCAATAATTACATCATATTGATGAGCCTCAAATCCTTGAGTTGTCGGGTCTACTTCTATGTCTAAAGTTTGATACTTGATGAACTTATAATCCCGGAATTTATCTTGAGCTTTGGCTGTAAATAATGCCCCTATATCCGTGAATGTATATTCGGTTTGCCCTTGATTTAGATGAGGTAGGATATAACTTGTGGTACCTCCTGTTCCCGCTCCTATTTCCAACAACCGTATTCCTCGGCTTTTGGGTAATTTTGCTATAGCTTTGGTGATGGATTTTTCTACTATTGTGTTCATCACTTTCGCTACTGTTGACTCTTCATAAAGTTGAGTCGCTGTGGTCAAATCTCCTTGGGGGAACACTAACTCTACTGGGTCTATTGTTCCCCGTAATACCCCACTTAGTTTAGAGCCACAACGCTCCAGTAGTGTCAATGCTGCTGTTTCTTCTGGATATTTCTTCTGTAAACTGCTGATTTTTTCAGTCGGCTTTACTTCAGCTAAGGTTTGTGCTACTTCCCACTGCTGATTCTTTGACTTGAGTATTCCTGACTCTGTTAATATTTGCAGCAAACGCTTAAATAGTGGTCGATGGGTGGGAACTACACCTAATTTTTGGGCTGCTACATCAAATGCAAAGCTTTCTGTTGGTTTGTATGACCAACCCATCTCCTGTAATGCCTGTACTATATAGTCTAAGCTTAATTGGTCCAAGCTTATTTCAAAAGACACTGTTGTTTCATTATCTACCTGAGTTACTAATTCTGTCAGAGTAGGAGTTAATTTTTGGTTAATTTCTATGGGAGGTATGAGGAAATATGGTGGTAGTAGTTTACCAAAAATACTTTTGTTTCTCCACTCTACTTCATACAAGCAATTTTCTAGTGATGTAGTTACTGCTGCTAATTGTTCCTGGTATTGTTTGGCTAATACGTCTAATATTTCTGGTAAAAATTTAAGTTTTTCTGGTGAAAACTTTGCTACTGTTTCTAGTTGTTGAGTGAGAGCTTCTGTTTTTCCTTGAGTAAGTAGTTTAATAATTGGAATCTCACTAATATTTTCTGTATTTTGATGTTGTTTATGTTTGTTTTCTGTTGTTTCTACCCAATAACGTTCCCGTTGGAATGGATATGTGGGCAATGCTACTTTCTGACGACTATAATCGGAGTCAAACCCTGACCAATCTATTTTGACTCCTCTTACATACAATTGCCCTAAACTTGATAACATTTGTTGCCACTCATCCACTCCCGGACGTAATGAGGGCAACCACTCTCCCACATCTTCTGTTACACATTGCCTTCCCATTCCCAACAATATTGCTTTAGAGCCTATCTCCAGGAAGGTTTCATATCCTTGCTCTTCCAGAGTTTTCATACTCTGGGCAAATCTTACTGGTTGACGCACATGACGCACCCAATATTCAGCAGTGGTTATTTCTGCACCTACTTCAGTACCTGTAACATTTGATATTAGTGGTATTTTTGGTTCATTATAGGTGACCTGTTTAGCCACTGCTGAAAATTCGGTTAACATTGGTTCCATTAATGGGGAGTGGAAGCCATGGGACACCTGTAATTGTTTGGTCTTAATTCCCATGTTTTTTAATATATCACAAATATTTGTTATAGCTCCACTCTCACCAGAAATTACGATACTTTCTGGTCCGTTAACTGCTGCTATTGTAACTTGGGAAGTATATTCTTTTATAGCCTCTGTTACCTGAAATTCTGATGCCATTACCGATACCATCTCACCACCAGAGGGTAACTGTTGCATCAATCTTCCCCGCATGGCTATTAGTTTGAGACCGTCTTCTAGGCTAAATACTCCGGCCGTGCAAGCTGCTACATATTCTCCTACACTGTGACCCATGACTACATTAGGCTTGATTCCCCATGAATCCCATAATTTAAACAGGGCGTATTCCAGGGCAAATATAGCGGGTTGGGTGTAAGCTGTTTGGTCTAAAATACTTGACTTTTGTTCCTCTTTGGGGTAGATTATTTCTAATATAGATGTTTCCAGATAGGGTTGGAGAATTTGGTCACATTGCTCTAAGACTTGACGGAAAGTTGGTGCTTTTTCATACAGTTGTCTTCCCATGTTTATATATTGGGAACCTTGACCTGTGAAGAGAAAGGCTATCTTGGGAACTTCCCTATTTGGTTGTCCTGAAAATACTCCTACTAATTCTGACTGAGTTTTCCATCCCAGCAGTTTCTCTATTAATTCTGTCGCTTCAGAAGCAATCACTCCTAGTCGATGATTAAACTGAGCGCGTCCAGTGTTAGCTGTATAGCATACATCTGCTAGGGCTAACTCGGGATTAGTTTCTAGATAATTTTGATAATTACTGACCTGATCTTCTAGAGCTTTTTCGGTTTTTGCTGACAGAGTTAATAGATGAACTGGACGTTCAACCACATTCTGAGTTCTGACTTGAACTGATGCTTCTTCCAAAACTATATGAGCATTCGTACCACTCATACCAAAAGAACTAACTCCTGCCACCCTTTTCTCCCCTTTGGACAACCAAGGAGTCAGTTGAGTCGGTACCTTCAAAGGCATATTTTCCCAATCAATATAAGGGTTAGGATTAGCCAAATGCAGATGAGGCGCAATTTCCTGATTTTGCAATTGCAAAATCACCTTAATCATACCTGCTATTCCAGCTGCAGCTTCCAGATGACCAATATTAGTTTTAACTGAACCAATATTCAAGAGATTTTCCCCTTCACGCCCCTGGTCAAACACCCTAGCTAAAGCTCTCACTTCCATCGGGTCTCCCAGAGAAGTTCCTGTACCATGAGCCTCCACATAACTCACTTGTAACGGTTCTACTTTTGCTGCTTTGAGAGCTTTCTGAATCAGTTTTTCCTGAGCCAGTTTATTCGGTACTGTCATTCCGCTACTCGGTCCATCATGGTTAACAGCCGAACCACGAATTACCGCCGATATCCTGTCCCCATCCTTAACCGCATCCGACAAACGCTTCAGTACCACAATGCCACATCCCTCTCCCCTGCCATAACCATCAGCAGCAGCATCAAAAGTCTTACACTTGCCATCAGGTGCTAGAGCCTTTAATTTTGATAGTGCGATTGTCACTTCAGGAGAGAGAACTAGATGTACTCCTCCAGCTAAGGCCAAATTAGATTCACCCTGACGCAGACTCTGACAAGCTTCATGGATAGCGACCAGAGATGATGAACAAGCTGTATCTATTGCCAGTGATGGGCCTTGCACTCCTAAAAAGTAAGATAACCTACCTGCTACAAAACACAATCCATTGCCTGTAGCATCGTAAGGGCTAATATCTTCCGCTGCTTGGCGGAAACCTAAATTAGCGTAATCATTTTGACCAATACCCAGGAACACTCCTGTCTGAGTGTTTTCTAATTGTTGGGGGTTAATACCAGCTCTTTCTAAAGCTTCCCAAGTTACTTCTAAAATCAAGCGTTGCTGTGGGTCAAGGCTATGAGCTTCTCGCTCGGAGATTCCAAAAAATCGTGGGTCGAACTGATCTACTTGCTCTACTAATGCCGCGTGACGGATATACATTTTCCCTGGGCTCTCAGGGTTGGGGTCGTAGTAGGAATCTAGGTCCCAACGTTCTAGTGGAATTTCTGTAATGGAGTCTTGGCCATTGGATAACAGTTCCCAGAAGCTTTCTGGTGTGTTGGCATTTCTGGGAAATCTACAGCCTATACCGATGATAGCTATGGCTTCAGTTCTTGAGCGCTCCATCATCAATTTGGTTTCTGTTTCTTCAGAGGATGGGTCAATTTCTGTTGTCTTCCATCCCATTAATTCCTCTATATATAAGGACAATTTGGTAATGGTTGGATATTCGATGGCTATTGTCTCAGGTAAGTTGGTTTCTAGTTGATTTTGCAGTCGATTTTTTAATTCTACTGTCATCAAAGAGTCCATTCCCATTTCCATCAAGCCTACATTGACTTCTGGTAATTTAGACGAACTGAAACCCAGTACCTGAGCTACCTGCCTCCGAATGTGTTCGGTTAAAATTTCTTGACGTTTATCATTTGATGCCTCCTCTAATTTGGCTAAAAATTCAGCTTTGACTTTCTGTTTCCGTGTATCTTGTTCAAACCATTCCTCTTGCTGTAATAATTCTCGTAGTAATGAATTTGTTTTCATACCACTCCAATTTTCTGCCAGTACCTGCCACTGTATACCTGCTACCCCTACCTGAGCTGTAGCAGATTTCTGGGTTAACAGTAAATCTAAGGCAGACATTCCTTCTTTGGGGGCGATTTCAGTTATCCCACTGTTCTGCATCCTACTTTGATGCTCCACTGCTAAACGAGCAGCCATGCCCTCAGATGCCCATGCTCCCCAATTAATGGCTAGTCCTGATAATCCTTGGCTGCGACGATAACTGGCTAAGGTATCCATAAAGGCGTTGGCAGCAGCATAGTTTCCTTGACCAAGGGACCCCAACATCGAAGCTATTGAGGAGAAACAGACAAAGAAATCTAATGGCAGATTTTGGGTTAATGTATGTAAGTGCCAAGTTCCGATTAGCTTGGGTGACATAACTTTGGCAAAACGCTCCCAATTCATCTGTTGTATGGTTCCATCATCTAGCACTCCGGCCGCATGAATTATGCCTTTGAGTATTGGCATTGATGTCTGAATTTGTTCCAGAATTTTGGCTAGATCTGCTTCCACAGAAACATCCCCTAACAACACTCTCACTTGGCATCCTGTTTCTTCTAATTGTTTTATGGACTCAGTCACTTTTTCGGTTGGAGGGCGACGTCCAGTTAAAACAATGTTTTTCGCTCCTTTTTCCACCAACCATTGGGCAGTATGTAATCCTAAAGCTCCTAACCCTCCAGTTATTAGGTAACTACCATCTGATGATAAGGATAGGGGTTGAGAAAATTCTGGAGTATCTTTGTTAACTAGACGAGCTACATAGGTCTTTTCACCCCGTAAGGCTAGATGATCTTCTTCTTGTTGGTTAGCTAATAATTGCCATAAGATTTCTGTCTCGTCTACTGCTGGAGCTTGTGGGTCTAGATCTATTAATCCTCCCCATAATTGGGGATGTTCTAGGGACACGACTCGACCTAATCCCCACAAGGGTGAGGCGGCTAGTCCTGTTATGTGATTTTCTGTGTTGGATAATACTGACTGGGAACCACGGGTTACTAACCACAGTTCGGGAATGCTAGAGTTTTTGAGTAGGGTTTGTAACAGGTGCACTACGCTGCCACATCCCCAGATTTGGCTTGATTCTAAGGTTTCAACGGTTAAGTCTTTTGATGCGGGAGCGTCTAAACTCCACAAATGAATTAACTTCGTAATGGGAGTTTGAGTATTTTGTTGAATTTCTTGATACAGTTGTTCAAATTCTTGGGGAGTATGAGGGTTGAGTTGATAAGTATTTGCTGTTGATTTTTTATAGTTCTCGCCTCGAGCAACTAGGCTGTATTCATGACCCTGTTGTTGTAATTTTTGGGCGAGTTTTTCGGCTACTCCTGTGGTATCGGCTAAAATTAACCAATGAGTTGGTTGAATGTTTGTGTTTAAGTTGGTTTGAGTGAGGGGTTGCCACTGAATTTCGTAGAACCAATTTTTGAGGGTTGCGGCTGTTAGTTGTTCTTGATGTTGTTGGGCTAATATCTCTAATAGTTCGGGTAAGAGTTTCAGTTTTTCTGATGAAAGTTTGCCGGTTGTTTCTAGTTGTTGGGTTAGGGTTTTTGTGTTTCCTTGGGTGAGTAGTTGAACAATTGGAGTCTGATGAATATTGTCTGTGTTTTGATGTTGTTTCTGTTTGTTTTCTGTTGTTTCTACCCAATAACGTTCTCGTTGGAATGGATATGTGGGTAAGGCTACTTTCTGACGATTATAATCAGAGTCAAACCCTGACCAATCTATTTTGGCTCCTTTTACATACAATTTTCCTAAGCTCGATACCATTTGTTGCCATTCATCCTTCAAAAGCGCAGCATCCTCTGACTTCCCCATTTCTAAGGGGGACTGGAGGGGAATTTGATTCGGACGCAATGAGGGCAACCATTCTCCTACATCTTCTTTTACACATTGCCTTCCCATTCCTAACAATATTGGTTTGGGTCCTATTTCCAGGAAGGTTTCATATCCTTGCTCTTCCAGAGTTTTCATACTCTGAGCAAATCTTACTGGTTGACGCACATGAGCTACCCAATATTCAGCAGTGGTTATTTCTGCACCTACTTCAGTACCTGTAACATTTGATATTAGTGGTATTTTTGGTTCATTATAGGTGACCTGTTTGGCCACTGCTTCAAATTCGGTTAACATTGGTTCCATTAATGGGGAGTGGAAGCCATGGGACACCTGTAATTGTTTGGTCTTAACTCCCGTGTTTTTTAAGATATCACAAATAGTTGCTATAGCTCCACTCTCACCTGAAATTACTATACTTTCTGGTCCGTTAACTGCTGCGATTGTTACAAGTGAACTATATTCTTTTATGGCCTCTGTTACCTGAGATTCTGATGCCATTACCGATACCATCTCACCACCAGAGGGTAACTGTTGCATCAACTTTCCTCGCATGGCTATTAGTTTGAGACCGTCTTCTAGACTAAATACTTCGGCAATACAAGCTGCTACATATTCTCCGACACTGTGACCCATAACTACATTGGGTTTGATTCCCCATGAATCCCATAATTTAAACAGGGCGTATTCCAGGGCAAATATAGCCGGTTGGGTGTAAGCTGTTTGGTCTAAAATACTTGACTTTTGTTCCTCTTTGGGGTAGATGATTTCTAATATAGATGTTTCTAGATCGGGTTGGAGAATTTGGTCACACTGCTCTAAAGCTTGACGGAAAGTTGGTGCTTTTTCATACAGTTGCCTTCCCATATTTATATACTGGGAACCTTGACCTGTGAAGAGAAAGGCTATCTTGGGAACTTCCCTATTTGGTTGTGCTGAAAACACTCCTACTAATTCTGACTGAGTTTTCCACCCAAGCAGTTTGTCTATTAATTCTGTGGGGTCAGATCCAATCACCCCTAGTCGATGATTAAAATGGGCTCTACCTGTAGAGGCTGTATAGCATACATCTGCTAGGGCTAACTCGGGATTAGTTTCTAGATAACTTTGATAATTACTGACTAAATCTTCTAAAGCTTTTTCGGTTTTTGCTGACAGAGTTAATAGATGAATGGGACGTTCAACATTATTATTCTGAGTTGTGACTATTGAGGGAGCTTCTTCTATAATTACATGAGCATTAGTACCGCTAGCTCCAAAGGAACTGATACCTGCGATACGACTGTGATTATTTACCTGCCAAGGCCGGACATCCGTTGATACTTGTACAGGTAATTGGTCCCAATTAATATAAGGATTTGGCTGATGAAAATGCAGGGACGGCGCGATTTGTCGATTTTGCAGTTGCAACACTACTTTCATTAAACCTGCAATTCCCGCTGCTGACTCCAAATGACCAATATTAGTTTTGACTGAACCAATAATTAAAGGTTTTTGTTGAGAATGAGTTGCCCCAAATACTTCTCCCACTGCTTCCACTTCAATGGGATCCCCCAAAGATGTGCCTGTACCATGGGCCTCTAGATAACTGACACTAGCTGGTTCTACTCCTCCATTTTCTAAGGCTTGACGAATCAATGCTTGTTGAGATGAACCATTGGGAACTGTTAATCCACTACTATTTCCATCTTGGTTAGTTGCACTACCCCGAATTACTGCTAGGATATTATCTTGATCTGAGAGCGCATCCGACAAACGTTTGAGTACAATCATACCACAACCTTCACCACGGACAAATCCATCTGCCGCAGCATCAAAAGTCTTACAACGACCATCCACAGACAACATTTTTGCTTTACAATAGTTGATTGTTATTTCTGGAGAAATCGATAAATGTACCCCTCCTGCCAGGGCCAGATTGCACTCTTGATTCCTCAGACTAGAACAAGCTAAATGAGTACTTATTAAAGAAGAAGAGCAAGCTGTATCTACTGCTACACAGGGACCTTTAAGGCCGAGAATATAAGAGATTCGCCCTGATGCTATACTGTGGCCATTACCTAGACTTGAGTAAGCATCAATTTGTTCAGGACCTTGAGTAAATATATTTTGAGAATAGTCGTTGCTAGTTATACCAATAAATACGCCTGTTTGAGTTCCTATCAGTTTTTGTGGATTTGTAGCAGAACGCTCTAAAGCTTCCCAAGTTACTTCTAGAAGTAATCGATGTTGGGGGTCTAAATGAATTGCTTCTTTAGGAGAAATACCAAAAAAACTGGCATCAAACTCCCGTATTTGCTCAACAAAGGCTCCATAACGAGTATAGATTTTACCGGGAGTGGTAGGGTCAGGGTCATAATATTTACTAAGAGGCCATCGGTCTGGTGGCACTTCAGTAATAGTATCTACTCCATTTTGTAAAAGTTGCCAGAAGGCTTCAGGGGTAGATGCACCTCCAGGAAAACGGCAACCAATTCCAATTATGGCAATTGGTTCCTTGCTTTGATTTTTATACCTTTCTAGTTGGTAGCGTGCATCTTTGAGGGCTTTAATCGTTCTTTCTAAAGGTAGGTTTGGTTCTTTTTCTTGTGTTTGTTTTGGATTCATGTTGTGTTAATAGAGTAAGTTTACAAGTAGTTTTAGTAAATTATGTTGGTGTTTGATCTGGTTTCCAACTTGACCCAAAAACCCTATTGTTATTTAAATTAAATTTTCTAATTCTTCAAGTTCTTTAAGAAGTGATGCCTCTAATTCAACTTCTGTCCGTGGGCTAGTGTCTGATAACTCGGATGACTTTTCTTCATATGAGTCAAGCGATCGCAACTCAGTATCCTCTTGTTGAGTATCCGTTAAGTTTAATTTTTGGGCCAAGTAATCTACAAGCTGATTAATTGTAGAATAACTAAAAGCCAGAGAAGATGGAAGCGATCGCTTCAAACTACTTTGCAATTTATTCCTCAACTCCACAGAAGTCAAAGAGTCCATACCTAAATCAAAAAACCCTGTTTCCAAAGCAATTGATTCAGGGTGACTAATCCCCAACACATTAGCCACCTGACGACGCACATGAGCCACCAACAACAAGCGGCGCTCATTAGGTTGTGTAGCCTCCAACTTTAACAGAAAATCTGACTTCGATGGTTCTGCCACCTCCAATATAGTTTCCTGCCAATCCGCCAAAAACCGCCACTGCGTCACTCTCTCCTGCCACAGAGACCAATCAATAGGCACCACCCCTACTTCTACATCCGAACCACTCATCAATAGTTCTAAAGACTCCAATACCTGAGCCGGAGATATTACACCCATCCCCTGCTTACTTGCCCTCACATCTGCACCCCGTTCAGCCGCCTCTCCCACTTGAGAAACTGCTCCCCAATGAATACTCAATCCCGGTAATCCCATAGTTCGACGATAATGAGCCAAACCATCAAGAAAAGCATTAGCACAGGAATGATTTCCCTGACCCGGTGAACCCAACAGAGATGCTGCTGAAGAAAACAGCACAAAAAAGTCCAATGGTTGATTTTGACTCAATTGATGTAAATGCCAAGCACCTTGCACTTTCGGTGCCATCACCCGCTCAAAACTAGACCAACTCTGGTTTTGTAGCACTCCATCTGATAACATTCCCGCCGAATGAATCACTCCTCCTAAGGGTCTATTTGACTCATCTATTCTCTGCAACACACCTGTGATCGATTCCCAATCAGATACATCGGCTATTTCCACTACCACGGACGCTCCTGCCATTTCTAACTCTGTTATTTTTTTGATACCAGCATCATCCGGTGAACGGCGTCCCAACAAGACCAAATGTTTAGCCCCCTTTGACACCATCCAATTAGCTACCAGTAAACCCAAACCTCCCATACCTCCTGTAATCAAATAGCTAGCTCCAGAACGGAAACTTAAGGGCTTTTGAGTCTTACCATCAGCTTGTTGTGCCACTAATTGCCGATGATGACTACCCACCAACCGAGCCACATAACGACCATCCCCACGCCATGCTACCTGGTCTTCGGAATCCTCCGACCAAATTTCTTTAAATAGGGCATCAGCCTGAACCTCTAAAGTCTCCTCTGGGTCCAAGTCTATACGAGTACAGTTCAACTCTGGATGTTCCAAGCTAATCACTTTCCCCATTCCCCACACCGAAGATTGAGCTACTCCTGGTATCACCGGATGATGAGCAGGCACCGCCTGAGCACCATTTGTCACCAACCATAATCGAGGGACAGTTGATAACCCGCCTTTCACCAATGCTTGTACTAAAGATAGAGTTGTGCCACACCCTAACTTCGATAAACTTCCTAACTCCTCAGAATTAATCCCTTGACCCACTCCGGCTTCAGTCGTCCAACATTGTACCACTCCATACAATGATGGTGACTTCCCTGCCACTGTCTCTATTACTTCCTCAAAATCTTTAGCTTGATTAGGATTAATACTAAACTCTCCCGGAGCTATCTGTTGATACTTTTCTCCCGCAAATACTAAAGTACAAACCTCTCCTACTGAGCGGAGTAAAGTAGCTAACTGTTGCCCTACTCCCTTTTTGTCTGCCAGTATCAACCAACTCTTAGAACCATCATTCCTTTGTTCTAACTTCCTTTGAGAGCCTTGAGCTACAATTACCGTTTGCTCTGACAAGGTTTCTGCCATTCCCTCCACTTCTGGCATCGTAACTACTTCAGTAAAACCCGTTTCTCTCAACACATGATGCCATTTGTCTCTACTCAACAAAGGATAATCTGGTCGTAATTCATAATCCCTGAATTTCCACCATCCTTCTAACAGTCCAAATACTAAATCTACCCATATTGTTTTAGCTGTTGCTTCATATAACACCAACATTCCCCCATCTGCTAACAGTTCTCGCACATGAGATAATGTCTGCTTCATATCTGTAGTTGCATGAAGTACATTAGCGGCAATAATTACATCATATTGATGAGCCTCAACTCCTTGACTTTTCGGGTCTACTTCTATGTCTAAAGTTTGATACTTGATGAACTTATAATTTCGGAACTTCTCTTGGGCTTTTGTTGTAAATAATGCCCCTATATCCGTGAATGTATATTCGGTTTGATGGGGATTTAGATGAGGTAGGATATAGCTTGTAGTCCCTCCTGTTCCCGCTCCTATTTCCAACAACCTGAGCCCTCGGCTTTTGGGTAATTTTTCTATAGCTTTGGTGATGGATTTTTTGACTATTGTGTTCATCACCAAAGCTACTGTTGACTCTTCATAAAGTTGAGTTGCTGTGGTCAAATCTCCTTGGGGGAACACTAACTCTACTGGGTCTATTGCTCCTCGTAATACCCCACTTAGTTTAGACCCACAACGAGAGAGTAATGTCAATGCTGCTGTTTCTTCTGGATATTTCTTTTGTAAACTGCTGATTTTTTCAGTCGGCTTGACTTCAGGTAAGGTTTGTGCTATTTCCCACTGCTGATTCTTTGACTTGAGTATTCCTGACTCTGTTAATATTTGCAGCAAACGCTTAAACAGTGGTCGATGGGTAGAAACTACACCTAATTTTTGGGCTGCTACATCAAATGCAAAGCTTTCTGCTGGTTTGTATGACCAACCCATCTCCTGTAATGCTTGTACTATATAATCTCTGCTTAATTCTTCTAAGGTCGTTTGAACAGACACTGTTGTTTCATTATCTACCTGAGTTACTAATTCTGTCAGAGTAGGAGTTAATTTTTGGTTGATTTCTATAGGAGGTATGAGGAAATCTGGTGGTAGTAGTTTACCTAAAATACCTTGGTTTCTCCACTCTACTTCATACAACCAATTTTCTATTGATTCGGTTTCTGTTCCCAGTAGGGTCTGTTTTGTTGCTAGTTTGACTTGTAAACCTTTGAGCTTGGCAATTATTTCTCCTTCTGGAGTTACTATGGTGACAATAGTAGTCAAACTTTCTGGAGTTTCCACTTCTCGACTGATTACTGATGCGTAGGCCCATATACTCAGCCCTGGATTCTTATATACTCTGAATTCTTCTATTCCTACTGGCAGATAAGTTTTGTTATTATCCGTTGCTGGCCGTGCATGAGACATTACTTGCAAGGCGGCATCTAATAGTGCTGGATGGAAATTATAGTCGTTTGTTTGTGTTATCAATTCTTCGGGGAGTTTGATATAACCTAATGCTTGGTTTGAACCTGACCACAATTGTTGAATGCCTTGGAAGCTCTTTCCAAAGTCTATTCCTATTTGTTGACATTTTTGATAATGCTGTTTGACTTCTATTGTTTGATTACATTCACTCTTGTATTTTTCTAGATCAATTTTTGTCTGAGTAGGGGGGGTTGACTCTTTTCTGATTTTTCCTGTGGTTTGGAGTATCCACTCCTGTTGTTCAAGTTGAGAAAATATTTGAAACTTGTAGCTTTGGTTATCTGTTGGGGTGAGTAGGGTTTGGGCATTTGTCAATTCTCCTGTTGGTAGTATCCATCCTCTAGTTATGGTTAGGTCTTCTATTACTATCTGGGATGTTTTTAATAGGTAATTTCCTGCTGCTATTGCTATTTCTAGGTAGCCGGTTGTGGGAAATAGTGCTTGATTAAATACTCGGTGGTCTTTCAGATAGTTGGGGGAGTTTTCTCCTATTTGTGATGCAAATATCTGTTGTTCCCCTGCACAATTTAGCTTTTGACCTAATAGGGGATGGAGGTTTTCCCCTTGGGAAAATTGCCGTTGAGGCCAGAAGTTGTTGTTGGTTTCTACCCAATAACGTTCCCGTTGGAATGGATATGTGGGTAATGCTACTTTCTGACGACTATAGTCGGAGTCAAATCCTGACCAGTCTATTTTTACTCCTTTTACATACAATTTTCCTAAGCTCGATAGCATTTGTTGCCACTCATCCTTCAAAGGCGCAGCATCCTCTGACTTCCCCCTTTCTAAGGGGGACGAGAGGGGGATTTGATTCGGGCGCAATGATGGCAACCATTCTCCCACATCTTCTGTTACACATTGCCTTCCCATTCCTAACAATATTGGTTTGGCTCCGATTTCCAGGAAGGTTTCATATCCTTGCTCCTCTAGAGTTTTCATACTAGTAGCAAATTTTACTGGTTGACGCACATGACGCACCCAATATTCAGCAGTGGTTATTTCTGCACCTACTTCAGTACCTGTAACATTTGATATTAGTGGTATTTTTGGTTCATTATAGGTGACCTGTTTAGCCACTGCTTCAAATTCTGTTAACATTGGTTCCATTAATGGGGAGTGGAAGCCATGGGATACTTGTAATTGTTTGGTCTTAATTCCCTGATTTTTGAATTGAGCACAAATAGTTGCTATAGCTCCACTCTCACCAGAAATTACTATACTTTCTGGTCCGTTAACTGCTGCTATTGTTACTTGGGAAGTATATTCTTTTATAGCCTCTGTTACCTGAGATTCTGATGCCATTACCGATACCATCTCACCACCAGAGGGTAACTTTTGCATCAACTTTCCTCGCATGGCTATTAGTTTGAGACCGTCTTCTAGGCTAAATACTTCGGCAATACAAGCTGCTACATATTCTCCGACGCTGTGACCCATGACTACATTGGGTTTAATTCCCCATGATTCCCATAATTTAAAGAGGGCGTATTCCAGGGCAAATATGGCAGGTTGGGTGTAAGCTGTTTGGTCTAAAATACTTGACTTTTGTGCATCTTTGGGGTAAATGATTTCTAATATAGATGTTTCTAAATAGGGTTGGAGAATTTGATCACATTCCTCTAAAGCTTGACGGAAGGTTGGTGCTTGTTCATACAGTTGTCTTCCCATATTTATATACTGGGAACCTTGGCCTGTGAAGAGAAAGGCTATCTTGGGAACTCCCCTATTTGGCTGTGCTGAAAACACTCCTACTAATTCTTCTTGAGTTTTCCATCCCAGCAGTTTCTCCATTAATTCCTTGGGTTCGGAAGCAATAACCCCTAGTCGATGATTAAAATGGGCTCTGCCTGTAGAGGCTGTATAACATACATCTGCTAGGGCTAACTCGGGATTAGTTTCTAGATAATTTTGATAATTACTGACTAAATCTTCTAAAGCCTTTTCGGTTTTGGCTGACAGAGTTAATAGATGAACTGGACGTTCAATATTATTATTCTGAATTTTGACTTGAGAGGGAGCTTCTTCTATAATTACATGAGCATTAGTGCCACCCATACCAAAAGAACTAACCCCAGCTATGCGACTTTTACCATTTGCCGGCCAAGAGGTCAGCTTAGTCGCGA
Organism: Moorena producens PAL-8-15-08-1; assembly: GCF_001767235.1. Lineage (GTDB taxonomy): Bacteria > Cyanobacteriota > Cyanobacteriia > Cyanobacteriales > Coleofasciculaceae > Moorena > Moorena producens_A. The sequence continues at coordinate 4,842,858 of NZ_CP017599.1, forward strand.
CTTGTACCGGTAGTTGAGCCCAATTAATATAAGGATTTGGTTGCTTGAAATGCAGTGATGGAGCTATTTTCCGATATTGCAGTTGCAAAATCACCTTAATCATACCTGCAATTCCTGCTGCTGACGCCAAATGACCAACATTACTCTTAGCGGAACCAATTATTACCGGGTGCTCTTTAGAATGAGTTGGACCAAATACCGTTCCTATTGCTCCCACTTCAATCGGGTCTCCCAAAGATGTGCCTGTGCCATGAGCTTCTATATAACTAATACTAGCTGGGTCTACTCCTCCATTTTCCAAGGCTTGACCAATCACTGCTTGTTGAGACGGCCTACTAGGTACAGTCAATCCACTGGTATCACCATCATGGTTAATGGCAGTTCCACGAATCACTGCCAGAATATTATCTCCATCGGCAACAGCATCTGACAGACGCTTGAGTATGACCATCCCACATCCTTCACCACCGACAAATCCATCTGCGGTAGAATCAAAAGTCTTGCATCGGCCATAGGGAGATAACATTCCTGCCTTAGAAAGACCGATGTGAAGTTCTGGAGATATTAATACATTTACTCCTCCCGCTAGAGCTAAATTAGACTCTCTATTTCTTAAACTGGTAGTGGCTAAATGAACGCTGACTAGAGAAGAGGAACAACCTGTGTCTACTGCTAAATTAGGACCTTTTAGCCCCAGAAGGTAAGAAATTCTCCCGGATGCTGTACTGTAGGTATTTCCTGAAGCCATATAGGCATCAATTTGTTCAAGGCCTTGAGTTAATATCTTTTGAAGATAGCCATTACCACCAATAGCAACAAAGACACCAGTAGAGCTTCCTTTAAGTTTTTGAGGATTTATTCCTGAACGCTCTAAAGCTTCCCAACTCACTTCTAGAAGTAATCGCTGTTGAGGGTCTAGATGAATTGTTTCTTTGGGAGAAATACCAAAGAAATTGGCATCAAATTCTTGCAGTCGCTCTATGAAGCCTCCATAACGAGTAGACATCTTACCAGGAGCGCTAGGGTCAGAGTCGTAATATTCATCAACAGGCCATCGGTCTGGTGGCACTTCCGTAATCGCATCTACTCCGTTTTGTAAAAGTTCCCAGAAGGCTTCAGGGGTAGATGCGCCTCCTGGAATACGGCAACCCATTCCAATTATGGCGATCGCTTCAGATTGATCTTGATTTTTAAGTCGATCAACTTCAGCTTCTAACTTACTAATTTTTTTTAATGCCATTTGCATCAGTTGGGCATACTCTTTTTCCTGATTAGTAATCATTTAAATACCTCCTAATTTTTCTGCGAGTTCTTTAGCAATCCTATCTATTTGAAGATTTTGCTGGGAATCACTGTTGACCTTATCGCTGTCATTCTCTTCTAAAATCAGTAAATCTTTAGCAAAATAATTTACCATATCTTTAATTTTAGGGTAGTCCAAAGCTATAGTTGATGGAAGCGATAGCTTCAAGCTACTTTGCAACTTATTCCTCAACTCCACAGAAGTCAAAGAGTCCATACCCAAATCAAAAAAACCTGTATCCATTGCAATTGATTCAGGATCACTAATCCCCAACACTTGAGCCACTTGACGACGCACATGAGCCACCAACAACAAGCGACGCTCATTAGGTGGTTTAGCCTCCAACTTTAACAGAAAATCTGACTTCGATGGTTGGGCCACCTCCAATATAGTTTCCTGCCAATCCGCTAAAAACGGCCACTGTGCCACTCTCTCCTGCCACAGAGACCACTCAATAGGCAACACCCCTACTTCCACATCCGAACCACTCATCAATAGTTCCAAAGACTCCAATAGCTGAGCCGGAGATATTACACCCATCCCATTCTTACTGAGCATAGCGGTCATATCTGCATCTCGCCCGGCCGCCCGTCCCACTTGAGAAACTACACCCCAATGAATACTCAATCCCGGTAATCCCATAGTTCTACGATAATGAGCTAAACCATCAAGAAACCCATTAGCAGCAGAATAATTTGCCATGCCCTGACCCAATGAACCCAACAGAGATGTTGCTGAAGAAAACAGCACAAAGAAGTCTAATGGTTGACTTTGAGTCAATTGATGCAAGTGCCAAGCACCTTGAACTTTCGGTTCCATCACCTGTTCAAAACTAGACCAAGTCTGATTTCGTAGCACTCCATTTGATAGCACCATCACAGAATGAATCACTCCTCCTAAGGGTCTGTTTGACTCCTCAATCCTCTGCCACACCCCTTTCATCGACTCCAAATCAGTCACATCGGCCTTTTCCACCACCACTTCTGCTCCTGCCATTTCTAACTCTGTTATTTTTTTCCTAGTAGCATCATCCGGTGAACGGCGTCCTAACAATATCAAATGTTTAGCCCCCTTTGACACCATCCAATTAGCTACCAGTAAGCCTAAAGCTCCCATACCTCCTGTAATCAAATAGCTAGCTCCAGAACGGAAACTTAAAGGCTTTTGAGTCTTACCATCAGCTTGTTGTGCCACTAATTGCCGATGACGACTACCCACCAACCGAGCCACATAACGACCATCCCCACGCCATGCTACCTGGTCTTCCCTATCCTCCGACCAAATTTCTTTAAATAGGGCATCAGCCTGACCCTCTAGAGTCTCCTCTGGATCCAAATCTATACGAGTACAGTTCAACTCTGGATGTTCCCAGCTAATCACTTTCCCCATTCCCCACACCGAAGATTGAGCTACTCCTGGTATTACCGGATAATTATCAGGCACCGCCTGAGCACCACTTGTCACTAACCATAATCGAGGGACAGTTGATAACCCGCCTTTCACCAATGCTTGTACCAAATATAAGCTCGTCCCACACCCAAGCTTCGACAAACTTCCTAACTCCTCAGAATTAATCCCTTGACCCACTCCGGCTTCAGTCGTCCAACATTGTACCACTCCATACAATGATGGTGACTTCCCTGCCACTGTCTCTATTACTTCCTCAAAATCTTTAGCAAGATTCGGATTAATACTAAATTCTCCCGGAGCTATCTGTTGATACTTTTCTCCCGCAAATACTAAAGTACAAACCTCTCCTACTGAGCGGAGTAAGGTCGCTAACTGTTGCCCTACTCCCTGAGAGTCTGCCAGTATCAACCAACTCTTAGAACCATCATTCCTTGGTTCTAACTTCGTTGGAGAGCCTTGAGCTACAATTACCGTTTGCCCTGACAAGGTTTCTGCCATTCCCTCCACTTCTGGCATCGTAACTACTTCAGTAAAACCCGTTTCTCTCAAAACATGATGCCATTTGTCTCTACTCAACAAAGGATAATCTGGTCGTAATTCATAATCCCTGAATTTCCACCATCCTTCTAACAGTCCAAATACTAAATCTACCCATATTGTTTTAGCTGTTGCTTCATATAACACCAACATTCCCCCATCTGCTAATAGTTCTCGCACATGGGATAACGTCTGCTTCATATCTGTCGTTGCATGAAGTACATTAGCGGCAATAATTACATCATAGTGATGAGCCTCAACTCCTTGAGTTGTCGGGTCTACTTCTATGTCTAAAGTTTGATACTTGATGAACTTATAATCCCGGAATTTATCTTGAGCTTTGGCTGTAAATAATGCCCCTATATCCGTGAATGTATATTCGGTTTGATGGGGATTTAGATGAGGTAGAATATAGCTTGTAGTCCCTCCTGTTCCCGCTCCTATTTCCAACAACCTGAGCCCTCGGCTTTTGGGTAATTTTTCTATAGCTTTGGTGATGGATTTTTCTACTATTGTGTTCATCACCAAAGCTACTGTTGACTCTTCATATAGTTGAGTCGCTGTACTCAAATCTCCTTGGGGGAACACTAACTGGACTGGGTCTATTGCTCCTCGTAATACCCCACTTAGTTTAGAGCCACAACGAGAGAGTAGTGTCAATGCTGCTGTTTCTTCTGGATATTTCTTTTGTAAACTGCTGATTTTTTCAGTCGGCTTGACTTCAGGTAAGGTTTGTGCTATTTCCCACTGCCTATTATTTGACTTGAGTATTCCTGACTCTGTTAATATTTGCAGCAAACGCTTAAACAGTGGTCGATGGGTAGGAACTACACCTAATTTTTGGGCTGCTACATCAAATGCAAAGCTTTCTGCTGGTTTGTATGACCAACCCATCTCCTGTAATGCTTGTACTATATAATCTCTGCTTAATTCTTCTAAGCTTGTTTGAACAGACACTGTTGTTTCATTATCTACCTGAGTTACTAATTCTGTCAGAGTAGGAGTTAATTTTTGGTTGATTTCTATAGGAGGTATGAGGAAATCTGGTGGTAGTAGTTTACCTAAAATACCTTGGTTTCTCCACTCTACTTCATACAACCAATTTTCTATTGATTCGGTTTCTGTTCCCAGTAGGGTCTGTTTTGTTGCTAGTTTGACTTGTAAACCTTTGAGCTTGGCAATTATTTCTCCTTCTGGAGTTACTATGGTGACAATAGTAGTCAAACTTTCTGGAGTTTCCACTTCTCGACTGATTACTGATGCGTAGGCCCATATACTCAGCCCTGGATTCTTATATACTCTGAATTCTTCTATTCCTACTGGCAGATAAGTTTTGTTATTATCCGTTGCTGGCCGTGCATGAGACATTACTTGCAAGGCGGCATCTAATAGTGCTGGATGGAAATTATAGTCGTTTGTTTGTGTTATCAATTCTTCGGGGAGTTTGATATAACCTAATGCTTGGTTTGAACCTGACCACAATTGTTGAATGCCTTGGAAGCTCTTTCCAAAGTCTATTCCTATTTGTTGACATTTTTGATAATGCTGTTTGACTTCTATTGTTTGATTACATTCACTCTTGTATTTTTCTAGGTCAATTTTTGTCTGAATAGGGGGGGTTGACTCTTTTCTGATTTTTCCTGTGGTGTGGAGTATCCACTCCTGTTGTTCAAGTTGAGAAAATATTTGAAACTTGTAGCTTTGGTTATCTGTTGGGATGAGTATGGTTTGGGCATTTGTCAATTCTCCTGTTGGTAGTATCCATCCTCTAGTTATGGTTAGGTCTTCTATTACTATCTGGGGTGTTTTTAATTGGTGATTTCCTGCTGCTATTGCTATTTCTAGGTAGCCGGTTGTGGGAAATAGTGCTTGATTAAATACTCGGTGATCCTTCAGATAGTTGGGGGAGTTTTCTCCTATTTGTGATGCAAATATTTGTTGTTCCCCTGCACAATTTAGCTTTTGACCTAATAGGGGATGGAGGTTTTTCCCTTGGGAAAATTGCTGTTGAGGCCAGAAGTTGTTGTTGGTTTCTACCCAATAACGTTCCCGTTGGAATGGATATGTGGGTAAGGCTACTTTCTGACGATTATAATCAGAGTCAAACCCTGACCAATCTATTTTGACTCCTTTTACATACAATTTTCCTAAACTCGATAGCATTTGTTGCCATTCATCCACTCCTGGACGCAATGATGGTAACCATTCTCCTACGTCTTCTGTTACACATTGTCTGCCCATTCCTAACAATATCGGCTTAGAGCCTATCTCCAGGAAGGTTTCATATCCTTGCTCTTCCAGAGTTTTCATACTCTGGGCAAATCTTACTGGTTGACGCACATGAGTTACCCAATATTCAGCAGTGGTTATTTCTGCACCTACTTCAGTACCTGTAACATTTGATATTAGTGGTATTTTTGGTTCATTATAGGTGACCTGTTTAGCCACTGCTTCAAATTCGGTTAACATTGGTTCCATTAATGGGGAGTGAAAGCCATGGGACACCTGTAATTGTTTGGTCTTAATTCCCATGTTTTTGAATGTATCACAAATAGTTGCTATAGCTCCACTGTTACCAGAAATTACTATACTTTCTGGTCCGTTAACTGCTGCTATTGTTACTTGGGAACTATATTCTTTTATAGCCTCTGTTACCTGAGATTCTGATGCCATTACCGATACCATCTCACCACCAGAGGGTAACTGTTGAATCAACTTTCCTCGCATGGCTATTAGTTTGAGACCGTCTTCTAGGCTAAATACTCCTGCAACGGTTGCTGCTACATATTCTCCTACACTGTGACCCATGACTACATTAGGCTTGATTCCCCATGAATCCCATAATTTAAAGAGGGCGTATTCCAGGGCAAATATGGCGGGTTGGGTGTAAGCTGTTTGGTCTAAAATACTTAACTTTTGTGCATCTTTGGGGTAGATGATTTCTAATATAGATGTTTCTAGATCGGGTTTGAGAATTTGATCACATTGCTCTAAGGCTTGACGGAAGGTTGGTGCTTTTTCATACAGTTGTCTTCCCATATTTATATACTGGGAACCTTGGCCTGTGAAGAGAAAGGCTATTTGGGGACTTTCACTATTTGGTTGTCCTGAAAATACTCCAACTAATTCTGACTCAGTTTTCCACCCAAGTAGTTTCTCTATTAATTCCTTCGGCTCAGAAGCAATAACCCCTAGCCGATGATTAAAATGCACTCTGCCTGTAGAAGCTGTATAACATACATCTGCTAGTGCTAACTCGGGATGAGTTTCTAGATAATTTTGATAACTACTGACTAAATCTTCTAGAGCTTTTTCTGTTTTCCCTGACAGAGTTAATATATGAACCGGACGTTCTAGATATTCTTCACTTCTGACTTCTGACTTCTGACTTCTAACTTCAGTCGGAGCTTCTTCCAAAACTATATGAGCATTAGTACCACCCATACCAAAGGAACTAACTCCTGCTAGTCTTGGTTTTCCTTCGCCAGACCAAGGAATTAATGAAGTAGGAATTTTAATTGGTAATCTATCCCAATCTACATGAGGGTTAGGTTGTTGTAAATGTAAATGAGGCGGTATCTCTTGATGCTGAAGCGCTAAAATAACCTTTATCAAAGATGATACACCTGCTGCTGCCTCTAAATGCCCAATATTAGTCTTGACTGACCCCACAATTAAAGGCTGATCTGCTGGACGATTTTTACCGTATACTTCTGCCAAAGCTTCTATTTCAATTGGATCTCCTAAGGAAGTTCCTGTACCGTGAGCCTCCAAATAGCTAATTTGATGAGGTTCTAACTTGGCATTTGTCAGAGCTTGTTGAATTACCTGTTTTTGAGCCATTCTATTTGGAGCTGTCATACCACTACTTGGCCCATCGTGATTAACAGCAGAACCTCGAATAAGAGCTAAGATTGAGTCCCCATCAGAAATAGCATCGGACAAACGCTTCAAAACAACTATACCACATCCTTCTCCCTGACCATAACCATTTGCACTAGCATCAAAGGTTTTGCAACGACCGTCAGGGGATAGTGCTTTCAATTGGCAACGACCAATAGTGCTGATGGGCGATAATATTAAATTGACTCCACCCACTAATGCTAAGTGTGATTCTCCGGAACGTAAGCTCTGACAAGCAAGATGGATAGCAACTAAAGAACTTGAACAAGCTGTATCTACCTGTATATTAGACCCTTGCAAACCTAAGAGATTAGAAATACGACCTACACCAATACTTCTATTATTACCAAGAACTGAGTAAGTACCTGCTCCATTTTGATTTTGATTGATACTCAGAGCAGAATAGTCATCTGTGGAAATTCCCATGAATACACTTGTCTGACTATTCTTAAGGTTTGACCAGGTTTGTCCAGAATTTTCCAGTGCTTCCCATGTTACTTCTAAAAGTAATCTGTGCTGAGGGTCTAAACTAACTGCTTCTTTTGGAGAGATACCAAAAAACAGAGGGTCAAACTGGTCAACTTGATCTATAAAGCCCCCTTCTTTAGTGTAGCTTTTCCCGGGAACTTCTGGGTCTGGATCGTAATTAGCGCTCACATCCCAACGCTCAGGAGGAACTGGTCTAATTGCATCTATACCATCATGTAATAAGTTCCAGTATGTTGATGGGTCATTAGCTCCTCCTGGAAATCGACAGGCCATACCAACAATTGCGATCGGTTCCGTTTTGGCATTGTTTACTGCTTCCAGCCTACTTCGCATCTCCTTCAAAGTTTGAAGCATTTTCTGCGATAAGAAGTTTTGTTGGCTTGTTTGAGAAATATTATTCACTTTAGTTGCCCTCCTTCAGTAAAGCTTCGATTTCTTGTAATTCTGAAGCGATTGCACTATCAATTTCCCCTTCCCATTCTGTCTCTGTATTCAGAGCAGTTATATTTTGTTGGTTTTGACTATTATCTTCAAGATTAACTTCTGTATCTTGATCTTGTCTATCTTGGAATATGTCTTTGAGCAAGTATATTGCTAAATCCTGAATACAAGAAAATTCAAACAATGTAGCTGTACTTATAGAAACACCCAAATTATAACTTAACAAATTTCTGAGTTCAACAGCCATTAAGGAATCCATTCCCATTTTAAAAAAGCCTAAATCTGTAGGGGGAAGTTTAGATGTTGAGAAGCCTAAGAGTTTACCTATTTTTGCTTGTAGATAATTAACCATCATCGGGTTGCGTTTGCTATCCACTGCTGCTATCAGTTGTTGCCGGATTTTTTTATTCTCTGTTTCTTTTTGTTGTTGTTTTGCAGCTAAGGTATCTAAGCATAGCATTTTTACACCACCAGGCAAATTATCCCTAAATATCTGCCAATTTATCGGTAATACCCCTACTTGACTAACTGGCTGCAATAATAAACCCCCTAATACTTCTAATCCTTTTTCTGGGGATATAAAACTCATTCCTGTTGTCCGCATACGACTGTGATATTGACTCCCAAGATTAGCTGCCATTCCTCCTGCCTCCCAAGCACCCCAGTTAATACTTAATCCTGGTAATCCCATACTTTGACGATAACTAGCTAAAGTATCCATAAAGGCATTCCCAGCAGCATAGTTTCCTTGACCTGCTGTACCAAGTAAGGATGCTATGGAGGAAAAACAAACAAAGAAGTCTAGTGGTAATTTCTGAGTTAAATTATGCAAGTGCCAAGCTCCTTGCAATTTTGGTTTCATAACTTTCCAGAAACGTTCCCAACTCATATGCTGTATCAGGCCGTCATCCAGTACTCCTGCTGCATGAATCACCCCTCGTAATGGTATTTGAGATTTCTCGATCTGTTCCAGGATGCTCGCGACATCCTGTTCCTTAGATACATTTCCTAATATAACTGAGATTCTGGCTCCTGCTTGTTCTAACTGGCGAATAATTTCCTTAGCTATTTCTGAGGGAGGGCGACGCCCAATTAATACTATATGTCCTGCTCCCTGTTTAACCATCCATTGAGCTACTTCTAATCCCAAAACTCCCAAACCACCAGTTACTAAGTAACTTCCTTCTGCTTTCAATTTTATTTGTTGCTGTTTTTCTGAGCTTGGATTCTGCGTTCGCCTTGTTAACCTAGGTACATAGCGCACTCCTCCACGAATTGCTATTTGGTCTTCATCATCAGGATTTAATAGTTCTTTGCCTAATGCTTCTAAGCTGTTCTTAGTTTTGTCTAAATCAACGCGCCTACATTTTAATTCTGGGTGTTCTAATGCTATTACCCTACCCAAACCCCATAGAGATGCTTGCTGCACTGCTAATTTATTTTGATTTTCTTCTATTCTTTGTGTTTCTTGAGTCACTAACCATAGAGGCACTATTGATTTCGAGTCTGACACCAATGCTTGCACTAAATGTAGTACGCTTGCACAACCTAGTTCTTGAGAATTTTCTAAATCTTCTGTTGATGTATTCATACTCCATAAATGAACTACCCCTTCTAATATATTTTGAGTAGTCAATAAATCTTTCATTAGTTGTCGAAAATCTTGTGCATTAATAGGATTCAGTTGATAATGTTGTTGGTCTATTTGTTTGTAACTATAGCCTGGAGTTACAATCACATAATTCCTATTTTCTTTTTCTAAAACTGTTTTTAATTCTTGGGTTTTATCATCAGTAAATATTAGCCAATATCCTGGTTGATCTGGTAATATTGAATTTTGATATTTACTTGCTTGCCACTTCAGTTCATAAACCCATTGTTTGACTGATACTTCAGAGTAAGATGACAGTTGATTTAGTATTTCCTGGTTCAACTGATAATTTTCATCTTGTTCTAGATTCTCTTGTTTTTTTGCAGTTAGTAATACATAGCTAGCTAATCCTTTTGTCATAAGTTTTCCTAACTGATTGTAGGATTGGAAAGCAGATTTGATATTTTCATCGGATTTCTTTTTGTATAGCTGATTGAGATTTTCTTCAAATTCAGGATCGTACAAATAGTTCGCTATTTCCTGACTTATATCTATAGCACTAATAAGTTGTAGATGATTTCCTGAAAGTTGCTCTATCCAATGTTGTTTATTTATAAAGTAAGATGAAGTTTCTTCATGGTCAATATCAAAATCACCATTGGCAATAAAATCAGCCATTACTAATAATCCTTCTTCCTGAAGATGCCTACTTATATTAGAGAATAACAGTGATTTATTTTTAATATGATGAGCAACTTCAAATCCGAATACAAGGTTATAAGTATCAGGAAACTCGTCTTTGGAGCTATCTCGGTTAAAAATTTGTATCTGCTTTTCCAATTGATAGGAATTGACTTTATTTATGGCAAATTTAGCTTGTCCGCTAGAAATTGTATAACCATGTAATTGTAGATGTGGGTAATCTTTGGCTAATGTGATTAAATCAGAACCATATCCACAACCAAAATCTAATACTTTTTTTGTGGATGAAAAATCTACTTTTGAAAAACACAGATTTCGTAACTCTTTCTGTGACTCCAGTAAAGCTATTCGATGTATTGGATTTTGATTAGCTTCAGTAAACCCTTTCAACCAGGAAAAGCCAGAAATAATTTCTGGTAATATACCAAAAGTTAGGAATTGTAGAGAGTTATTTTCTTCCTGTTCTTCTTTACTTAATTTGATTTCACTAACTTCTGTAAAAGAATTATAGTAGTCATGAATTACATTACCTTGAAATCGAAAATCATCTTGGTGACGATTAACTAAAACTTTTAGTATATTGGGCAACAAATTTTGCTCTTCTATGGTTAATTCTTCAGAAAGTTTCAAATCTTGGATTAGTCCTTCTATATCACCTTTATCAAGTAATTTTGTAACTAAACTTAATCTATTATCGTCAGCTTTTTGATATTGATTTTTAGAAGTATCTATCCAATAACTTTCTCTTTGAAATGGATAAGTAGGCAATTCTACTTTCTGACGATCATAATCTTGGTCAAACCCTAACCAATCTATTTTCGCACCCCGTACATACAACTCCCCTAAACTTGATAGCATTTTTTGCCACTCATCTACTCCCGGTCGTAATGATGGCAACCATTCTCCTTCATTCTCTGGCAAACATTGCCTTCCCATGCCTAATAATATTGGTTTCGGTCCGATTTCTAAGAATATTTTACATCCTTCCTGATGAAGGGTTTTAATACTTTGGGCAAATCTTACTGGTTCTCGCACATGACGAACCCAATATTCAGCAATAGTTATTTCCGCACCTACTTTTTCACCAGTCACATTTGATATTATTGGTATTTTAGGTTGATTATAGGTTACTTCTTTAGCTACTGCTGCAAATTCTGACAACATTGGTTCCATCAATGGTGAATGAAAAGCATGAGAGACCTGTAGACGCTTGGTTTTAACCCCCACTCCTTCTAACTTCCGACAAATATTTGCGATCGCTCTACTCTCACCTGAAATTACTATACTTTCAGGTCCATTTATAGCTGCCATTGTTACTTGGGAACTATATTCTCCTATAGCCTCTGTTACTTGAGATTCTGATGCCATGACGGATACCATCTCACCACCTGATGGTAATTTTTGCATCAACTGTCCCCGCATAGCTATTAGTTTGAGACCATCTTCTAGGCTAAATACTCCTGCTAATGTTGCTGCTACATATTCTCCTACACTGTGACCCATCACTACATTGGGTTTGATTCCCCATGATTCCCATAATTTAGCTAGGGCGTATTCTATAGCAAACAAAGCAGGTTGGGTAAAAGCTGTTTGGTCTAATAAAGAAGAACTAGACTCTTGTGCATCTTTAGGGTAGATGATTTCTAATAGAGGTACTTCCAGATAAGGTTGTAGAATTTCATCACATTCCTCTAAAGCTTGACGGAAAGTTGGTGCAAGTTCATAAAGTTGTCTTCCCATATTCACATACTGGGAACCTTGACCTGTGAACAGGAACGCTAATTTGGGAGAACTACTCTCACTTGATAGTTTTCCTGAAAATACTCCGACGATTTCCTGCCCTGCTTTGTGTTCCAGAAGTTTTTGCGTTAATTCTTGTAGATTAGTAGCAATGATCCCTAGTCGATGGTTAAACTGAGCGCGTCCAGTGTTAGCTGTATAGCATACATCTGCTAGGGCTAACTCGGGATTAGTTTCTAGATAATTTTGATAATTACTGACTAACTCATTCAGAGCTTTTTCTGTTTTCGCTGACAGAGTTAACAAATGAGGCTGCTCATGGTGTTGACTTTTAACTTGACTTGGTACTTCTTCAACAATAACGTGAGCATTTGTTCCACTGAAACCAAAAGAACTTACCCCAGCCACACGACTCTCTGAGTCATCGTATTTTTCCCATGCCTTACCCTCCATCGGAATCATACCAGGAATCCCTGCTAAACTCATATAAGGATTCAGCTCCCTCAAATGTAAATGAGGTGGTATATACTTATTTTGCAGCGACAATACCACCTTGATTAACCCGGCAATACCCGCAGCTGCTTCGGCATGACCAATATTTGTCTTCACTGAACCAATCATTAGAGGGCGTTCCGAACCACGATTTTCTCCATACACCGCTTCCAGAGCTTTAATTTCTACTGGGTCTCCCAAAGAAGTACCCGTACCATGGGCTTCTATATAAGACACCTGATTCGCAGACATTCCTGCTACAGACAAGGCTTTCTGAATCACCGCTTCTTGAGCTGATTGATTTGGTGCAGTCATTCCATTGCTACCACCATCCTGATTAATTGCTGTGCCCCGCACCACGGCTATTATCCTATCTTGATCTGCTATGGCCTGTTTCAATGACTTGAGAACTACAACTCCACACCCTTCACTCCGTACATAACCATTTGCAGAAGCATCAAAAGTCTTACAACGTCCATCTGGTGATAACATCCCTGCTTGAGAAAAACTAACACTCAACTCAGGAGACAACAATAAATTCACCCCTGAGGCCAAAGCCAATTCACATTCACCATTCCGTATACTTTGACAAGCTAAATGAACAGCACTTAGAGATGATGAACAAGCAGTATCTACTGTTATGGCTGGACCATTCAATTTCAAAAAGTAGGATAATCTTCCCGCACCGATAGCACTAGAACTACCTGTGGCAAAATAGAGGTTTAAATCTTGCTCCTGAGAATGTTTGTACTGTAGCTGTTCATAATCATGAAAAGCAATACCTACAAATACTCCTGTTTCTGTTCCCGAAAGGGATTCTGGATTAATCCCAGCATTTTCTAGTGCCTTCCAGTTTTCTTCTATTAATATACGTTGTTGTGGATCTATGTGTATAGCTTCACGGGGCGAAATATGGAAAAAATCTGCATCAAATTTGTCAATTTTAGAAATAAAACCACCATAACGACTAGATATTTTTCCTGGTTTATTTTTATCGGGATTGTAATATTTTTCAATATCCCAACGATTCAGAGGTACTTCCGTAATTGCATCAATGCCATTACACAGCAGTGACCAATACTTTTGGGGGCTATCAGCATCTCCAGGAAACCGACAAGCCGTTCCTATAATTGCTATCCCATTTTCTAATTGAACTGCCGAAAAAACTGATTCAGGTTTTTCAGCTTTTGGCTCTAGTTGTGCGATTTTTGGCAAGAACTCAGAAATCTTCTTTTGTTTAGCTGGTGTTTCTCCCTTAAAATAACTAGCGATCGCCTTGGTAGTTCCATACTTAAAGAAGAAATTAGGCTCTATTTTTACTTCCAGCTTTTTCTCCAATAAATATTTAAGTTCCAACAGTTCTAAGGACTCGATTCCCATCTCCATCAGTGGACGTTCAGAATCAAAAGAGTGTTTCTTATTCATCACTCCCCGAACACAACCAGCTACAACTTCATCTACATCCTCTTTTCTTTCTACTTTTACCTGCTGATTTTTTTCAACTTCTACACCATCAAAACGTTGACGATGATGAATATCGTATTCTATCAGAACACCACAACCTTTATTCTCTATATCCTTGGGGCGATAACCAGGAATAACTTTTTTAAGTTTTGCCCCATGAATCTGATGAAAGCGCAAAATCTGGTCTACCAGTAGCCCTGAATCATTTTTTTTGTGGATATATTCTGCCATTGGCATTGGGGAATAGTCTGGATAATTACGACAACGAGTTACTCCCACAACCCTTTCCACACCACCCATCACAGCACAATACTGAAGCATCCATTCCAGTAATTGATCCCCCAACCCTTGATTTTGCAACTCTGGTAAAATATTCGTAGCTAGTAATTGTATCACTACTCCTGATTCAGTATGTAATGACGGCACTTCGACAAAGGTTCTATTCTCCAAAACTTCAATATTATCAATCTTTTGGGAATAGATAGCTCCAACAATCTTTTCCTCAAGCTCCAAAACAAACTGCCCTTGTGGAAAATTCCAAATCCGCCTCTGGATTTCTTCTTTGTCAACCCGAAGATTTTCTGACCAACACAATGCCTCTAGTGCTATTAAATCTGGTAAATCCTTAATTGTCGGATGGCGCAACTTATAAGGCTTTTTCTCAAAACAATTGAGGGTAATACGACTAAAGGGAAAATTCTGAGGATATCGTTTTGAGAACTCCCACTTGGGGAACAAACCTACTTCGGCAGCACAACTGAGAAATACATCAGCTTCCACCAGATATTGACTTGAGAAAGCTTGTAAAGCATCAAAATGCAGGCTATTACTACTGTCTAAAAATCTGTTGACTACTTTTGGTTCTAAACAATGAACTTCCAGAATCATCATCCCATGTTTAGTAACCACAGAAGACCATCTTTCCAAATGTTCTACCAAGCTTTGTACCATAATCTTGGCCGGAATCAAACCTCCGTCTGAATCTACGTAAACCCCTTGGTAACACAGTTGGCTCCGCCTTTTTGCTGCTTCTAAATTTTGGGGAGGTATAAATGGACGATCATGGTCCAAAAAGGAGCGAATGTGGAGAATTTTTTCTGGATCATCAATTCCTTGAGTTTTTAAGTCGGATATCATTTGTTGTGGGTTTCCAATATCCCCCTTAATTAGCAAGTTAGGAATACCTGCTAAAGTCAATGCCGACTCTTGCAACGATGCTTGGTTATAATCTACTCCAATCATCTGCACTGGATATTTGTCTAGCACTTTTCCCCTAGCAGATTTTGTACTAATTACTTGATAAACCCGTTTGATCAGTGTACCATCGCCACAACCCATATCTACAACATAGTTTGGTTGTTCAGAATAGGGTAACTGATTAAAAATAGTCAGAATAAATTCATCTACATCAGCAAAAAACTTCTGGTGTTGAAAACCACTACTAATCACATTTAATTTTCGATCAATGTGACTTTCGCTTCCCTGTTTATCCCTATAAAATACAGTTTGACAATCTCCAAATAATACATCAAAAATCTGCAACAACATAGGAGTATAGGAAGCAGTAACTCCAGTAATTAGTATTCTATCTACTATAAATTTACCAACATCAGTTAAGTATAAATTATTTTTATCATCAGTCGATTGTTGGCTGTGTTGTTGGATATGTATAAAACTTTTTTCAGCCCATCCTTTAGCCAGAAACAATCTTGATAATTCTTCTCGTATATGAGGACTCACACCAGATAATAAAGGCTTTTCTTCATCTACTGCTAATAAATTATACTTGTGAAGCCCTAGCATAATTGGTATTATTAAGACCCCATCTAAGAAATCGGCAATTGTTCTATCATTAATATGCCATTGTTGTTGAGAAAGCTCTATCCAAATGTTAAGAATACCAGGGTTTTCTTTTCCTAGTAAGTATGATTCTATGGGTAATTTGTATAACTCTAATATTTCTTCAGGAATGGAATAGTATGCTTGATAATTATCCGTGATAGAGTATTCATAAACCTCATTTTTTGATAACCAACCTAGGGATTCCATCATTTTTAAGGCTACTTGCAAATGACCTGTATTTGCCCCTAGAGTATTAGCTATTTGCCGGTGGGTTATTCTCTTTTGTTTTATTAAGTCAAATAATCCCTTTTCTCTACAGGCTAAGATTACAGGAATAGAAACAAACCCATATTGATAACGATTAATTAACTCCAGCATTTTTTTTATACCAATTATTTATTAGATTTTTTGCTTTTAATACCACTTCTGATCTGGATACCCGCAGGCAGTTTCCATTAAACTAAGCCAGTGAGTCACTCCACTGATTCGTCTCCAGAACCGTACGTGACAATGCACGTATCATACGGCTCCTCATTACAGTACAATCCTTGACAGTGGCTCCTCTAAAACGGATTTTCATCTAATTCGTTAGAACTAAGTTTCTTTCCGTGTTTGGTATCGTGACAATGCAGGTGTAATAATTCCAGAGTTTTATCTTTGTTGTTTCCACCTAGTGCGCGTGGTGTTATGTGATGCTTTTCCAATAAATCTCCGTCTCTGAAAGTAAGACCGCTCTGCAAAGCCTCCTAATTCTGCCCTGGTGCCAGCAACATTGCTGCGAGGTTTCCGCCCGCAAGGCCGTTGGCCTCGCTCTGCGAATGGTGTGGCCAAGGTAGGGTCTCACCTGTCTCCTCAGGGGTGGAACTACCCAGATCCAGAAGATAGTTAGGAATTTTGAGGTTGGTACTTCGCGACTCCCCTAACCACTACCCCTCTAGTTTCTAGAGGCTCTTGCTTAGAACGATCCGCACTTCATTATCACCTCTACACTGCTCTATAAAACTGATACAAAGAGTCACTTAACGTGACCATCTGATCATGTTTAATTACTGCTGACCCTGAGACCGTCGGCGGTTACTCACCCACAGGAATTAAAGTCAAGACAACCGTATTTCTGGCTCCTTATAATTGGGTTTAAATCTCGATATTCCAAAAATCCAAACTCCAGTTAAAACACCATCTGCTCCTGCGTGTTGAACCATCATCTTTTTCTGTTTGTTATTAAGTTTGAGCTTTGTTGTGATGGATCTCATCTGTGTGTTTTGAGAGTAGACTAGCATACTATCCCTCTTCTGTCACTCTCCGAATTCAATGATTAACAAATAAGTCAGATTATCCAGAATTAAAAAAGAATTGATATTGATTAATTTCACTAATTAGCTGATTCAATCCCAGCAATAATTTACTATTAGGCAAAATATCTAACCAGGGAAAAATAATCCATAACATCATAATTGGTTGAATCAGTAAACGAAAATTGTTTAACACATTCTTCCATCCACCTTTATGATTCCATTGTTGATGATTACTCACCTGGATATCATCAGCATCTTTCACCTTATTGGCTACTTCTGTCGATTTATTTAAAGATAAAAAAGCTGGAGAATTTAAACTAATCATGGTGTACACACAAAAAATTATTTCCCACCATTTTTCGATATCCTTAAACTTAGTAAAACGGTAATCTGTCCATCCTAATTCTTGTTTACACTGACGAAAAGCATACTCTACCCATGTTCTTAATCCATACAAATCTCCCAAGATTTTCTTGAGATTACCTTTCAAATTAGTCATCACAAAAGATGTTCCATTCTCTGGCATAGTTTTTGGGTCTGTGGTTATTTCCCAGTAAGTTATGGCTCTCTTTTTTCCATATACTATTTCTCTAATGTATCTAGTTTCGGATTTTTGATTACTAAATGTTCTGGTAAATTTACACCACTTATTCGCTCTAACCCTCTGTTCACTTGGCATCCAGACTCCATGATTACTCCTAATTGCTACTACATAAGACAATTTAGTTTTCTCTAATGTTCTAATAAACTGGCTACTTTCACCATACAGACTATCCGCTAATACTCGTTCTATATTTAATCCTTCTTCTACTAATTCTTCTAGGATTTCTGAGGCTAACTCTATTTTAGTTTTGTACTTATCTTCCCATTTTAATGTTCCTCTTGGTTTGAAGATTTTGCCTACCAATGGAAATGTTATATTTTGATACACCCCGTAAGCATTAACTGACACTATTCCATTATCTACTTTTCCGATACTTCCTAGATATTGCCTTGCTACATAGTCCGTTTTTTTCCCTTTCTTTCTATCCCCGGTTTCATCAATTATTACCGTGATTTTTTCCGAGTTTAATGCTTTGAGCATCCGACTTAATCTTCGGGATTTTAATTCAGTCGCTGACCAAGGAGAATTGGCTAAAAAATGATGGAGTGACTGAGCAGATTTTATGCCTACTACCTTAGCTATTTCTGGTAGCGACTTTCTCTTTATCGGTGAGATTATTCCTAAATGTAAATATTTGAAACATTCATAACTTCTTACTTCTGAAAACAGGTCTTTATAAGCCTCACAATATTGATCAATAACCGAAACTGTTGGTTGTGCATCTCTGGCACTATGTTTGAGAATCTGTAACTCTACATCCATTGCCCTATCTACTTTTGAGCTACCCAATCTGTTTATTCTCTTATTTTACTGCTCGGAGAGTGACAGAAGAGGGCTATAGCAAGTCTTATACCCATGAGGTACAACTCTCTGGGTTCTAGGGAGCCGGGAGCCGGGAGCCGGGAGCCGGGAGCCGGGAGCCGGGAGCCGGGAGCCGGGAGCCGGGAGCCGGGAGCCGGGAGCCGGGAGCCAGGATAAGGGAGCCGGGAGCCGGGAGCCGGGAGCCGGGAGCCGGGAGCCAGGATAAGGGAAGAGGGCAAAAATAATGTGTACCTCATAGCTATGACAAACACTATCTATAGATAGGCTGCTTAATAACTTTTGGTATTCTATCGTTATTCTTTGATAAAGTCAACACTATTTTTTTTTGGTAAGAAAATAGTTATAATGTAGACAGCACAAGGAATATAGCTCTCATTTTTCGTAAAAAACACTCCTATTCCTTAAGATTAAGTTTCATAAATTATTGTATTCAATCAATAACTTGATGGCTAATTTTTACCAGGGTAAGCTCATCTAATTTAGGTAAAAAGGTACTTGACAAAAGTATCAAAATAGTATCCTTTATAGCTAGCAGGGAACAAAGCTTGTAACATATAGCAATCCTAAATCATTTCTAAAATCACTGGAATTCTTAAAAAATAGCTGCAAATAGGGTATAACGTGCCTTCTGGCTTCTGCATCCTGCCTTAAAGCAGCCGATCTGAGGGGGTGACAACCAAGCCAGAAGCCTTATGGATTAGCAATTAGAGCGACTTGTGGTAAAAAAATAATGCTGACGGGGTGACAAGGAAGCTAGAAGGTAGACTGAATCAGAGTCATAGCTCTTTAGTTGCCAAATCAAATCCCACTACTTGTTTGGTTTTAGTAATTTTTATACCTCGCCGTAGGCGACGCTTTCGGCAAAGCCCGAAAGCGAACGAAGATAAAAAGCTATTCCTGGCTTTAACCCTAACTGTTGTAACTGAGTCCAAATTTGGCTTTCTTGTTCAATGAAATGATTCTTTTTGGCTCTTCCGTACTTGTTATGTTAAATTAACACTTTGAGTAAGGGAGCAGGGATCACGGAGCAGTGGAAAGAGGCAGTATTTAGAAAGATTTGTTAATTAAATAGCCTCAGAACCCTGTCTTGATGCAAAGCGCTCATGGGGGAAACCACGGCAGTCGCTCATGGGGGAAACCACGGCAGTCGCTCATGGGGGAGACCACGGCAGTCGCTCATGGTTTGAAGTTACCGTAAGACAGGGCTCCCGTCAGGCAATAAACAACACCATGTATACCCTTTATGCACGGGGTTACGCCCAAATTTACGAGTGGAGCCCCCTTCAAGCAACTGACATTCCTGGGGAATTCATGACGGTAATGACCAAGTACTTAATGCTGGGTTAAGGGCTTAAATTTTGGGGGGGTTTCCCCCCCTGGCCAAAGGCCAATCACATCGGAGCACGTCCGGATGGGTTTACAAAGTTGAGACATAAGTAACAATTCCTAGCCGTGGAAAGGATTTCTGCGGCTATTTTTTTTGGTTATTATTTTTTAGGGAACAGGGAACAGGGAATAGGGAATAGGGAATAGGGAGCAGGGAGCAGAGAATAAAAATTATCAAAATTTATTTAGGTAATCTAGATCTCTTGATAGCCTTTCTCGCAGTTATGAGGTATAGTCTTCTTTGACGTTGATTCCCTGTCTTGATGCAGCGCATCCCTATTCCCTATTCCTTCTTCTGTGTTCCCTATTCCCTGTTCCCTGTTCCCTGTACCCGATTCCCGATTCCCGATTCCCGATTCCCGACTCCCGACTATAACAACGTTTAAAAATGAAAAAATACATCACTACGTTATTGCTGTTGCTAACATTATCTTTTGCCTTTGCACCTCCCGCTGTTGCTTTCTCCTACTGCCGCACTAAAAATAACAACCGGATTTGCATCCTTAGCATTAAGCGGAGTGCTAAGTATCCATGGGAATATCGAGCATCAGTTAGTGTTAATGGCGTTGCTACTCCTATAGAAATATATAATTGTCGCAATCGCATTAGACTTAAGAAAGACAGAACTGTTGTGCCATTTCAACACAACGGTCCAGGAGAACTTATCTGTAGTATTTTTAAAAAATAGTATAAGAAAGGGAACAGGGAACAGGGAATAGGGATAATAGACCCGGTGGGTGGAACGGGCATCTTGCCCGTGGGGTGGAACGGGCATCTTGCCCGTGGTGTGGAACGGGCATCTTGCCCGTGGGGTGGAACGGGGCGGACTATCGCAACGGTGGTTACGAGGCGGAAAATGAGGGCAAGTCCGCCCCTAACACACCCTACGCACTAAATTCTAAATGATAGCTAATCAAAATTGCAATTTATATCTAACTTTTACCTCATTAAACACGTAGTCGTAACTCAATTCAACTGAGGAAGTTTGTCCCAAATCATAAACGGCATCGAAGGTTGGGTAAACCTGTAAATCAGCTAATCCGATGGATCTCCCGACATTACTGACTCTTTCTTCAACGGTGAATAAAATATTTTTGATAATTGGTCCAACAACATACTTAGTAATCACTAACTCAGCTATTTCTCGTTGATTGCTGTTAGCGATAGTTTCAAATTGGGTAATAAAATTGTTACCCAGCAGAGCGATAATGCCACTTTCACTCCGAGGAGGAGTACTGGATAAGGTTACGATGGGAGAAAATAGAAACGCTTTTTCCTCACTATTAGCTATAGCTTCGCCATAAACACATTCAGCAAGCTGTTGAAATTGTTGCCGAGACAAGATGGTTGTTTTTGAACCAAGTTTAGCTAGTCCCCTATCTTGTCCACTAGTAACAATTTGCTGATCAGCACAATAATCTTTCTCTCCTCCTAGGGCAAGGATTTGACTAGTTTGACCTTTGATGGCGAGGGTTATCTTCACTTGGTCGGGTCGAGAAGACTGCAGCACATTCTCAAGGATTTCGTTATCAATCCGTCTTTGACGTAAGGCACCAGAAGGCTCAAAGGCTATGGTGATAAACTTAAGATCTAAATTGGGATTGAGTAATCCCTGTTCTGGTACAAATACAATGGTGTTATTGTGCCGCCTGTCTGAAACAAATTCGGTTTCTAATACATCAACTTCCCAACGTCGTAGCGTAATTGTTCCCAATCCTTGTAAGTTTTGGAGATTGCCATTGATAGGACCGTTGAGGGTTAAATCACCAGCTAGTCGAATATCATATATGGGAAACTGTTGCACTCTTAACTCATTTACCAAATTTACCTGAAAGTTCTTTAACCTAGGCACAAATAGATTATTTTGGCGACTAGGGGCTAATGAGGGAGTCTGATTAGACGTATTCTTAACGCTTTTTTCGTCACTTGCCTCGGTCTTGCTTTCCTGTATCTTCGGTATAAAGGCTTGGCCATTTTCTAAGTTAATGTTTCCTCCAATAACTGGACGCAATGCTGAACCCGTAATCACGATATTACTGGCTACTCCCCCTTCATAGAGCCCTGCTAACTTTAGGTTATCTTTAGGAATTTTCAGGGTTAGGGGATTGGAGGAGTTTATCTTATTTGAGGCTATCGGCAATTCTCCAGACAGGGAGAATCCAATCCCTGCTAGGTTACCCTCGAGAGTTTTTTGACCTTCTTTATCGGGATAGTTTACTACTTCCAAGCGTTGCTGATCTAACTTAACCTTGCCTACAACATTGAGGGTGAAGTCATCCTCTAACAGCTTAGTTTTGAGAGTGCCATTCTGGATATTAACCTCAGATGTTCCTGATAAGTCTTTAATTTTGATACCATCTGCTAACTCCAAACGTCCACTAACATCCAGTTCTATATCAGCGGTTCTATCCTCTCCATTCACCCATGCCACTTGTTGTTGAGTCACTACACCAAGGAGTGCCATGGCTGGAGTTGCCAGCTTGAGGTTGATATCGATGCGATCGCTATTGGGTTTGGGGGGAAAAGGAACTTTACCAGAGGCTTGTAGATAATCTGGTTTGTTGGTGTCAAAGTCAAGACGAGAATCAACATAGTCGAAAGTCACCTCAACATCATCAAGGGAGGTATCATTCACGGAGCCATCTACAAAAGCGACTTGCCCATTGGTGACTTGGGGATTGGTGAGACTACCTCCCAGTTCGCCTTTAGCATTCAAGTTACCTGCAATGTCAAAGGGAATAGTGACAAAGTTGCTGACTAAGTTGCTTACTGTCTCTAAAGATAAATTCTGGAGGAGGAAGTCTCCGGAGTTGCTTTCTTGGGCAAGCTGTCCTTGAAATGCTAAGACTGTTTCCCCCAATTTCATTCGGGCTGGCTGCACAGTAATCACACCTTGGTCATAACTTCCTTTAGCAACCAATTGGTTGACCACAATTACTTGATTGGGGGAATTAGCATACCACTGCCAATTGTTGCCCTCGACATTAAAATTGACTTTAGGATTAGTCAAGATTCCGGCAACTGCAATTTCCCCAGTATACTTACCTCGAATATCTAAATTACTCAGGAGTGTAGTAGGATCGAAGGGGTTAGCAACAGCGTCGTTTTGGACATTAATTTTAGCGAGCCGTTGTAGGAGAGTGCCTAGGGAGCCTGCTGGTATAGTACGTAATGGTCGTAATTGGTCAGCGTTGCCAGATTTCTTGTTACTAAATTTATTAGTAGAAGAATTAGTAGTTTGGAATCCTTGGACGATGTCGATAATATCAACACGTTTGACAATAGTCAGTAGGTCTTCAATATAGGCTTCTGGAATAGTAAGCTTGCCGTTTATTTCTTGAGACTTGAGATTAAATCGACCATTTTTGAATAAATATCGACTGTTGCCTAAGATTAAAGCAGCTGATGCGATCTGGGCAATGTCATCTTGATAGGAGAAGTTAGCACTAACTTGTTTAGCGTTTATTTCTCCGAGAGCAAGTTGCTTAATTTCGATAGTATTACGACCAGAGGTTTCTAGGGTGAAAAGATTCAGGTTAGCTTGCCCTGTTACCTCACCCTGCAATTTACCGGGAATACCGTAGGTCAAACCAGGCTTAAGATTAAGGCTACCTAGGGAAAAATTCTTGATCTGAGCGGTTAAGTTATCTCCCCGGCGTACTCCTGTGATCAGAATCGGGAATTGTGACCCTTGTCCCTGTTTGAGTGTAAAGGATGTGGGCAGGTAGGGAGCAAGACATTGGTCTCCTCTAGTACAGGGTTGGAGGCGAGTTGCGATCGCATCTTTCTTTCCTCGTAAATCTATGGCTAATTCTTGTCCTGGCGCAACGGTTACTGGCCCAGCTAACACTGGCTCAAAGGTTAAGTCGTTAACCTTCAAATTCGATAGCTTTAGATTCCCGGTCATATTCAAATTCCCAGGTAGGAAGGGAGCTGATAGTAAATTTTTCCCTTGGATGCGACCGTTCAAGTCAGCTTTACCCTTGACCTGAATTTGATACCCTGGGGAAATTTGCTCCAAAGGTAACCGACTCAATAGCAGGTTATAGGGTAATTCACCAAGATCAGAACCAACCTCTAGGTTTAGATCAGTTCCAATCTCCCATGGCATCTGACTAGGGTTGGTTTTGGTGAGATGGGACAGTAGGATTACTCCTTTAGCATTAAAGGAGTGTTTTGGAAACTCTAGCGATATGGTATTTGCTTTAATGGTAGCAATAGCACCAGGATTGAGTAAGGGATTGAGGTTTCCGGATAAATTCAGTTGACTGTTGACCGGTCCTAGCTCTAGTGTTTGGTTACCCAGCTCCGGTAATAACTGACTAACCAGTAAGGAGGAATCAAGATTAGTGGTATTGATGGCAGCTTGCCATAGACCGTTGCTGAGGGTGCTATTGAGGTTAAGTTTCCCTTGGGCTATTACTCCGTTAAGGTCTGCTTGTAGGTCAGTCTGATTCAGTAGAGTTGGCGGGTCTAGAGTGTTAAGTTGGCTCTTTAACGTGACTTTCCCCCCGATTTGGGTATCGATAGAGTTTGGAAAGTTAGCCAAGGCCATTTGGGATGCGATTTCCCCTACATCCAGGCTGTTTGCGATCGCATCCGCAGTCAGCACCCCAGAGCTTAACTGACCGATAGCATTAACGTCACCACCACCTACACCTAGGTTTCCATCAAAGCTAGCCTGAATTGCCTTGAGTAGGTCGAGGTTAAATGATGAGCCGAAAGCGAGTAGAGACTCTAGAGAACTAGAAAGCTTAGCGTTACCTGACTTGAGAGCTATCGGTAGGGTTAGATTAGGAATACTATTAGTCAAATTAATTTGACCAGCTAATGCATTGACATCCAGATTCCCTGACTTTAACTGACCTTTGGCATTAACTTGACCATCAGCGACTCCTAAGTTTCCCTCAAAATTGGCATCGATAGTATTTAGGCTTTTCAAGTCCCCAGTCAAGCCAGAGGCGAGAAAAGATGCTATCGTTCCGGAAAGATTAAGCTGACCCGACCGTAGCGCTACTGGTATGGTCAAATTGGGCACTAGGGGATTGAGGTTAATTTGACCCGCTCTCCCATTGACATCCAGATTCCCTGACTTTAACTGGCCTTTAGCATTAACTTGACCATCAGCGACCCCTAAGTTTCCCTGAAAATTGGCGTTGATAGTATTGAGGCTTTTCAAGTCCTGATTCAAAGCAGAGGTAAGCAGGGATGCCAGGGTTCCAGAAAGATTAAGCTGACCCGACCGTAGCGCCACTGGTATGGTCAAATTGGGCACTAGGGGATTGAGCTTAATTTGACCCGCTAATGCATTGACATCTAGATTTCCTGAATTTAACTGGCCTTTGGCATTAACTTGACCATCAGCGACACCTAAGTTTCCCTCAAAATTGGCGTTGATAGTATTTAGGCTGTTGAAATCCTGATTCAAGGCAGAGGCGAGCAGAGATGCTATCGTTCCGGAAAGATTAAGCTGACCTGACCGTAGCGCTACTGGTATGGCCAACGTGGGAACTAAGGGATTGAGCTGAATTTGACCCGCTAATGCATTAACATCCAGATTCCCTGAATTTAGCTGACCTGTAGCATTCACCTTGCCCCCACCCACCCCGACCAACCCATTAAAATTGGCATCGATAGTATTGATCAGGCTATTGAGGTTGGGAGTTGAGCCAGAGGATAGCAGAGACTCCAGAGAACCAGAAAGGTTGATTTTGCCAGAATCCAAACCAATCGGTAAACCCAACTTGGGCACTAGCTTATTCAGTTGAATTTTAGAGGCTCTGGCCTCCAATTCCACCATGCCCCGATTTACCTGACCTGTAGCCTTCACCTTACCCCCTTCTACCCCCAGCTGCATATCTCCCGTTGCCTTAATAGATTTAGGAGAAAAGGATTTGAGACTACCAGAGAGGTTGATTTTCCCTGTGGTCAACTGTCCCGACAGGGGTAAGAAGGGGTCTAGAGGCACAGCGTTAGCCACTACAGCAGCTTCCCACTTACTCGTTTTAAGGTTTCCTGTACCCGTGGCAGTAATTGTCCCTTTACCGACCTTGACCTGGGTGTTACGCAGTAAAATATTCTGATTGAGCAACAGGAGTTCTCCAGCACCAGAAACCCCGATATCCTTTGAAGATGAAGTGGATAGGGCTGGTGCTTGCCAAATTAGACTCCCTTGGGGGTTTTGAGTGTTTCCTCTAATGGTAGCTTGGGCGTCGAGGTTGCCCAGGGTAATCTGAGATAGCAGGTTATTGGGAGATGCGTTGGCGTAGCCGCTCCTGCGGAGCATCGCATCCACCGGAAGGGCAGCAATAAAATCGAAGGCTAGAGGCATTGCCTGCCCTTTAGTTCCCCCTTGCTGGTCACTAGCCAGTTTTACCTGACCACGCCCAGTAATTTTCCCACCAGCCTCAGGTTTTACTAAGAAATCCGTCAGGACCACTTGGGAAAAATTCCCAGCCAAGTCAGCCCGAATCTGAGCCAACTTAACCTTATCTATGGTGGTCACTTTAGTATTGCGTAGTTTGCCAGTCACCTCTGGCTGGTCAATTGGACCGGTAATCGATAACTCCGCAGCCATTTCCCCATTTACTGGCACTGGGGATTTAACCGGAATAGTTTTGAGCAGTTTCGCCAAGCTAAAGGGTGTGACCTCAACATTCAGGTCAAACCCTTTTGTCCAACCAACTTGACCAGATACCAACGCCTCAATTGCGCCATAACTCCCCTGAGTTTTTTCCAAGCGCACCCGGTCTCCCTGGAAGCGCAGTCTAGCGCTAGCCTTCACCGGTTCCTTCAACGGGTTTACTTGCACCTGAATCCCTTTAAATTCCGCCTTACCCTTGACATCGGGAATGTCCTTAATCGAAGGCAGGGAAATATTCAGTTTGGCATCTAATTCACCAGATTGGAGATTAGCTGGGATATTGGGAATAACCGCTTTGATTAACGGCATCAGCTCCGCCAATGCCAAGTTTTGGACGTTGACCCTAGCTTTAGTTTGCCCAGTTGTCAGCCATGTCTTGCCCTTCAGTTTGGTCTTACCCTCAGCAATAGCAGTTGTGATACTATACTTGAGACGCTTATTTTTGTCAGATAAGCCAGCAGTAGCATCAAGTCTTACCTTGAATGGACTAGTCTGACCATAGGGTAAGAGGGAAATTTTACCATTCCAAACCCGCACCTTAGCATCAAAATCAATCGGAGGAGAGAAGGAATTATCGAAATTCAAGTCTTTTAAATTAATCCACTCTCCATTTGCCTCTTGTTGGGCATACACATCCACATGTACCAAGTTAATGGTGACAGGCAAAGGGCGTTTTAGAAGCAAAGGCAAGGGATTAAAACCTACTTTGATCTTTTTGATAGCCACATGGTCAGGGTCAGTGGTGGTAGCTGGGATAGAGGATGGTCCCAACTCTAGGCTAGTCAGGTATAGGGCTTTCAGTTGTCCAACCCGTACATCTCGCTGGATAACCTTACTCAGTTCAGTTTCAATCCAGCCAGGTAAGTTTTGGTATAGCCACATCCTGACCCCAAAATATCCCACCAGACCAATGGTCAGGGAGATCATGGCAAAGGTAATAGTAGAGGGGCGTTTTCCCCATTGCAGTACAGTGGCTACAGCACTCCGGCTTTGATTTACCTCTGGTTCAGGGGGAGGATTTTGGGAAGGCTTGGTCATATCCGAATATTAGGATGATTAGAGGATTTGCTGAAAATTATTCCAGATCGGCTGCAATATATTCCGGAAATTGACTGATACAGGGTCGCTAAAATTTTATGGAGGAACTCACAAGCCAAAACCCCGCGTTTTTAAACCACTGGATGTAGGCTCGCAGCGACTTTAGTCGCCTAGAAAAAAACCTAGCAAAATCCGGAATCATCGTTAATGCTGATATAGTCTTAGATATAGGGTACAGGCTGTGAAACCGTTGGCTCAACCGGGGTAGAGAACCGCAATTGATTGACCGTAGGTCACGCTGGGCGAACGCCCATAAAGTAGTAATGCCCGGAGGGAAGGGAGAATCCTCCTTTCTTGATGCAGTCGCTCATGGGGGAAACCCCCTGTTCCCTTGCTGCATCGCTAAAAACCCAATCGTCAATTAACCGTTGGCGTGTGAACCTAGAAGAATCACTTTTGAGATAAAAACGGTGCGCTTGACCCATTAAGAATTAAATTCGCCACGGGTCGCACCGCAAAGTACGGTGGGGTTAGAAGTTACCGTAAGAAGAGTGGAGCCTTTATAGTTAGTTGGCTATGAGTAAACAGTTTTAACCTTTTTGATTAAGGCTCCACTCTTCTAAGGTTTCGTTTCCGGCACACCGAAACTTGAGGAAAAGGAAGGGAAACGGACTTTTAAGGCACTTCCAGTAAGTACTCGTTCGCGTAGCGTCGGCTAAAGCCGATACGCAATCGCGAGAACTGCCCTCTAGGTCTGTCGTGAATTGACTGGGGACTTGGTGTTTTCAAGGGTTTGCGGGTTTTGTACTGTCCTGTTTTTGGCGGCGTCAAATATTGGAACTCGGCGGTTTACGGCGGTTCGTTGATCTAAGAATCCCCGCGTCTAATGACCGGGGAGTGTCAATGGTGAAAATTCTGAAGATAGGGTGATCGGGTAATGGGGATAATTGGTGATGGGTTAATCTGGTTTTTGAGCGGCCAGCCCTGAAACGCTACTATAAACTTAAAGGATAGGAGTAGACATCAATACAGAACAGCAAGACCATGCGATCGCGCTTACTGCCTAGTAGTATCCTTAGGGATTAGTAAGAGCTACTACTGATGCTTGGCTTCCTCGAAGTTTAATGAGTCGAGTAAACAACATCTTGAACTTGGGTAAATCGAATCGGTCGATACTGTCCGGTCACAAACAGCTCAATTTGAACAAGTTTTTTGTAGGAGGATATGAATGACATCCTATGCAGCGTCTTCTGCTAGAGCAGAAATGAGTGAACTCCGACGACTAAAAACCTTACTACCACCAGAGCTACAAAGCTGGGTGATGGTGGAAGGATCCACAGAAGTGAATCCCCCTTTGGTTCGTTGTGAAGAACTGGGTTCAGACGAGGTAGAAATTCAAATTGACCTAACTAAATGGGAGCAGCTCGCCCTTGACCAGCGTAACCTGCTGTTTTGGCATGAAGTTGCCCGGATTCAAAATGACACAATTCCTAAAGAAGGGTGGGAAATGGCAGCCCTAGCCATTGGTTTAGGGGGTGCTGTCGGGGAACTCTGGGTACAAGATGGCTTATTGCTGCTGTTGGCTTTAGCCCTTTGTGGAGTATCAGGTTGGCGACTGTATCAAAAAAACAATGGGGAGAAAAACCTCAAATATGCCATCGAAGCTGACGAAAAAGCGATCGCACTTGCCACTCGCTTCGGCTACACCCTACCCAATGCCTACAAGAGTCTAGGCAGTGCCTTGAAAACCTTAATTGAAATCACCCCTAGTCGTCGTCTACGGCGCAGATACGAAGACCGGCTGTCTGCTCTCAAACGCAGTGCTGCTAAAGCCAAAGCCCAAGCCAAAGCCAAGCGAGAAGGCACAACCATGTAGTGTGATGTCTAGGCAAGACTTAACTGTTGGTTGATGGTTGATGGTTGATGGTTGATTGTTAACTGTTGATTGTTAACTGTTGTTTGTTCACCTTCAACCAAATAACCTTCAACCAAATAACCTACCCAAAGGGAACCCCAAAGGCGAACAACATTTTAGAATTAAGAATTTAGAATTTAGAATTTAGAATTCTACATTCTGCATTCTGAGAAACAACCTACCCAAAGGGAACCCCAAAGGCGAACAACCTTCAACCCCATAACCTACCCAAAGGGAACGCCAAAGGCGAACAACCTTCAACCAAATAACCTTCAACCAAAGAATTTTAAACCAAATAACCTTCAACCAAAGAATTTTAAACCAAATAACCTTCAACCAAATAACCTTCAACCAAATAACCTTCAACCAAATAACCTTCAACCAAATAACCTTCAACAGACCCCTAAAGCTGACCGATCATTTTATGGGTCTGAGGGATCACTCGTACTTGCTTAAGAGAACGCTTCATTAAAACCTGCCAAGCCAGAACCTGCTCCGGAGTAGGAGTAACTATGGGTTGCCCAGAGCCCTCCACCGGAGTCACTGGTTGCAGAAATACTGGAATTTCCGGGCTAAGCGCTGCTACTAAATCGGCAGATTGTTCTAAGTCCGTGGGGTCAGTGTGGTAATCAATAATTAACTTGACAAATACCTCGACAGATGAGTTGTGGCACACCTTCAGAAATTCCCTGTGATCCGCCCATCTGTTCTCTCCACTCACACTGGGCAACTTGATATCCATACCCACTGAATCCAAATAGGGCAAAACCCTTGCTATCTCTTCAGGACGATGACCGCCAGTTTCTAGGTAAATGGGCAATCCAGTTAACTGTCGTAGCTCAGGCAGAAATTCCACCAGAAACGGAGTATGAAGTAAAGGTTCACCCCCAGTCAGGCTAATGCTATCGTGCAATCGATGTTTATTTTGTCTGTCAACCCATTTCAGTAGCGATCGCAAGGGGACTGGATTTGGATAAGTTTCAAAATCACGCTTACCGGGAGTCTGTTCCACCTGACATTGAGGAGGCACAGCCCAGGTATGGAAACTGTCGCAGAAATGACATCTTAGATCACATAGGGCAAACCGGATAAAGATCTGACGAGTGCCAACATTTAGCCCTTCCCCTTGAATAGCAGAAAAAACTTCGATTAGGCGGGCAGTTGGTTGAGTACCACAGGGCATGTTCACATTTTCAAAGATTTCATGATATTTGACTAAATTTTTGCCGAATCGTAACGTTCTAGGACAAAATAATGGTCAAGACTATAGGTTAGAATCTAGCGGTTTTTCTTTTATGATGGTTGATTCAGTCAAGAACCACAATTTCCAGGTAATCTTTTCACAAGATGCTCCCGTGGTGGAATTACCTACTCGTGTAAGTGTACTAGAAGCTGTGGAGTTTAAGCAACTATTTCAGCAGCTTCTCCAAAAAATTCCTCTACCTGAAACAATCATCTTTGATTTTCACCAGACTACTTTTATCGATAGCAGTGGTATCGGTGCATTAGTGAGTAATCACAAAAGCGCCCTAGAACAAGGGGTTAAAACGTTGCTAAAAAATGTCACTCCCCAAGTCATGTCTGTATTGGTCATGACCGGACTAGACCAAAGGTTAGCTATAGAAGCATCAGATAATAATACCACACGAAACACCAACAAATCAGTAAATCACTTACCAACAACCCATCCCTCAGTTAGATCTCCGGTGAAGCGATTAATCGATATTGTCGGTGCAATCGTGGGTTTGGGCATTACTGCTGTTTTGTTTATTCCTCTTGCCCTTGCTATTAAGCTAGATAGCCCTGGTCCGATTTTTTTTGCTCAAATCCGTTGTGGTTGGATGGGAAAGCGGTTTCGGATCTGGAAATTTCGCTCCATGTGTGCTAACGCTGAACAGCTAAAAAAGAAAGTTAAAAATCAAGCTGATGGCAAAGTTTTTAAAAATGAAAATGACCCCAGAATCACCAGAGTGGGTCATTTTTTACGGAAAACCAGCTTAGATGAACTGCCTCAGTTCTGGAATGTTCTCAAAGGAGAGATGAGTTTAGTAGGGACAAGACCACCAACAGTCAATGAAGTAGAAATATATGAGGTTCCGGAGTGGCAACGTTTAAACGTAAAACCGGGTATCACTGGTGAGTGGCAGGTTAATGGACGCTCAAAAATCCGTAGTTTTGAAGATATCATTCAAATGGACTTAAAATACCAACATCACTGGAGCTTAGCCCATGATATCAGACTTATCTTCAAAACTATCCTGGTAGTGCTTCGTAAAGATGGAATGTAGTTTTATGGTTAGATGAGTTTGGACCCCGCACTTTCGCCCCTAGTGGCGAAGGTGATGGTAGTTGATAAAATGCCAGCCTAGCTTACCTTGGAACCGAAAACTAAATGTTCACGAATAGATGACAATAGACCTCTTGGCAAAGTATTTGTCTGATCTTGTCTTTCTCAATTATTGTCCGCTGATCCGAAGTTACCTTGTCCGCAGTTCCCGTAAACTGCGGCGAAGTCTAATGCCATAGACGGTGTAAACACCAGAATTTTTAAAAGTACCATCAAACTCGATCAATTTAGGCTAATATAGTGGTTCCCACTAGACCGATCTGCATCGACTAGATCATCGGAACCTCCGTGTAGCAGAAGAGTCATTGTTGTTTTTCTCTTACAAAATAGTGGTGCTTATTAATAAAACCTGGAAACTCAGTCGGTTGATGTGCAATGGCAAACCGCTTCGAGCATCTCGTCTAATGGTCCAAACAGACTTGAGTGAAGTTAAAGATGTATTACAGTGGTTTGAGGAATTCACTTCTGAACCACTGCCTCAGGAATTTTGGCAACAGTGTCAAATTGCTTTGGTGGAAGGCTTTACTAATGTAGTACGCCATGCTCATCGACATTTACCTAACACTACAGTAATAGAGCTGGAGCTAAAGTTATTTACTGACGGATTAGAAATGCGGCTTTGGGACTATGGACACCCCTTTGATTTCCAATCCAAGCTGGAATCCCTCTACCAAGAGGACTATGACCCTTTAGAAAAAGAAGGAGGTAGAGGGTTGATGTTTATGAATCAGCTGACAGACGAAGTTTCTTACCAACGTCTGTCTGACCAACGTAATTGCCTACTAATGCGTAAATGGTGCTAGATTTCCCCTGCGGCGCGTTCAATTAAGCTACGCGCCAGACTTTGAATGCCAGTGTGTTCGTAATAGTTGGTAGACATATCCAGAAAAGCAGCCAGATAGTCTAACTTGTCATCAGAAAACTCAATAAAACTTTGCAAATTATTAGCGATTTGTTCTGGGGTCACACCTCGGTCAGTAACGAAATCACTCATCCATCCCTTCACCGATTCAAAGCTTTCACCAATAAAGCTGAGCTTGCTCTGGGAATCATCCCCAGGAATCGCATCCTGAATACCTTTGAAACTGCCACTGTGTTCCAACTCGTTGGGAGTTAGACGCTCTAGAGTTGACTGTACTCCCATGATAAAGTCAGGACCAAGGGGAATCAGGCCATCAAAACAAACCAGTGCTGCCATACGCATTATAGATGCGCCACCATAGTCAGCTAAGGCAGCTACAAAGTCACCAATGCTATCTCCAGGCAGACCATTAATTTGGCAAAAGCCGATCAATTCCCCTACCACTTTGATGGACAGATCGATGGTTTGGGCTTTGTCAGCTTTCGGAGTCAAGCTGTTCAAGAAACCCAACAAGGGAATTTTTTCACCAACCTTGTTCGCTAAAGCTGCTGCCCCCAACGCCGTACCAGTGCTATCAATGGTTTGGTAAATCCACAGCGCTCTTTGGTAGCCCTGGGAGCGGTCATTGAACAGATAGACGGCGCGATCGCCAATTTCCTGAATTACCTCTTCGTCTTCTTCACCAGTGATGGCACGAATGGTATTTTCAAATCCCACTAAATTTTCCCACTCTCCAGGCACAACAAAGTCTAGAGACTTCAGCGCCGAGATGGTCAGGTTCTTCGTTGGCAGATCATCAACGATTTCATAAATTGCTTTGCTCACACTCAGACTCCTTTACAATCTGATACTTCTGAGTCATTAGTCTTTGGTCATTAGTCCTTGGTTATTAGTCCTGAGTGACCAACACCGAGTCTGATGGTAGTTACTGATGGTAGTTACTGATGACTAATGACTGATGACTAATGACCTACTCACCCGTGATTCTTGTGATTCTTATGATTCTTGTGATTGAGGATGGTTATTCCCCATTCACCTTTTTTCTTGTAGCATTTATTTCCTAAAGTCGGGAAAGACCACTGAGGTTAAATTTTGCTAACCAGGCTTTGCGATCGCTAGCGGTAAACGACTTATCTCGGGATTGGATCTTTACCTGGTAGCGCTTACCGACCAAAATAGCGGTTTGAGTTGAACCAATTTCCCGGGCTGGATAACCAGCAATGGTTTGACCACTTTGCTGATATTTGGCAGCAGTGGTAGGAGTGCTGCTGGTATCAGAAATTGAGAGAACTGCCACCTCAGTGCCATCTTTCTTCAACTTGGCTTGAGCAAAGCCTTTTTTCTCCTGGGTATATACTCGTTGATAACCGCCGCCTGATGGTGGGAAAAACTTGTTGAATTGAGACCCTTGAGTGGCATTCTTGGTAACAGCCTGACCACTTCTAGCCTGGCTGCTGGCCTGTTGTGCCTGGTCAAAACGAGAGGGCGCTTTTTGAGCGCAGGATGTTACCAGCAATACTATGCTGAGTAACATGGTCGCTAAAATTGCCTTTACACGAGACATAGTCATCGTTTTCTCCTTGAATGATGTATGCTGCTTATTTAGCGAGACTATCTAGGGGAAACCTTACCAGAGCTATCTACAGGTGCGCGCCCGTTCGCGCCCCGGGTCGGCTTTGCCGATAAGCCGCGACCCAAGGCCGGGTTCCCTAGCCATTGGAAAGCGCGCAAAGACCGAATTTAATTCTTAACGCGGAAAGCGCACCTAATCCGGAAAGCGCACTTAACAAAGATTTCCCAAGTGCCCCATGGCTTGGTCAAATAGGTAACCAGTAACAATATCCCACTCTAGGCATAAAACCACTACCCCCTTCTGGTCTTGAGCAACTGGTCACAACGTTCTGCCAAGGTGTACTCCCTGCTTTGTAGACGAAGTCCAAAGCTGAAACACCTGCCAAAGCCATCCTAGAAAATTGTAGTCAATACTTTGCAAAATGGGGAATAGGGAATAGGGAATGGGAAAACGGGAATAGGGAGCAGCGGATCTGGGCATAGGGAACAGCGGATCTGGGCATAGTTATAGCGCTATGCTTAGCGTCAGAAGTTATAAGTCAGAAGTCAAAAATCAGCTCGGACTAAGTTTCGGAGTTTAGAAGCGATGCAGCAAGGGAACAGGGGAGGCAGTGCGGTCTTGGGGAGGCAGCGCGGTCTTGGGGAGGCAGCGCGGTCTTGGGGGTTCCCCCCATGAGCGACTGCCGTGGTTTCCCCCATGAGCGACTGCATCAAGACAATGTCAAACATGTGAATGGGTAGTGCTATAAAAAATTATGTGTACCTTATAGCTATGAAAAACTCTATACAATTCGACCCAGCTTTAAAAGGATATTACTTATTTTTTTTATAAATCGACTTTCGCAATTTTATCATGACTTTTAATTAAGATTTAATTCCTCTGACATCCGTAAAAATTCTGAAACAAAAAAAAACTAGTTTACACTCAATTGCGGGATTGCACCCATGAAAAATAGTGTTTTTTTAGATAATAATAGAATTATTGGTAAATTCAATTATCAGTTGATATCACAAACTAGTCGTCATAGTTTGGTAATCATACGACCATTACCAATGAGTAATTACTAATTACTAATTACTCATTGGTAATTAGCAAAAGGGAGGATTTATTAGTTGTAGCCATAATCATAATTGGCATAAAGATTCTTGCTGTAGCTCTTTCAAATCCTTTAGAAATGCACAATTTTAATATTTTATCAAGGTAGATTATGTTAATTTTTGTTACAAAAACTGTCATCCAGGCGTAAAATATGGAATTGAAGCCGAATAAATAGTTATAGGCTTAAAATCCCTGATTGGGCATTGTGCACAACCCACCTGACTTGACAATGGTCTTGAGTTCTCAGTGCTAAAGCCAATAAATCATCAATAAACAAATTTGGTGAGTCTACACCCGGCTAGCAACATCTACTAGAGATTATGCGAATCCTAATATATTCTTACAACTATCATCCAGAGCCAATTGGGATTGCCCCCTTGATGACTGAACTAGCAGAAGGGTTGGTCAAAAGAGGGCATGATGTTCGGGTCATTACTGCGATGCCCAACTATCCTCAACGTCAAATTTATGAGGGATATCGACGGAAATTGTATCTTACCGAACACATTAACGGTGTGATTGTAGATCGCTGTTATGTGCGGATTCGCCCAAAACCAAATTTGATCGACCGATTATTGCTAGAGGGCAGCTTTGTTGCTACCAGCTTCCTCAAGGCTCTGATTTATCCTCGCCCTGATATTATTATTTTAACTAGTCCACCACTGCTAGTTTCCCTACCAGCTGCGATTTTGGGGTGGATACACCGAACGCCAGTAATTCTAAATCTCCAAGACATTTTGCCAGAAGCTGCGATTAAAGTAGGCTTACTGAGTAACCAACCTCTAATCCGTGCATTAGAGGTTGTAGAAAGGTTTGCTTACCGCACAGTCACCAAAATCAGTGTTATTGCTGATGGCTTTACCGATAACTTGCGCAGCAAAGGTGTGCCCAGCTCTAAAATTGTCAAGATTCCCAATTGGGTTGATGTTAATTTCATCCGTCCTTTACCAAAAGAAAACAACTCCTTTCGCACTGCCCATAACCTTAATGGTAAGTTCGTTATACTCTACTCTGGTAATATTGCCCTCACTCAAGGTTTAGAAACTCTGATTAAGGCAGCATCTAGGGTAAATCACATTCGAGATATTGTGATTGTGATCGTCGGAGAAGAGAAAGCCTTAGGCCGACTAAAGCAGTGCTGTAGGAATTGGAAGGCCAATAATGTTAAGCTACTACCATTTCAACCTCGGGAAAAACTACCGGAAATGCTAGCAGCAGCGGATGTGGGGTTGGTGATACAAAAGCAGAATGTAATTTCGTTTAATATGCCCTCCAAAATCCAAGTACTGCTAGCTAGTGGTCGCCCCATCCTAGCTTCTGTTCCTGCTAATGGTACCGCTGCCAGAGCTGTCAAAAAAAGCGGCGGTGGCATTGTTGTTCCCCCAGAGGATCCAGAAACTCTAGCAGCAACAATCTTAGAGTTGTATAACGATCCCGCAACAGTTACATTACTGGGCAACAGAAGTAGACAACATGCTCTTCAATATTATTCCTTCGATCAAGCTCTCAACCGTTACGAAGAACTCTTTTCTGACATTCAAAAGAAGCGGTTACTGGCAGCGGTTCAGAAGTCTTGATCAATCCCTTTTACTAATTAGGGAGTAGGGAGTAGGGAGTAGGGAGTAGGCATGCTAGCAATAGGCATGCTAGCAATAGGGAAAAAATCTTGTGTACCTCTTGAGAGGTACACAAGTTGTGGATGTTAGGGCAGAAGGAATAGCGATGCAGTGCTATTCCCGACTCCCTCGGTGCGCTTTCCGTAGGCGAATTAAATTCGCCACGGGTCGCACCGCTCCCGACTCCCTCGGTGCGCTTTCCGTAGGCGAATTAAATTCGCCACGGGTCGCACCGCTCCCGACTCCCGACTCCCGACTCCCTAAAATCAGGTTTTCTGCTCAGGAATTACCACCGACCATACCTATCCATACCCCACGCCCCTCCAGATTTCACAGGTATTTTAGTCTCTGCAACTTGTACAAAAAACTGCTCATGATGCTTCCAGCTAATCTCTCCATGCCACGCTTTAATTAGAGCTTGCTCAACAACCCGAGGAAGTTCCCACCATGATAGGTTTTCCTGTAATAGCAATTTTTTCAGTCGCTTTAGGGCTTGCTGAGATGCTGGATCTTTAGAATCAAATAAAGGAGTTGCCAGTCGAATCGGATCCTTTTGAACAGCACTGATTGACCGACTCACCACTATACTAATTTGCTTAGCTAACTCCTTCATCCCTCGTTGCTTTTGGTACTTCCAACCTTTTTCACTGGAAGCATACAAGGGTGGGAGGCGATTGAGAGCATAGGTCGCTACTTCGATCGGATTAATACTTTTAGCTATCTCGGGGGAAAGTTGCTGTAGTCGTCGCTCGATTTCTTCTTCAACGAGGATTTCCATAACATTTTGATAGGCTTGAGTTCTTTGCATTGACCCTGACTTCATGACGATAACTCAATTAATTAATAGTTTTTATTATCATGATTCTCCAATGCTTAGGTTGATAAACAGGTTGATTTTGTGTATACGTTCTGTTTGTTTGACTAATTTGAGTTAAAGTTATGGTAAAGATTTAGACTAATTTATCTTTGTGATGTTATAAAGCAAAGGGAATAGGGAACAGGGAATAGGGAATAGGGAATAGGGAATAGGGAATAGGGAACAGGGAGTCGGGGGAACTATGTGGAATACACCTCATAAGTATGGAAAACGCTATAAGCTGTTGCGCATTTAAATTGGGTATTATTCAGTTATAAAAAAACCGTCAAACCCTCTCCCCAGCTCCCCAGCTCCCCAGCTCCCCAGCTGTCAGAACCATCAAATTTAAATGAAGACCAGCTTATTACAGTTATCAATAATTTCATTTCCCCATCTCCCCACATTCTTTCCCTGTTCCCTGTTCCCTGTTCCCTGTTCCCTGTTCCCTATTTGATAGAATAGAGTGATTTGCTTAAACAACCATTCCGATAATGTACGATACGATCGTGGTTGGCTCTGGTAATGGAGCCTGTGGGTTTCTGAGCTATTACCTAGAAGCTGGTAATGACAGGTCTATCCGGAAGCGGGTGTTAGTGCTGGAGGAGGGAGATGATTTCTTTACTACCAGCGACATTACCCACCAGAACAACTGGACTAAGTCCTACGCAGAGGAAAAGGTATTCAAGCTGCACAATGCCCTGACCCCCAAGGGAATTCCGATTATATCCGGGCGGGCCTGCACTATGGGTGGTGGCGGATCCATTAATTACACCATGATGCATGAGTCGTCGGAGTGGCTCGCGACACATATTGGTCAAACGGCAGCCTATTGGGACAGCCTCAAGGCAGAGTTGAATCAGAAGTTTGCTAGACCAAACCCAGCCACGGATCCCTCACCTGTGACTAAACAAGTACTCCAGGCAGCTGAGAAGGTTGGTTTTGTGGTGAGCACAGACGCTATCGACAATATTCCTAATTTGGAGGTCACCGATACCGGCCTGTTGCACCTTTTTCCAACCCAGTTCAATTCATTTGGGCAGCGAACCCACAGCGGAGTATCCATTGTCGATTGGTTTGGCCAGGGCGTGGAGATCAAGACTAGGTGTAGGGTTGAGAGACTTGAGTTTTCTAAGGAACAAGGGCAAAAACCACGGTGCGTGGCAGTACATGTTAAGTACCTGGACACGGGGATGACAGAGCGCTTGTCTTTGAATCCGGATGGTGGAAAGGTGATTATGTGCGCAGGGGGTGCCACGCCACGGCTGCTGTGGTCTCACCGAGAGGAATTGGGAAACGATCAGATCGGGCAGCATGTGAATGACCATATTGTCATGCCCCTGGGTATCTACGTGGTGGACAAGAGCATTGATGTTACCGCTCGGGATGTGTACATCCCTGTGTTTGGGACAACGGTATGGCAACCAGAACCAGAACAACCGGGACAGGAAACGGTTTGCTGCTTCGATTTCTTTTCTGGTAATTTTGAGAGGCTGTGGTTTATGATTGCCCACCTTTATCTGGCATTCCTGTTCCCAAACTGGCTGAAGAAGTTCGTGATCAGGTTACCTTGGTTGTTTAATATCATCAAGAACGTGATCAGGGTGTTTCTTCAGGGAGTCAATTTGATCATTAACCTGTTATGGGGACTTTATAACTTACTTCAAGGGAAACCATGGCATGATGACCCAAGCTTGATTACTGCGGCGATTAAGTTTAATGCTGCTAAAGAGGGTTGCTATTCAAGGGAAGACTCTCGGATTGAATTAGATTTCTTTGGAGAAGAGGAACAATCCGATTTCAATCAGGATAAAGTGGTAGCCAACAGTGAGATTGCCAAGCACATGGCACTCTTGAATGGCTTGGGAGAACAGCCACATTGGTTAGTTAAGTGGTTCTTGCGACTGGTAACTAAGATGCCCTACGAAGAGAACCAGATTGAGGAGTATGTTGATGTTTACAGTCGCAGGTTTTTACTGTCGGAGCAGCATTTGTCGGGGGGATGCCTATTCGGGAAGGCGATTGATAAAGGACTCGACAACGCAATAGATACTGGGAAAGTATACGGGTCAGCTAATGTCTATGTGGCTGACCTTTCTGCTGTGCCCTTGCCCCGAATTAGTACGCAGATGACAGCTTATCTGATTGGTTTCCATGTGGCGAAGAGGTTGTGTGTGGGGAATGGGGAATAGGGAATCGGGAATCGGGAATCGGGAATTAAATATCTGATGGAAATGATATAATGCCAGAAGTTGGGCGCGAGTTAATTGCCAAGCCAGAAAAGACCTATGGATTAATTGTACGTATCGAGGCATACTGATAACACTAGTTTGCTAGGTGGCTCCATAGTTGGCATCACTTCAGAGGATTCCCGGCTAATTTCCTGTGTATCAACATCGCTAATAATTCTGCGTAGCCAAGTAATTTTTCCTTGGCAGGCAAAGCTCTAATTGCCTCATTTAGATCGATTGGTAAGTTGATACTTATTGGTTTCTTGGCCAATGGCTAGTTACCAGGTATCTGTCGCACTGGCTGAAACCGCTTTTTATTAAATTGTTCTGTTTGTACTGGATTTGGATTACCTTGATCCATATTAATTATTGTAACTCTATTTCAAGAAGTATAAACTTTATCCCAGTAAACTGGTTTTTTATATTAAAATAGTCCCAAGGAGCAACATCAAAGCATCCAAATTTTTAAAATATATCCCTCAAAATAACGATAATAATAGGGTTTAAAAGCATAATTAAAAGTGTTATTTAAAAAAAGGGTATGCTACCAGCAACATAGCAACCTAGTTGATTATTTTATTTTCTATAGCAATACCAAATAAGTTTTAAAATATAAAAAAAATGAAATCATTGCTGGGCAATGTTTATAGCGATTCGCCGTTCGCGCAGCGTGGCCGTAGGCCACAGCCGACGCTACGCTAACACTAATCCCATTATATTTTATGATTTATCTAGGATTGCTATAGTTATTTTTATTATTCATTAACAATCAATCTAAGATTAATTAAAATTACGAACAACTAAGAAATAATTAACTAATTAATAATGAATAATTCTCAATTTATAAATATGCTAATTAAAGTTCTTAATGCAGCAATAGAACAAGTTAAAGAAGTAAGGTATGCTCTTGGGATTGCTGGCATTGCTGCTGCTGCTGCGCTAATTGGAATTTTCTTTAAAGGGAATTTAGTAACCGCTTTTATAGCGATTGGTGTACTAATGATATTTATGGTTATTTTGGTGATATTTGAGGCATTGCCGAAGCTAGTAGAGGGTCCAATTAAAATACCTGCTATAATTCTTAGCTGGTTTGTATTAATACTTTTCATTGCCACATCTATCGCCTTCTTATCGGCTGTATTTGTCGGCAAACCAAAACATATTTGTGAAATAGTTATTCAAACAAAATGTCCCTCTGTAAATTCTTATTCTAAAATAGAACAAAGCGTAAGATATAATTATGATGAAATGAAATATATATGGGGTTTATATAGAGGTATTAATGAAAATTATGAATATGCTGAAAGGGTAAAAATAAGAGGTAATTTAGTTGGCAATCAAGCTGAAAAAATACTAGATAAAAAATTGAAAAAATTAGATAATGGCTACAAATTAATATTGGCTAAATATTACACTGCCTGTTTAAGCTATTCTATGGCTTCATCTGCATACGGTCCAACGCTAAATAATATAGAGATTATAGAAGAACTCAAAAAAATTGCTCGTCAAGCTGATCCTATGTGCCAAAAACCGTTTGTTTTTTTGGAAAAAAATAAAGGAGAAATATCTGTTGAAGCATCACAAGGTAACCAATCAGCTTCAAAAGCTATAGATTGGTTTTATAAAAATGAAAAATATCAAGCAACTAAATATTATCATGCTATCAGCTTAGCGGTAAGATATAATTACAATGATGAGGTAACCAAGGAGCAAGTAATACAATTGTTTAAATCAATATCAAGGGACTATAGAGACAAAAATCCACCAACACTTAACCGATTCTTAGAAAAAATAATACCCTTAGAATAAGATTACCTAATTCCTAATTAGCTAGCGTATCATACTTGTACATTAAATGTTCTTCCCCCCTTCCGCAACTCAGGGCTGTTTCAGCCTAACTGTTTCGGTTCCCTGAACCTCTCGAGTGGTAGGAGTTTCGCGCGTTTTTTTATGAAATTATCTGGGGATGACAACACGGTTAAAAAGAAGACAGGGTGTGGAGTCTGGAGAAAATAGAAGGGAATTCAGAGTTACCCCAGCAAAAACCTTCCGTCCCCAACCTCATTCAACCGTGCCTTATTTATGCAGCGGGGTCTTGGGGGAAACTCCCTTTGGCAGCGTTGCATGGCTACCAACGTGGCATAGCAGCTACCTCATTCCCTACACCAATCACCCCACACCTAGTAAGGGGAATCATGCTACTTGTCATCCCGTCAGATAGCATTTACAAATAGGTCGTGAACAATCTTGCTGATTTTACATGACATCAAAAACTCCTCGGATCTCTTTCCTACTATGACCTGTACCCTGTTATCTATTCGCTCTTTTCATCAATATTCTGTTTACATATAAAATAAAAAGGCTAAATATTCAACACAACATTGAAATTCTGATATGATTGAAATACAGAACATTGTAGGCTCCTTAGGGTCTAGTTAGATTAAAGCCAATAAATTGATTGGCTGGCAATATCATGGAAAGAATAAGAATTCTAACCTCCCTAGCTGGTTTAGTAGTAGCTTTTAACCCAATCACTAGTGATGTTTCTGCTCAGGATTGTAATTCTATTGCGTCATTTGCTGATCGGGATCAAAAAATTAATTTTCAGAATCTAGAAACTGAAAATCGAATTTCCAAATTTAATCAAAAAATAGCAGCCCGTAGTGATAATGACTCAGAAGAAACCATGAAGCAAGGTCCAGATCCAGGAGATTTGGATATGAAAGGTCTAGATCCAGGAGATTTGTAGCCATCACGTCTTTTTTAGAGCTATGGTAGTCAATGATCTGCTCCTATCCTATATCGACAGATACATAATCTAGATCAATAAATTTGAATTACCTAGGATTGGGGCGTTGCTTAATCATGGAATGATGTGAATACTTTTCTGGAATGGGCATCTTGCCCATTCCTAGTATTTTAGGGCAGGCAGGATGTCCACACTACTCATATTCATTCCTTCATTCAGCAATGCCAGGATTGGAGTCAACAATTCAACACTACCATCACCTAGTAACTATTCCATATTTTTCTAAATAGATAAAAATTGACAGTAAACAGTAAACCCTCAACCTTCAACAAACTCCGGAATCACTAGTGGCAACATTTCAGATACAGTGAATAAACAATCTGGGAACTGTAACGGTGAAATTGTCTGATTATCTGCTAATATTCTGATTATCTGCCAGAATTACCTGACTTTGATACCCTTGATCAGTCGGTTATCGAAAAACATGCAATTGACGATTAGTTAAATCAACTACCCAATAATCAGCAATCTCTGGCTCTGCATAATGGTTAGCTTTCAGTTAACAATCCCTCTTCAAGGTAGTATCAGCAACTTCAATAATTAAAGAAATTTATGATGGTGTCGGATGATGGTCTAGGTATCGCAGTTCATCTGCTATAACTACGGCTAGATCTGGTTGGGGTTCGGAGTAATTACTTAACTGAACTGGTAATTGTGTTTGAACTAAGCCTTGCTCTCGTAAACGATTATCCAACAATCGGCGAGTAAGCCGAATTGAAGTAGCATGGGGAGTTCCCTGGGGACTGATTTTTAAAATATAGCGGTTCTCAGTCCAGTGAAGTGCAGACTGGTTGCTACAGCCATTACAGAGTAGAGTTCTATCGTATATCATCGATATTTGAACCGCCATACTTTCACACCTAGATACCTTCCCAAGGACGATAACCTTGTCTCAAAATCTCATATTCTTGATTTATTTCTCTCTCTAAAGAAAGATAAGAAACTCCTTTATTAATCTTTTCAATGGTAGCCTGCATACAGGCTAATCCTGCTTTATACTCGGAAATATTTGTCACGTTTATCCGAAAGCCAATTTTATTTGTAAACATTGAGCTTAAAGGTAAAAGTGTAACCTTTCCAATTTGAGAAAAATATTCACCCAATTTATAACTATCCGCTATCCCTAAACTCTTCATCCTAGATTCTAGTTCTGAGTTAAACCCAATATTGATAAAAGGCCCTGCACAGCTGCTCTTGATAATCTTCATTCCCATAGCGAATAAATCAGAATTCATCAGCAAAGCTTCAGCATTAGTCCTCAATATCTCTAACTCTTTTCTCAATTCTTCACGATGATTCAAGTCTCTTTTTTTTAGAGCCCAAGAAGCTGTAATTACCTCGGCATTGGTGTAACGAACATGTGCTGCAACAACAAAGCGCTTAATTTCCTTCACAAGCGCCTCATTCTGACTCGTCAAAAAACCTACTTTGCCAATACCATCAATTCCAAATTGTCTTCGCATTCCACAGGTTGTGATAACTAAATCTGAGCGAGTACTCACACTAGCCACTGAAACTTGGTCATTTCCTATTGCT
The DNA here is from genome assembly GCF_001767235.1 of Moorena producens PAL-8-15-08-1. Taxonomy (GTDB): domain Bacteria; phylum Cyanobacteriota; class Cyanobacteriia; order Cyanobacteriales; family Coleofasciculaceae; genus Moorena; species Moorena producens_A. Next base: position 4,887,400 of record NZ_CP017599.1, read on the forward strand.
TCAGTTCCTGAAAAATACATATCATTAATAATTAGGATATTATGTTGATGGGCAACCTCGGCTAATGCTTTTAACTCATCTTGACTATAAATTTGGCACCAGGGATTATTAGGAGTTTCCAGTATCAAAGCAGCAATTAGATATCCATTTTTTTTTGCAGTACAAATGACTTCTTCCAATTTGTCTGGCTTAATCTTAAAACTCGATAGACAAACTTCTACTAAATGCCGAGTAGTGCCACAAAATATATCTATATTATGGTTGTAGCGAAAGTTACCTTCTGGATAAATGACTGTGATAGGTTTAACATTTCCTCCCCTCCGTAATAATCTATATTTGGATGATAGAATCGCCATTTTCACAAGAACTGTTGAAGTCTTAGGAAAAATAACTACGGATTTTGGATTAATTTTAGGAAAAGATGGAATTAGTCCAAAAATCTTTTCTGCACCTAGATGGGTAAGACTTTCTGGCACAGTTACCTTATGAGAATCAACTAAATACTGGGCAGGATAAGATGCATATAAATTCTCCATTTCTACCATTAAATCTTTCTTCTTATATTCTGGGGCATCTGAATGACCCAGATCAAGCTGACCTTGATAGCGTTTAAGTTTTCTAAATAATTCATACTCTTCTGTTGAAGGTGATTTCATAAACCAGGAAATTCCTTAATAGTAAAGTTCATTAGTGTAGTTGTCTTAATAAAGGCACATTCAGTAGGTTGGATACGCTCACGCTAACAGACTGTTTATTTAGCAAAACAAGGTTTATTTAGTAAAATAAGTAGCATCCAAACCTAGGGCGTACGCAATTCTCGCTCCGTTAACCATGTATTAACCCAAACTCGGTCTTCTTCCGACAATTGTGGTAGTGGCTCTTGATTATACTCTATGAGTAAATCATAACTGGCTTGGTCGTAGATATTACTCAATAATAGCTGTAAATCTACTAATGGTTCTGTATCTCCAGACTTCAGCGGTAAGGGAAATGAAGGAATAGTATCTGGTAAATTAAATCCATACAAATCAGCTTGAGGACGACGGTCTCCTCGACTGACTAAAATTCGATAATGGGTTTCAATATTGCTGTTGTAAACTGGCATTGGTTGTCCCTTACGCAGTAAATCAATTTCTACTAAATGAGTGAAACTGCCGAAAACCTTATTTCGTTTAGTCTCATATTGCTTGCGTCCTTCCCCAGAACGTTTATTAATGGGAGAGAGTATTTCAATAGCTGTTACTACTTCCTTGGTAGCTACCTCTCGCACTTCTAAATAACCTTGCTTAATGGTTTCAGGTACAGGAACTTGTACTGTTTGGGGTTGAGTTGGGGCTTCTGCAACTGCAACATTAGTCATTGGTTGTTTAGTTGTCACCTGTGAACCTTTGACAGTTAAATCTGGAATGCCAACGAGTAGAGATTGTTCCCCAATGGTTTCATACATGCGCACTTCAACACCAACTCTGTATTTTGGACGCAGTTGAGGAGACAGGGATCTTGCTAGTTCAACAATTAGCCAGTGATGTACTCCTGGCCAAACTTCTGGATGTTCTAGGTAAGGGTTCATGCCTGGAAAAGGGGAAGGCATAAAATTTCCACCTCGGTGCTTAGAGCGTTAAACTTAGAGCATTCAGCATTCAGCTTTTATAACTTAGTTGACAGCTGACAGCTAAGGGCTGATGGCTAAAAGTCTATTACTTATTCTAAAGCGCACCATTCAACACTTGCTGTGCCGAAAGCTGCAACCCCGGAAAAATAGTTGATTCAATCAACTCATCCCTGACAAAAACCGTTTCCTCATAAAGATCATCCACCAAGTGCAACACCACAACCTGCTCTTTGAGCGGATCGACAATCCAATATTCGCGAATCCCCAGCAAGTTATACTCCACTCGTTTGCTGCGATAATCCGTCGTCCGAGTTGATTCGCTAACCACTTCAACCACCAAAAAAGGTGGCGATTCGTTGAGACGAATGATCCCCTCTCGATCCAGCATTCCCTGCCATTGCTCCAGTGTTGCCACCGTCACATCTGGAATCCGCGCTGTATCCCAACGTCCCCCACGGGGCGACTCGATTGCTATAAACCCTTGCTTAGAAACCCAGGCTAACCCCTGATCCTGAATTTCAGCCCGAAATTGATCGTTGAGAAACTCAGTAATTGCACCATGTTGTCCTTTGGGTTGAGACATGGCAATCAGTTCCCCATTCACCAGTTCATAACGCCGATCAGTGCCATCGTTGTAGCTTAAGTAGTCTTCGAGGCTAAGCAGTGCAGTAGTGGCAGTCATCGGAGTTTTCCTAAGAAGCCATTTTTTTGATAATACTAGTTTAGCAAAAAATGGGTTAGAAACTGTCATTTATAGCGATTTGCAGATAAGTTAATTATGAAAATGGGGCTAAAAATATCCAGTTTACTTCTTACTTGCCAATAATAAATAACTTAGATTGGATCCCAACTGATCTATTCCTAGATACGCTGTTCCCAGATCCGCTGCTCCCTAAAACTCAGTACGAGCTACCTCACCCAATTGAGAACTGCTATATCTTTTAATTCAAAGGTTCTTGTGCTGGTAAGCCTACAGCACGGGGAAACTTAGCTACAGTGGGAGATAATACTTTCAAAAACAAACAATGACGAACACTATCACTCAAAGGCGTCGTAAATTTTTCAACTGATTCAATCCTTCCACCCAACTTTTTGACTGCTGGCTGTAAAGCTTCGGTTTCTTCATCTGTCCAATGACCACGATAGAGAATTGCCAAACCTCCCTTTTTCAGAAGTGGTAGAGCATATTCAGCACAAACAGAAGGGGCACTAACAGCACGAACTAGAGCAATATCGTAGGAGTGTCGATGCTGTTGCTTGTGTCCAATGGCTTCTGCTCTGCCAACTAAAGTCTTAACATTATTAATTTCCAACTGGGGGATTAAGGTTTGGAGAAAAGTAATTTTTTTGCGAGTAGAATCGAGTAACGTAATAGCAGTATTAGGAAATGCGATCGCAACTGGTAATCCCGGAAATCCGGCTCCCGTTCCAATATCAATAATTCTCTGTCCTGGAGTTACAGATTGCCATATAGGAGCCAATCCTACCAAAGAATCCCACAGATGCTTTTCCCAAAACTCGTCTGGAGCGGTAATCCGAGTTAAATTCAACTGGCGATTGCCTGACAAAATCCCTTCATAGAGTTTTTGAAACAACTGTTGTTGTTCTGGATCTGGCTGCCAATTTAGAGTTTGTTGCCAAACCTCTGTCATCTGTGGCAGCACTAAAACATTTTGGTCATTTGTCATTTTTGCTATTCTGTACTTGTTATGCTAAATAAACACTTTTGCAAAGGGAGCAGGGAGCAGGGAGCAGGGAGCAGTGGAAAAAGCCCCTATTCAAATTTTTTTGTTAGTTGAATAGCATAATTTTCATTCTACAGTAAGCTTTCTGAGCTTTTTGACTATAAATTTAGCATAAAAGGTACTGAAGAACCGTCATTTTTTGCTTTTTACTTTTTAATTTTTAATTTCTAAATAGGGATCCTAAATAAATTGTGATAATTTTTTTCCCTACTCCCTACTCCCTACTCCCTACTCCCTACTCCCTTCGCTAAAGTACTCAATACTCACCACTAAGCACTAGCTAGATCAACAGCTTTTAAATCCCCTTGCTTAAGAGTCCAGCAACGGTCAGCAATAGGCAGTAAATCCTTAGCATCGTGAGTCACCACTAGGAGTGTCCAATGGGTTTTGAGTTTTGCCAGCAGATTGACTAACTGTCTTCGCATAGACCAGTCTAATCCAGCTGTTGGTTCATCCAACATCAGTATATGGGGTTGACGAATCAGTTGTACTGCTAGAGCAAGGCGTCGCTGCTGACCACCACTCATAGCATGGGGTGAGGTATGCAAGGCAAAATCAGCCAGTCCCACTTCCCCCAAAGCATCATAAACCCTTTGTGACCCCAACTCTGGATGTCCCATCCGCAATTCTTCCAGGATAGTCTTACCACAGAAATGCCGTTCTGGAAACTGAAACACTAATCCTGCCAGTTGTGGTAGATGGTCGTTTGTGAGTTCGGTTTCTCCCCAAAAGATGTTTCCTGCCGTGGGCTGGGCTAATCCTGCCAAAATTTCCAATAATGTGCTTTTACCAGAACCACTAACACCAATCACTAGTCCCAATTCTTGTGGTGCTAGCTCTAGATTCAGACCCTTCAAGATCGGGGTGGAGCTAGCTGCTGGATGATAGGTTAAGTCTCTAAGATATAGCATTGCCTTTTGCCCACTCCTTCCCCTCTTCCAAGACTCCGGAGGTTTCAAGATTTCATAGACATTACTATTGTAAGCACTCAGCTATCAGCTATCAGCTATCAGCCATTAGCCATCAGCCATCAGCTATCAGCTATCAGCTATCAGCCTTGGCCTATGGCCACCCTAAGCTTTTGGCCACTTTACTGGAACAGTTTATGGGCTACACCCACGCTACTTAAGGTGCTTTTGAATAAAATCAGGACCTATAGTAGCGTCAGCCAAAAGCTGACGGCTGACGGCTGACCGCTGACCGCTGACCCCTCAATGCTTACTTACCATCTTATCCTCCAACTTCCAGTACCATGGAACCTGGCATCAAGTGCAACGTCAGTACTGAGGTTAGTAGCATATATTTTTAATATTGCCAGAATGACGATGAACCAACGGTTTCGAGCACCAAAACAGATAGTTAAAGCCTGTGTCAGCACAGCAGTTGTATTAATCGGTTTATGGGGAATGCCCACTTTAGCAGCTGATCCCTTTCGCGACAGTAATCCTCGGAACATTGATGACACTGTTCAAGATGCGTTTGACTTCTTCTTCAAGGATGGAAACTATAAACAGGCTGAAGCTTATCTAAAAAAATCGGAATCTAGGCAGTCTAAAGAACCCATGACCTATGCTATGCTATCCTCTCTAGCTTACTTAGATCAAGATTGGGAAACCTTCAAGAGCTACGGCACTAAAACTCTTAATACGGCTAAGGAAATGATTCCTTCTGATCCCTTGCGGGGTAATCTCTACACAGCAGTCGGTTATTTTTTGGAAGGAGCTTACGATTTTGAAAAAGAAGGTCCCATCAGCGCCTTGACTAAATTACAGAAAGTTTTTGAATATCTGGATAAAGCCAAAGAAATTGCTCCTAATGATCCAGAGCTAAACTTGATTACAGGCTACATGGATTTAATGTTAGCAGTTAATTTACCATTTTCTGACCCATCTCAAGCCATTGACAAGTTAGAAACCTATGCTTTCCCCTCTTATTTAGCCTATCGAGGCATTGCCGTAGGATATCGAGATTTAAAGCAATATTCTAAGGCAATAGACTATATAGACCGGTCAATGGAAACAACACCAAGCAATCCAGATGTGTTTTACCTTAAAGCACAAATTTTGCGAAAACTGGGGCAGGAGCAAGAAAGTTTAGATTTTTTTAACAAAGCTTTAGAAAAACAGACTCAACTGCCAAAACGCCACGCTGCCCAAATTACTTACGAGCAGTGCAAACTTGAAAATAAACTCACAGATGGGAATAGAAATTGCTCGAAGGAGCGCAATCGCATCCGGAAGCGGGGAACAGAAGTGGTTCAGAAGGATTACTAAGTTTACGGTTGAAGGTTGCAGGTTGCAGGTTGTTCGCGTAGCGTGGCCAAAGGCCAAGGTTGCAGGTTGCAGGTTGCAGGTTGCAGGTTGCAGGTTGTTCGCGTAGCGTGGCCAAAGGCCAAGGTTGCAGGTTGCAGGTTGCAGGTTGCAGGTTGCAGGTTGCAGGTTGTTCGCGTAGCGTGGCCAAAGGCCAAGGTTACAGGTTGTTCGCGTAGCGTGGCCAAAGGCCAAGGTTGCAGGTTGTTCGCGTAGCGTGGCCAAAGGCCAAGGTTGCAGGTTGCAGGTTTAGGGGCATTCCTTGTGGCTGCTCCTATCCCAATCCTACAGGATTCGTGTACAGTCACAGGTTTTACTAAGGACTTAGAACTCAGAAGTATATTTAACGGAAGTCTTGTTCAACAGTGAATCTTGATCAGGTATAATCACTCTCGTAAAGAATTCGGGATTATCCTTGACTTATGGTTAGCCTCAAGATAATTAACAAGTTCGATAGCAGTTTTGTCCTAGCTCCAGAAGCCCGAGAGCACTTATTTGCTTTACTAATCGGGGAAAACTTTTTGGCTCAAGTAGCTGAAGCGGCTCAATGCTTAAGGGTTGAGTTTACTGAATTACTGTTTAAACCAGTTCCCTACACCACTTCAACCCCTAAGGGAATGCCAGCGGAATATGAGCAGTATCACGAATCTGATGATTATATCATCATTAACGTACCTCCTAACTTCATGTTCAAATCCAAAATCTTTAATCCCAGTCGCCTCTGTGCGATTTATCGCAAATTTCAATAATATTTTGTTGATATTATTTATTTTTGAATCTTATTTTTTAATCCCATCCCATGCTCACTTCTGATAATCAAATTCCCTCTCTGAGGGATTTAGAATTTATTCCCTATCTGGATGAAACGGGAAATCTACCAGAATATTTACAAAAAAAAATTGGTGTATACGCAATTTTTGATCAGGATAAAACCCTGAAATTGGTTAATTATTCCCGGGATATATATATCAGCCTCAAACAACATTTAGTTCGTCAGCATCAATCCTGCTATTGGCTAAAAATAGAAACCATTGAAAAACCGAACCGGAGTCGATTAGAAACGATTCGTAAGGCATGGATTGAGGAGAATGGTGTGATCCCCGTGGGTAATGGAGAGCAGGAAAATCTGTGGATTCAGCCGATTGATGCTAAAATAACAATGACTGAAGCAGAGCAATTAGACTATGAGCAAAGTGAGGAATTAGCAAAAACGAAGATTCTAAAAAAAATTGCTCGGAGAGTTGAAGCTAAAATTAAAGATGAGCTAGAATCCCGAGGGGTAAAGACTGAAATTCGCTTCAATCCTAAGCTTAAAGAAAAGGGTTTACTTGACATAAAATGACTATCTCAACGGCTCATCCAGCTCTGCTAGTTCTCGCTGATGGCACAACTTACCAAGGCTGGTCTTTCGGAGCGACTGGTACAACCATTGGTGAAGTAGTGTTTAACACTGCTATGACGGGTTATCAAGAGGTGGTGACAGATCCCAGCTACTGCGGTCAAATTGTGACCTTCACCTATCCAGAATTAGGCAATACTGGTGTTAACCCATCCGATGAAGAATCTGCTCATCCTCAAATCCGAGGCGCAATTGCCCGTAATATCTGCTACCGTCCCAGTAACTGGCGCTCTACCCAGTCCTTGCCCGATTATCTGGCAGAACACAACATCCCAGGAATTTATGGCATAGATACAAGGGCATTAACCCGCAAAATACGCTCCATTGGTGCCATAAACGGTGCTATTTCCACAGAAATCCTTGACTCTGCTGAGTTATTGTCCGAAGTGCAAGCGGCTCCGAGTATGGCAGGATTAAATCTAGTTAAAGAAGTGAGCACTGACAAGGTTTACGAATGGTCTGATCCTACCGAAGCCAATTGGGAGTTCGGTCCTGGGGTTGATGGAGTGGAAAAGGACAAGCCTTTGACAGTTGTTGCGATCGATTTTGGGATTAAACGTAATATTCTCAAACGTCTAGCTAGCTACAATTGTCGGGTAATTGTCGTCCCTGCTAATACACCGCCAGAAGAAATTGCTAAATATAATCCCGATGGGATATTTCTGTCCAATGGACCAGGGGATCCGGCTGTAGTACTGGAAGGCATCTCAACCACCAAAGCGTTATTGGAGCGTCAGCAACCTATTTTTGGCATCTGCATGGGACATCAGATTCTTGGTCTTGCCCTAGGAGCGCAGACCTTTAAACTTAAATTTGGTCACCGAGGTTTGAATCACCCAGCCGGTTTGCAGCAAATGGTGGAAATTACTAGCCAAAACCATGGTTTTGCTATTGATCCCGATACCTTAGGCACAGAGGTGGAAATTACTCACCTAAATCTCAATGACCGCACTGTGGCAGGGTTGCGTCACAAATCCTTACCGTTCTTCTCAGTACAGTATCACCCTGAGGCTAGTCCCGGTCCTCACGATGCTGACTATTTATTTAAGCAGTTTGTCGAGCTGATGCACCTCAAGTAGCGTCGTGGCCTACGGCCAATCGCACAAAGCCCTTGACTAGAAGCTGAGTGCTTCTGCGAGGGTTTGCGTTCCCATAAGCGCGGAAGCTGAGGCCGTAGGCCACGCTTTGCGTTCGCGTAGCGTCGGCTTTGCCGAAACGCTTCCGGAGCGTAGCGGCGACCCAGGAGCATCGCGCCCAATAGTCAATGCCAAACCCCAACTGTAGGGTGACCCGGTGTGGAACTATAAAATAGCCCCTGCATTGGCAGCAAACCAAGAAATCTGCTTCAGTTATAATTAATCGATTACAATTGCGGCTGGCTTAATTTTACCCTACCCCCAAACCCGCTCACCGTACCCCCCAAACTCTGATACTGTTGTATAATCTAAAATTGACGTTGTTTTAGCCCTCTGAAGTGCTAACCAACAAAAAAAGGCATGGTGATACGGCGCGTGTATAAACGGTAGTCAAGTCACCGCTCTGCTGTCACAGTAGTCAACTTGACAGTAGAAGTATTAGATTATTGATATTTATAAGCTATATCTAGGAGGGTGTTATTCCTGAACAACTAACCCTTACAGTCAGTTTAAGGGGCACTCGCCAAGTCGAGTCAAATTATCAAATTTTCCGCCTTACCGGATTGCTAGATGCCTTTTCGGAATCTATTTTCCGTAACGTCATTGGCAAGTATATTGATGAAGGTCCAGCGCATATTATTCTGGACTTAGCTAAAATTGATTTTGTCGATAGCTCTGGTTTGGGTGCTTTGGTGCAACTAGTGAAGAAAGCTCAAAATTCTAAGGGAACTTTACAAGTCGTGACCAATCCCCGGGTGACTCAAACTGTGAAACTAGTGCGCCTAGAAAAATTTCTCTCCCTGCAAGAGTCTCTCACCATAGCTGTGGAGAACATCAAGGGTAAGTGACAAAATCGACAGTGAAGGCGGGGGCAAAACCCGCCTTCACTTTCAGAACCAGTGGGGAATTGGTCAGAGTTGAGTGTGAGGAACTTCCCTGTTAGAAAATTTATTGAATACTCGAAGCAGAAATTGTGGAAGGATGTCAAATTTGGTCTAATCAACAAAAGACAGTAATACCCCAAAGATGGCTCAAACAGATGCAGAATTAGACCCCTTGGAAGAGGATAGCAATGGCGGTGGAAGTGACTCTATAGTATTGTGGACAGAGTTTCGATTTAGGCAATTCATGGCGAAAGTTGATCAAATCGCCAAAATTCAACAGATTTCCCCAGCATCCTTGGCATATATAGGAGATGCTGTGTATGAACTTTACATCCGAACCCACTATCTGCTACCACCGAGGCGAATCTGTGACTATCATAACCAGGTAGTGGCTCACGTCAGAGCAGAAAGCCAAGCTGAGATTTTGCGATCGCTTGAACCTTACCTAACTGCGTCTGAAAAAGACGTTTTACGGCGCGGACGGAATGCTGCCACAAATAGCCCCCGGCGTCTCAATCGAGAAATCTATCAACAAGCTAGTAGCTTAGAAACCTTACTGGGATACCTCTACCTTACTGATACTCAACGCTTGACCCAGTTATTGGCTCATCTCCAACTCGACACCCCATAAATCCTAATTCTATTATGGCTAATCAAAACCCCTCCTCTGATGCCTCCTCTGATGCTTCTGGTCAGATCAAGGCAGAGAAGTCCTTTGTAAAGCAAGGTGAGAATAAAAAATTATCTCGTTCGACCCCAGGCAATTCTCACAAGAACGGGAAACCCCCTCGAAAGAACTACCACTCTCGAAAGCCACGGTCAAAATATTCCCATCACTCTGAGGAAACTCAGCACAAGGAGCATGGGTACCCTAAGTCAAAACTTGTAAGTAGCACAGAAGAAGATAATGACTTAATCTACGGGCGTCATTCAGTTCTAGCAGCTCTCCAAAACCAGCATCAGCTAAACCGAGTTTGGATTATTTCCCAGCTGCGTTACGATCCTCGCTTTCACTCTTTACTGGTTAAAGCCAAGGCTAACGGTACAGTAATTGATGAAGTAGCACCAAAACGCCTGAGCCAAATTACTAAAGGTGGTAACCATCAGGGTGTGGCAGCTCAAATTGCACCTTACCAGTACATAGATTTAAATGACTTAATTGACAAAGCAAAATGGGCAACTGAGCAGCCAGTTTTATTGGCTTGTGATGGCATTAATGATCCTCAAAATTTAGGGGCAATTATTCGTACGGCAGAAGCTCTAGGGGCTCAAGGCTTAGTCATACCCCAACGTCGAGCTGTTGGTGTCACCTCAACTGTGAGGAAAGTGGCAGCAGGAGCTCTAGAAACCTTTCCTATTGCCAGAGTTGTCAATCTCAGTAATGCCCTAGAGCAGTTGAAAACTGCGGGCTTTTGGATTTACGGAACTGCTGCCGGTACTGGTAAACTTTTACACAAAGTTGATTTGACCGGTTCAGTCGTATTAGTAATAGGTTCAGAGGGGAATGGTTTAAGCCTAAGGTCACAAAGCTGCTGTGACATGTTAGTCTCAATTCCATTACAGGGTAAGACCCCTAGCCTCAATGCCTCAGCAGCAACTGCTATGGTGTTATATGAAACCTATCGGCAGCGTTGGTCAGACTTACTTTATCTAGATACTAATTCCAATCAACAGATTGTGAAACAAGAAATGTAAGTGGAATTATTATTAAGGATAATTGCCAGAAATGTTTCAATATTATACATTTGAGTTTAAAAAACTTATATTAACAATTAAACTCTAAATCTTACTGCTGATAGCTTTGGGCATTTCCTTCACCGCAAAGTAGCCCGTAAGCGAACGAAGTCAGCGCAGGTCTCGGAGCTTGCATCCGAGATAAGGCTGACCGTTCCAAGTATAGTTAGCATGTGCTGGAAATTTGGTATACAATGACGTGGAGTTTTTAACAAGTAAAAATACTTAATATAAAGATGTTAACTTCTTCCGAGCATATTACAGATTTATCCAATGCCCACTGGCAGAGCAATTCCCGTTCTGTTGTCACTGGTGACCCCCAGCTGAAGAAATTGATGACATCATATGGGGTGGACCAGCAAGTAAAGTACCTTCATTTACAGGCAGAAGTTGAATCCCTGTGGCAGCAGCAGCAATTACTTAAGCAACAACGGTTGGTTTTACGTTGAACAGACTTCCCGGCAGTTGTCGGGAACAGGGAACAGGGAACAGGGAACAGTGGACAAGAATTGACCTAAAGGGATGCGCTGCATCAAGAACACTATCAGAAAAATACTTTTGCAAGAGGTCTAACCAATGCGCTTAAGTACAAGTATTATAGTGTTTATCGCAGTTATGAGGTACAGTCTTGAAGCAGCGCATCCCTATTCCCTGTTCCCTCTTTTCTCTTCCCTATTCCCTGTTCCCTGTTCCCTGTTCCCTAAAATCCCGAAATTGTGTACCTCATAGCTATGATAATTGCTAGATAAGTACAAGCATTACTGAAAACGCTGATGCTTGGCTGACCAACGCTTAAGGCTATAGTTATTCGGTTCATCAATGACTATAGCTGCAGGACCGCCATCCCCTAAATCCGCGATCGCAGTCATGGAAGTGTTGGAATCTTGGGAAAATTCGCTGTAGAGTAAGGCTCCTGTGTCAGAAAAAATCATGGTGCGGGGTTTGTAGATAGTAGTTGCGCGGTCTGTATCTATCCCGTCATTAATACTATCCGATAGACCGACCTCGCTAGATTCTGAAGTAACCGATATTTCTTGATATAACGTTAGCACCGCCTCTGGCTGGTTGTTGCCAGTCAGCTCGATGGGTCTAACTGACCAATGCCCGATCTCCTGAAGCATCATTGGTAAACTAGGAAGGGGTCCTGGGGAGAACTGACCACTGTTGATTAACTCCTGCCAGAGTACTGGCAGCATGGCTGACACGGACTCGGGGTTAAGGTGGTAGAGTGCTGACAAAGTAATCGCACTTGGGTCTAACCAGCGCAGTCCTGTATCGGTGTGTGCTAGCAGGTGCTGATTAGAGCCATCAACAGCTAGAGCTTCACTAGGGAATTTCCCACCTGCTGCCAACAGCTTAATCATCCCTTCCTGGTAGGAAACCCCCTTGACCGTAGCTGTGGTTGACTGCTGAATACCATTATCACTCCAAAGGCTAATCCGAATCTGGGGGTCAACGTCTAAGCCCAAATATCGCCACAGTCGCTTTCCCTTAGTCAAAGTGGGCAGCCGTAAATCAGAAAAGGGCATCCACCGCCAACCGTGACCATCGTGAAATGTTTTTACCTGTACTTGATACCAAACTTCCTCGGGATTTTTTTGTAGAGTAACGGGGACAGATGGGCACGGGGACAGGGATGAAACTGCTATAGTCTCTTCCTCTGCTATAGAAACCAATTCAGTACTTTCCTGTTGCCTTTGGCAGTGCTGTTCTCCTATTCCCCCATGTGCATCTTCCGGTTGCAACCAATCCGTTGCGTTGACAGTTTGAATTATTTCTGAATTGCCAACCAGTTGACTGAAGTGCCTGACGATAGCTGGAACTGGGTTTAAGGCATTGTCCATATGGTTGAGGAGTTGGTAAACCTGGGGATTAGTTTGGGGTAATTCCTTCACCCATGCGATCGCTTTTTGAGGATCTTCCTGGGCTGCCAAAATCAATCCTCCCCAAGCTTGTACATTGCTGTCATCAGGATTGACCTCTAGTGCTGCTTCCACCCGCTCCCACAATCCCCCAGAATCGCTCTTTAGCATAGTGATAATCTCCCCTAACTGAGCACCATTCACTGCCGTCTGAAACACTGTTTTTGCCTCCCCCCAGCGACCATCCAGGAGATAGGCAAAGATAGCGGCACTGGCACTTGCCCAAATTTGATTTGCCTGAGACTCGGTCACCTGAGCGTGCAGTTTAACCAAATCCATTTGGGCTTGAGCCTCTGCTGACCAGTGTTTTGGTCTCTGTTGGTTCAACCATTGCCAAGCATCAGACCACAAACCATTACGCGCTAGATTTAAACCATTGCGATAGAGTTTAGTATCTATCGCTGTTTCGGCCAGGGAAATTTCCTCTAGATAAATCGGGTTGGGAACAAAAGACCGAGGTTGAATTTGGTAAACCTTGAACTGGGGTTCCAAGCCTACAGTATGATTAACCACTAATTCTGGAGTAGCACCACCGGTCACTTCCTGCCAATAGGGAGGACCTTCATTAGGGCTTGTCCACTCCAACATCATACTCAGGTGTGTCTGCTCTGGATTGTAATGAATAATTTGTCCATAGCTTGAGGGTGTATTCTCTGAGGCCACTTGACCCGAGAGGTTGAACCAAAACCCTTCCTCTAGAGCTTGTTCATCGAAACGATCGAGTTTGGTTAAAGGTAGTGAACGGGAGACACTAGCATCAGCCGATCCTGTGTTCACTTGGGTAGACAGCACAAAATATTCGATCGGGGCAGTGATAGGCAGCTGACTAACTAGCTGATAATACTTTTGTTGTCTATTGCTTTGTTCAAGGGGCTGATAGACTCTAAGTTCCACAATCTGGTCACAATTAGTTTGGCATGATGGTGGTGATGCCAAAATGGGTAGCAGCAACTCAGAGTTAAGGGCAAGGGGTGTTCCCGCCGTTAGTCCATTTTCACGAATCTCCCCTTGAATTTGCGCAAATGTCTTGGCAGATGAGGGAACAGTCTGGGGGATACGAGCCCAACTCGGCAAAATGTGATTGATCCAGACAATCGAATCAGGGTCAATTATTAACATAACCGCCACCCAGATACTACCGGCAATGATACCGCTAGTGGTGATTAAGGCAGCGATCGCGCCCAAGGTTGTTAACCAACCACCTCTACTAGACTTTTGCACTGATGTTTTAATAGTTTATCTTTCTAGTTTTTTCCTAGTTTTAAAAAAATGTTGGCGGCAATATAGCAGTTCTAAATTGGGTGAGGTACATGTTGGATTTTAGGCAACAGGCAACAGGCAACAGGCAACAGGCAACAGGGAAACAATCTTGTGTACCTCATAACTATGAGACACCCGATAGATGATAGATAGTAATTAGCGAAATTCTACATATTTTTGGACTTAAAGGCTAATTCGTCCACGTCCATGTCTTTGTCATTCTCCCTTGCTCACTCTAAAAATCGTGACTAAACCAGTTTGCTCACAGTCGCTGCGGCGTGCTAAACTCTAAACCCTACACCCTACACCCTAAACCCTACACCCTAAACCCTACACCCTGAGCCAAAGGCACCCTAACCCTAAATCCTTAACTTGTGATTACCTGCTCATATAGCTCACCAGCACGTTCCCAAGTATATTTCTGTTCAATATACCCTCGACCATTTTCAGACAGTTGTTTACGGAGTTGGCGGTCTTCAAATAACCGACTAATGCCATAAACATATTCTGTTGTATCATTTGCTCGCAATGCCCGCAAAGGGACATCCCCGCCATCAACTGTCAAGCCCTCCAAACCGCGATCGCTTCCCACGACCGGTACTCCTGCTGCCATCGCTTCCAGAGTTTTATTTTTTACGCCAAATCCACTTTGCATTGGCACCACAAATATAGTTGCCTTATGAAGGTGGTCTACTAAAGAAGGGACTGCGCCAGTTACACTAATCCCTTGGATCTCTTCTAACTCTAGCACCGCTTGCACCGGTTTGGGTCCGACCAATTCTAGCTTGGTATCAGCATAGCGCTCTGTAATTGCTGGGAACACCTCTAGGCTAAAATAACGAGCTGCTTTGATGTTTAGTGGGTTATCCATCGCCCCAGTAAATACTAATCTGTGTCCACCAGGATCAGAGATGCGCCTGGGAAATAAATTAACATCAACCCCATTAGAAATCAATGTAATTTTACTGTCTAGCTCAAATGATTCTATTTGCCGTCTATCTTCTGCTGTTGTGACTACAATGTCTGTGAACTTAGCACAATATTGCTCTTCATAGCGACGTAATAGGGGCAAATTCAACTGGTCTTTTAGCTGATTGTCTGATGTTTTGGTTTCCAGCTTGTCCAGAGATTTCCGGTATACAGAATGATGAATATTCACCACAGTTCGCAGCTGCTCCCGCCACTCTGGTCGCACATAAATTTCATTGGTACTGTGTTCACAGGTAATCAGGTCAAATTGTCCCGTCTCTACAGCCTGATCCAGCCATTGCTGCATTGGAGTTGAGTAGAGTTGGAGTACTTTCTGGGGCGTTCCCTGTTGCAAAATGGTACTCCAGCGCTGCAATTTATCCTTTATGCCTTTCTCTTGTTCTGATGGCTGCGGTTGGGGAAACATCACCAGTTCTTCCACCCACTGCTGCAATTTTTCTACATCGATCTCCGTGATCTCCTCAGAACGTTGAGTAACCAAGGTTATAGCATGACGCTTACTCAGGTACTTGAGTAAATTAAACGTCCTGACCTGAGTTGCCCCCCGCGTTGGCGGATAGGGAAAGGTTGTGGAGATCATTAGAATCTTCATAGGACGTTACTACTTTGAGCAATAAGTGACCAAAGAAAAAGGACAGGCAATAATTCATGCTTATCTCACTTTTTACATGAGTTAGCGATGCAGCGCGGGTTTTGGGAAGGCAGCGCGGTCTTGGAAGGCAGCGCGGTCTTGGGAAGGCAGCGCGGTCTTGGGAAGGCAGCGCGGTCTTGGGAAGGNCAGCGCGGTCTTGGGAAGGCAGCGCGGTCTTGGGAAGCAGCGCGGTCTTTGGAAAGGCAGCGCGGTCTTTGGGAAGGCAGCGCGGTCTTGGGGGTTCCCCCCATGAGCGACTGCCGNNTTCCCCCCATGAGCGACTGCCGTGGTTCCCCCCCAGGCCGGGGGTTCCCCCCATGAGCGACTGCCGTGGTTCCCCCCATGAGCGACTGCCGTGGTTCCCCCCCATGAGCGACTGCCGTGGGTTCCCCCCATGAGCGACCGCCGGTTTCCCCCCATGAGCGACTGCCGTGGTTCCCCCCGAGCGACTGCCGTGGTTTTCCCCCACTCGCGCTTTGCATCAAGACAAGGATTAATTTCTTTTATACTNTTTAAAAAAATCTAAACTTTTATTAAAATTTTGTAATTTTAATTGACTCCAACTTTTTTATTATATAAAAATACGTGATAATCGATATTGCCAAGGTTGGGGTTTTTTATAAATTCTGATTACTGCAGAGTAATTGCCGATTACCTATTACCCAAAACCCAAAAAAAAACAACAAAGAACACTACCGAAAAAATCGGACAGTATAAATATTTTTNTTTTTTTTANATCCNAATACATTTATACAATTGTGAATTTTCCTCTAGAAAATATAGTTAAAAATTCAAATTTTACCGATTGACCAACACCACCTAGCCCTAATCTCTCTATGACTTCGTGACGGTGATTTAGAGGGGTTTGCCACCGTCACGGGGTTTTTCCCACTCTCGGAATTTTTTAGATAAAATATATCCTAACTCCTAACCAGTGACTGAGATAGGGCTTGTTCGTAGCATTGACCAGCCCGATCCCAGGTGTATTCATCCTCGATCAATAAGCGCCCGTTTTGGGACAACTTTGCTCGCAGCTGTGGGTCTTCAAACAAACGAGTGATGGCACTAATATACTCCTTAACATGATTTGCCCGCAATGCTCGCAGAGGTGTATTGGCACCATCAACCGCCAATCCCTCCAAACCGCGATCGCTTCCCACTACAGGTACCCCACCCGCCATTGCTTCCAGGGTCTTGTTTTTAATGCCAAAGCCAGTCCGCATCGGTACCACACAGATAGTTGCTTGATGGAGATACTCTACCATTGATGGCACACGACCGGTGACCGTGATTCCCGATAATGCTGCCAACTCCAACACTGCAGGTACTGGTCTTGCTCCGACCAGGTCCAGGCTAGCATCTCGATAGCGTTCTTTAATGGCTGGAAAGACCTCCAAGCTGAAAAAGCTTACAGCATCAATGTTGGCTCGGTTATCCATAGCTCCAATAAAAACTATGCGATGTCCCCCTGGGTCAGCAGTGCGTTGGGGAAATTGAGTCAAATCCACCCCATTTGGAATCACCACAATTTTACCCGATGGCTTATAGGCAGCTATCTGGCTTTGATCCTCCGGTGTTGTGACCACAAGACCAGTAAATTTGGCACAGTATCGTTCCTCATAGCGGCGCAACAGGGGTAAATTTAACTGGTCTCTGAGCTGATTTTCCGAGGTTCCTGTTTCCAACTGATTACGGAAGGTACCATACACAGAACTGTGAATATTCACCACTGTTCCCAGCTGCTGTCGCCATTCTGGTCGTACATATATTTCATTTACACTATGTTCACAGGTAATAATGTCAAACCGTCCAGCCGCCACAGCTTCATCCATCCATTGCTGAATTTCCCGAGAGTAGAGATGTAGCACACTGGGGGGGATGCCTTGGCGAATAAAATTACTAAATCGCTTTACTTTGCCCCAGATTCCTCCTGAGGGATCACAAGGCTTTGGTTGGGGGAAAACCACCAATTCATCTACCCATTTCCCGAGTTTTTCCACTTCTTGATCCGTGACATCTTCTGAACGTTGAGTAATCATGGTGATATCATGACTTAACTTAAGATGTTTTAGTAAATTAAATGTCCGTACCTGAGTTCCTCCCCTAGTGGGGGGATAAGGAAAGGTGGCAGATAGCATGAGAATTTTCATCATATCTTCAGGTTAGGTAAGAAAGCGATGCAGCGCGGTCTTGGGGAGGCAGCGCGGTCTTGGGGGTTTCCCCCATGAGCGACTGCCGTGGTTCCCCCCATGAGCGACTGCATCAAGACATTGCTATAAGTTATATCTAGTTCGTTGTAACCGGACTTGATATCAGGCATCCAATAGGATAATTTTATGTCAACAAATCAATGAATTGAGTGGCTTGATAGTTTCATCTATAACAATACAATGATTCAACGAGTCCCCAAGGTTAGTGTGTGTATTCCTACATTCAATCGCGTTAATTTACTTCCTTATGCGATTGACAGTGTTATTAAACAAACGTATCAAGACTGGGAATTAATTGTCTGTGATGATGGTTCAACTGATGACACTCCTGAGTTAATGTCCCAGTATCAGGATAGCCGAATTAACTACATCCGTCACCCCAAAAATATTGGAAAAAGTAATAACATGCGCTCTGGATTTGATGCGGCATTGGGGGAATATTTTATTAAATTTGATGATGATGACCGGCTGACACCTGAATTTTTAGCCAAAACAACGGCTATCTTAGATCCAGACCATACTATTGATTTTGTTGGGACAGATCATTGGGTAATTAATAGTAATAATACTAGGGATGAATCAGCTACCAAATTAAACTCTCAGAGGTGGGGAAGAACTAAGTTAATCGAAGGGATTGTTGATAAGTTAATTGAGGTTGTTTTTATTCAGCAGAGCTTTCAAATTGGCGCTACGTTATTTCGGATGCAGGCGTTGAAAGATGTGGAATTTATGCGTCCTAACATCCAAAATTGTGAAGATAATGATTTATTCGTTCGGCTGGCTATTGCGGGCAAGAAAGCTTATTATTTACCCGAATTGTTAATGGAATATCGATTTCATGCCCAACAGCAAGGGATTAGTCGAGCAATTCCCTATTTACAGGATAAACTGCATTATCTAGAAAGTTATAACTTTGAGTCAGAAATGTTGGAGACAGTTAGGCGATCGCGTCTGACGGAAACTAAGCTACTACTAGGATTGCGGCTGATTGAAATTGGACAAACATCAACCGGACGTGAATTAGTTTGGTCAGGAAAAGCTTGCTCCCCCTCAAAAGCTTGGGTTGCTTTGGTGTTGTCCCTATTGCCACAAGGATGGCGTTCTCAGGCGTTTAGTGTGTTGCGTCAATTCAAGCCATAGACTCTCTGGGAATTCCGGGCTAGAAGAAATCTGATTAAATTGCCAAGGCATTGGCAGCCTCACCATGCTGAAGCAAATTTCCACTCTTTTGGTGCCCGTTCCATTGGCGAGCTTCAGGCAGTGCCTTGTCGCACCGCCTTTAATGAGACTACTTGTCAGCTCTCAGCACTCAGTCGTGAGCTAAAAGCTCACGGGTGCGCGTTCAGCTTATTTTATTCAAAGCACCTCAAGTATTCTGCAGGTAGGGCATAAACACATCAAATAGCGTGGCCACAGGCCAATGGCTGAGAGCTGAGAGCTGAATACTGACAACTTCTTAAGTATTTTTACTTAAATACTTAGACAGTCTTGCTAGTTTCTAGAGCTTTTTGGATGGTTGCGACAGTTGAGCCTTTGAATCTAGCATACAACTTCTCCCGTCCCCTCTCTGTGTAATGATCAAACCATTGTTAGACTGATCAGTTTCAGGATCTATGAACTTGCTCTCTGACGGTGGGGGAGGTAGGAGCTCGTGTTTACGTAAGAATTCTTAACAAAATTTTTCATTAAATCAGTTTACTCTAATAATTTGGAAAGATATTCGCTTGTCTGTAAGTAGTAATACAAATACCGTCAACTTTAGGAACAAAAATAAAGAATGAGTACCAATTTAGCCACCAAGTTGCGTGAGGGCACGAAAACATCCCATACCATGGCAGAGAATGTGGGTTTTGTCAAGTGCTTTTTGAAAGGAACCGTTGAAAAAACCTCCTACCGGAAATTAGTATCCAACCTTTACTTCGTCTATTCCGCCATGGAAGAGGAGATGGAGCGCCATCGGGAACACCCGATTCTTTCAAAAATCTACTTCCAAGAGCTCAATCGGAAAAAGAGCCTAGAGCAAGACCTATACTATTACTACGGTTCTAACTGGCAAGAGAAAGTAGTCCCTTCAGTGGCGGCTAAAGAGTATGTGCAAAGAATTAAAGATATGTCTGAGAAGGAACCAGAACTATTGGTTGCTCACTCCTACACCCGCTATCTAGGGGACTTATCTGGCGGACAAATTCTCAAAAAGATTGCCCAGCGCGGGATGAACTTATCAGATGGGCAAGGTACTGCTTTTTATGAATTCAAGCAAATCCCTGATGAGAAGGGATTCAAGACTAAGTATCGGCAAGCCATGGATGAGCTACCCATTGATGATGCCACAGCGGATCGGATTGTGGAAGAAGCTAATGCTGCCTTTGGCATGAATATGAAGATGTTCCAGGAACTGGAGGGTAACCTGATTAAAGCCATTGGTATCATGCTATACAACACCCTTACCCGTCGTCGCGTTCGTGGCAGCACAGAACTAGCTACAGCTGAATAAGCTTATTGCAAACTGCGATTAGCACCAAAGATGGGTGGTGACTAATCACCTTAACTATAAATCAAGGGGATTAGCTCTTGTCTCCTGTAATGAGTTATTAGTAGTTAGTAGTTTTGAGGTAAGCATTCAGCCTATCGCTATCAGGGATTTGCTTATGTGCTAGGTTGAATGCTTACGTTCTGAGTACTAACTACGCTCGCAGCGATCGCAGAATTAATTACCTACTCCTAATCTCTGTAAGCTTGATATTGTAAGTCTTTGAGTTTTGTGAAATGTGTAATCAATTTTGTGTATTTGCTTAATTGGGGTATACCACTACGCATTCAGATTAAGACATTTGTAAACTCCGAAACCTAGTCCTAGCTTACTTCTGACTTCTGACTTATGACTTCTGACTTGCGCGTAGCTCTATATACCCCTCTCAAGCGTAAAATTGAATATCCTCCCCACACTGATCCACTAGGTAACACAGAGCCCGGAAACGCAGGCTAGCTAATTGCTCATAGAGAGGGTTGAGCTTACATAGGGGAGGGATGTGTAGTACTAAGTGACCGAAAAGTTTTAAATCCCGCTCAAAGGGACATTGACCAGGAATAATTTTGGATAGGAATCTAGCTAGGGTTTGATCTGTAATTTCTATTTGATCCAGCCATTGGCGCACAGGTTTTAGTAAGTCAACACGTTTTTTGGGCAGTGGCTCAGGCGGAGTGAGACTGCTATTGAGATCAGCTACCTCTGAGAGGGATGGATTAGTACTTTGCTTGTTGGTTGTGAACATGGCTATACATCTCTAAATTTAATCAATAAAGTCCTCAGCAAAGGTATTACTGTGGAATGCCTTTTACAGAGTTCTAGTTAAGTAGGTAGACATCCAGTAATCAAACACGATTACTATTGAGCTGTATTGCCATATTGGCGGTAAGTTATAAAAATTTATATAGCTAGAAGTCATAGCATGTCCAGGAGCCTAGGTATTGTAAAGCTTGTGTAATTGGTAATTAGTAATTAGTAATTGGTAATTGGTAATTGGTAATTAGTAATTAGTAATTGGTAATTGAGATTATTCCAGAGCTCTTACCTATTACCAAAAAGCTCATCAAAGATGAACATTACCAAAACAACCGGACATGAGCTCAATTGTTACCACTGAACTTTTTAAGTAAGCTTTCACCATTCAGCCTTGATCACCCTAAGGGAATGGCCACGCTACTTGAGCTGCTATCAGCCATTCTTAATCAGCTTTCAGCTAAAAGCCATCCTTATTTCAAGCATAAAAATACAAGGGAAAGGTTTGGTAAAGCTTAAAAGAAGAAAGACCAATCAAACTATGAACTTTTGATAAAACTAATTGGTTGACTGTTGACTGTTAACTGTTGACTGTTGACTGTTGCTGGTGAACACTCAACAGCCAGCATCTTATATAGCGTTTCTAGGACTCATGAGGTACACATTATTTTTTACCTCTTCCCTCTTCCCTTCCCCTCCTGGGAGGGGTTAGGGGTGGGTTCCTCTTACCTGCTCCGTTCGCGTAGCGTGGCCTACGGCCTCAGTCCCTGCTCCGTTCGCGTAGCGTGGCCTACGGCCTCAGTCCCTAAAAACCAGAAATTTGTACCTCACAAGTCGTAGAATTGCTATAACACTACCAAAACAAACAGCTTACCCAGGGTAAGCTCATCTAAATCCGTATCAAAAACTACAGATAAAAGTTTAAAGATAGTATATCAATCATAATTGACTTTCAATTAATGTCAACAAACGGTCTATATTATCAATAATCCTGAGATTATTTCTTCTTTGATTTTAGAAAGCTGGAAATTTTAATTGGGATTCCGCTTTACCGACCCAGGGCGCGTGCGCAACGGCTTCTTTTTTTATTGCTCAAAGCAAGCCAATATCTTGGGTTCAATAGGAATAATGTACTGGTTTTTAGCGAGGTTTTTCCCAACTTCAATGAAAATAGGTGGGTAATAGCCACTGCTGTATTGATGATTGTCCGAATGGGTTCCCTTAGCGGCTCCAAAGGAGCATCCCATGAGTGATCACGGAATTAGCTTAACATAACTTCATAATTATGTCATCCTGAGAAAAGAGTTGTCAATAGACTCAAGTTTAGGTCAATGTCAGAATTCTCAGAAAGAAAACGAGTAGTTGTAGTCGGTGCTGGATGGGCAGGCTTAGGCGCAACTCACCACTTAGCCAAACAAGGTTACGATGTCACTCTCCTAGAAGCAAGTTCCTATCCCGGTGGTTTAGTGGCAGGATGGAAAACAGGGGGTGGACGTTCTGTAGAAGGGGGAATTCATGGTTTTTGGTATCCCTATCACAACATTTTCAAGCTGGTAAAGGAACTCCGACTCAATCCTTTCACTCCTTTCACCCGTTCTTCTCAGTATTCCCCTGCTGGATTAGAAGTCGAATCCCCGATCTTTCAAAATGAACCACGACTTCCCACCCCTCTAGGAACCTTCCTCTACCCCGACTTTAAACGCTTACCCCTGATTGATCGACTCTCTGCCTTACCCCTGCTCTATGCCGTTATTGACTTCGATAATTCCCACCAGGCGTGGACTAGGTATGACTCGGTAACCGCCCGTGAATTATTTAAACAGTTTGGGGTTTCGGCTCGACTGTACAAGGATTCCTTTGAGCCCATGCTGTTAGTTGGTTTATTTGCTCCAGGAGAGCAATGTTCAGCCGCAGCCGCCCTAGGAATGCTGTATTACTTCATTTTGGCTCACCAACCGGACTTTGATGTGGTCTGGTGCCGAGGAACGGTAGCACAGATGATATTTAAACCCTGGGTGGAACAGATTGAAAAAGCCGGGGGAAAGGTACTTACCAATAAACGGGTCAATGACGTTATTATAGACCACACAGGCAAGGCCAAAGGGGTGATCTGTGGTGATGAATGCTTTGAGGCTGACGCGGTGATTTTTGCTGTCAGTATCAATGGTATGAAGAAAATCCTTCAGAGTAGCACCATGCTCCAAAGCCGCAAGGAATTCCGGAACCTGATGAATTTAGGGGGAATTGATGTGCTATCAACCAGGCTATGGTTTGACCGCAAAGTTGAGATTCGCCATCCCTCTAATGCTTGTTTTGGCTTTGATGCCACCACGGGTTGGACATTTTTTGACCTTAATGCTTTGCACGATGAGTACCGGGATGAAGCTGGTAGCGTGATTGAAGCAGACTTTTACCATGCTAACCAGTTGCTACCCCTGAGTGATCAGCAGATTATCCAGAAAGTTCAGCGTGACTTAGGCACCTGTGTTTCTGGTTTTAGAGAGGCAAATCTGATTGACAGTACTGTGATTCGAGTACCCCAAGGGGTGACTCACTTTGCTCCTGGTAGCTATCAGTATATGATGCAGCGAACCACTAGTATTGAAAATGTATTTATGAGCGGGGATTGGATTGTCACTCGCCACGGTTCTTGGTCTCAGGAAAAAGCGTATGTTACCGGTTTAGAGGCAGCAAATTTGGTGATTAGGCGCTTTAGACAGGGGAATTTAGCCAAGATTATTCCTGTTGATGCTGATGAATTTCATATTCAGGTCACACGTAAGATTAACAAAACTGTACGGGAGTTTGGTCAGACGTTATTTAGTAATTTTTGGTTACCTTGATTTAATTTGGTAATTTTAGGGAAAAGGGAACAGGGAATCGGGAATCGGGAATCGGGAATCGGGAATCGGGAATCGGGAAAAATCCAAAAATCCTGTGTACATCATACTGAGAGCTTGCAGCAGTACAAAAAAACATCCAAGCTTTTTAGTACTGTTCCCTGTTCCCTATTCCCAGATCCGCTGTTCCCTTTGTAGTTCAATCCTATGTTCACCACCCAAATACAAACACTGTAGTAAAGTAATGGAAAGCGTTCAGAACTCAAACAGGCTTGTTGTTACCTTCTACAAATGGGTAGGTATTCTAGTTTTGGTTTACCTACTGATTGTGGCAGTAGGGATAATTGGTACAGGCTTTAGGTCAGCTACTGGGGAGCAAGCCCAGGAATTGTTCGAGTTTGCTACTAATCCCTTTGCTGCCTTAATTGTCGGTACCCTAGCAACTGCTTTAATTCAATCTTCAAGTACAGTAACCTCGATTATTGTGGGTCTAGTAGCTGGTGGTTTGCCAGTGGCAACGGCTGTTCCTATGGTTATGGGTGCTAACATTGGCACCACCATCACTAATACATTGGTTAGTTTAGGACATATTCAAAATAAGGACGAATTTAAACAAGCTTTTGCTGCTGCAACTATTCACGACTTCTTCAATCTGATTAGTGTCGTGATATTCCTACCTTTGGAAATTACAACTCACTTCCTGGAAAAGATGAGTCTGTTTTTAACAAGCCTGGTTGTGGGTGAAAATTCCATTAACTTAAACAACGTTAACCTGATTAAATTCGCCACGGCTCCAGTCAGTGATAGACTTCACACTGTTAGTAATAGTTTTCCAGAACCATTTAATGGTATTGCCCTGATAGTCTTGGGTATCAGTCTTATTTTCCTATCCATCTTTTTCATTGGCAAACTGCTCAAAACCCTAATGGTAGGACGAGCGAATCAGATGTTGCACACTGCTATCGGTAACGGTCCCATTGCTGGGATTGCTTCTGGGACACTAGTCACTGTAATCGTGCAATCTTCCTCCACTACCACCAGCCTGATCGTTCCCCTAGCTGGTACAGGTTTATTGAGTTTACAAGAAATTTATCCCTTCACCCTAGGGGCAAATATCGGAACGTGTATCACTGCGTTACTTGCCGCTACCGGAATAACCGAAAACCCAATCCCTGCTCTAGAAATAGCTACAGTTCATCTACTTTACAACACCCTCGCCGTTGTGATCATCTACAGCATTCCTGTTTTGAGACAAATGCCAATCCTGGGTGCAGAAACCTTAGCTGCTGTTGCCAGTGAGCGGAAGTATTTAGCGTTCCTCTATATTGGAAGCGTTTTCTTCTTGATTCCGGTACTACTTCTAAGTCTATCGACTTTGCTGTAAGCTATCAGCTATCAGCTATCAGCTTATGCGCTATCCGCACGCTACGCGAACAGCTGACGTGTGCTGATTCTCTATAGTCAACTTAACTCTAGAGAGTTACTTGATAATTATTATTGCTAAATTAACCAGCTCAAGCCTTGCTATAGCAAGCTTGAGCACTATATCACATTGATTTAACATCCCTAAGCCTAACTCTTAGGTTATAGGCTTAGGATAGGTTGAGCAAAATTTATTGAAATTTAATATCAACTATTGACTGCCGCGTTCCCTTTGAGTTACAGTCTATAGAACATACCCGATCACTGAGCCTTTCGAGCAATAGCCGAAAGGTTAAGCAGCAAAAGGGTGATCTACACTAGTTGGAGACAAAGTATGTTAGAGCAAATCAAAGGATTAACTGCTGAAAAGCGCACTGTTAGCAGAATTCAAGTCGAAATCAAGGAAATCGTTCCTAATAATTCCCGTAAGACTACTGAATCTTCCCTAAATACTGACGCTGACGGTGGTGATCTTAGAAGCGAGGAATCCTGAGACTGTCTGACCTGATCAGGTAGCTATTACTTATGAGCCCAGAATTGTTAGCAATAATTTAGTTGCTAATAGTTTTGGCTAAATCCGAGCTTGTATCAGAAATTAGAGAAATCTTCTCAATTATATTTCTGGTGCAAGCTAGTTGCTTAGTATAAATTGTTTGTTGCTAAAATTTCTCAAATAGTTATGTCAGTGCTCGCAAAAATCCTCAAGCCTTATAGTGAGCAGAAATTCCTAGAATACCATTGGACGAGTAAAGCAGTATTTATCCCAAGTGAGGACGAAACGAAGTTTGCTGATCTATTTTCTTGGCAAAAACTCACCGATCTGCTGAATTTCCATCAATTCAAGTATCCGGAGCTGCGCTTAGCCTTAGATGGCAAAGTTTTGGAGGAAAAGGAAAACGCCAATCTAATCAAGTGGTGCCAATCAGGGGCAACTCTAATCATCGACAAGGTACATAAACTAGTACCAGAAATTACTAACTTCACCTCAGAAGTTAGACAAGATTTAGGCTATAGTGCTCAAGTCAATTCCTATTGTTCATGGCCCAGTCAACAGGGATTTTCCTGTCACTACGATACTCACGATGTCTTTATCTTGCAAATAGACGGAAACAAGGAATGGTACGTATTTACCGATACTCTAAAATACCCGTTGACTGAGCAAAAATCAGCGTCTGAAACACCTCCGGAAGGGGAGCCTTACTTGAAGTGTACCCTTACCCCTGGTGATGTGTTGTATATACCCCGTGGACATTGGCACTATGCTGTTGCTCTCGATCAACCGTCACTACATTTAACCCTAGGCATTCATTGCCAGACTGGTGTGGATTTTTTAGACTGGTTGGTTAGTGAGTTACGGGAGAATGAAGCCTGGCGTAAAAATTTGCCACTGCGGTTCGATGCTGCTCCATTAGATCAGTCGATTGATAACTTAATCGAAAATTTTAAAGAATACCTTACTAACAGTGATATCCAGGAACGATATAACTGTTATCTTGATGGCTTAGTCAAGCCACTAGCTAGATACTCTCTACCTACGCAAGCAGGATTTAATATATTTCCCAATGGTGTAGAGACTAGGTTTAGCAATCCCAAATTTAAACGCCTCAAAATTTTACATCTGCCAAATGACAATGGCTACAAAATTATCGTTTCAGGTAAAGAAATCGCTTTGAGAGGAGTAACTGACTCCTTGGTGGAAAATTTATTCACCAGAGAGACGTTTACCGGTAGTGATGTCATGACATGGTTACCAGATTTCGATTGGGAGGTTGATGTCGCTCCTCTTTTAACCCACTTAGTTACTGAAGGAATTATTTTTGTTGACTCCAGAGTATAACTAATAGGGAACAGGGAACAGGGAACAGGGAACAGGGAACAGGGAACAGGGAATAGGCAATAGGCAATAGTCAATAGGGAATCAAGAAACCAATTATCTGTATATCATAGCTATTAAAAATGCTAGAAAAAATATTTATAGTTTTTTATAAAATGACAATTAAGGAGACAAAACGATGAGCACTTTTTTTTGTGCTGACCATTCACAGCAGTTAGCCGAAGATATTATCGGTAGTGGCACTAATTACCAAGTGTATGTTTTAGTAGAATGCCGCCAACCGTGGCTGTCTAATGCCATGGATTCTAAGTATATTCCAGAGAATCTTAGGAGTTTGGTGGATGAGGTGAAGCACCGTAAGCTGCCAGTAAGATTCCTGCTGATTGCTAATAATAAAACCCTAAAAGCCGATCAGACTAAGCTTTTGATTTATAGTCACAACGGTGAGGCCAGGTTAAAAGGGTACAGCAAGCTAGAGTTTGATGTGACTAATCTTGGTGAGGTAGCTGGGATTGTCAGACAATTCTTAGCTGGAGAAACGCCAAACTGTGTCACACAAGACAGTGACACTAGAGACATTTTAGTTTGCACCCACGGTAGCCATGATGTGTGTTGCGCCAGGTATGGTAATCCTTTTTACGCCAAAGCCTTAGCTACTGTTGCTGAGTTATCCTTAACCAATGTCAGACTCTGGAAAGCTAGCCACTTTGGTGGTCATCGGTTTGCTCCCACTGCGATTGATTTCCCAGATGGAAGATACTACGGTGTTTTAGATCAAGATTCATTTAAATCAATTTTAATCCGTAGTGGTGAGATTGAATGCTTCAATCGAATTTATCGAGGTTGGGGAATTCTACCGACTAAAATTCAGGTATTGGAAAGGGAACTTATCCTCCGCTACGGATGGAATTGGTTTAAGCACAAAGTTGGTGGTTCAATTATTAAGGAAGATGCGAATCAGAATTCTATTCAAGCTGAGATCAGCTTTGAAAAACCTAATGGCTTGATTTACCATTGTCGTGCTGAATTGATTAAAGATGAAAGTAAGACATTGCAGCTGAAAGGGTCTTGTGGTGCTCAGAAAGAGTCAGTGTTTGTTAAATATACTATCAAGAATCTCTGCCTTTACTCGGAATTGCTGGAAATTCTTCCAGTTTATCAACCGCAGATGGCAAGCTAATATAGCAATTCTACGACTTGTGAGGTACACAATTTCTAGATTTTAGGGAACAGGGAACAGGGAACAGGGAACAGGGAAGAGATAAGAGGGAATAGCGATGCTCTGCATTAAGAGGTGCGACCCGTGGGGAATTTAATTCTTAATGGGTCAAGCGCACCTAACAGTTTCACTACCGCTCAACCCAACAAACATTTTTAGGTGTGCCACGCCAGTAGGGTGCGTTATCAACGCACCTTAAATATAGAGTTACTGGTGTTAGTAATTTACTTAGTCATTGGTATAGAGTCCGTGTAGGAATTGTGATAATGTTTGATGCCATATTCCCTACTCCCTACTCCCTACTCCCTACTCCCTACTCCCTACTCCCTACTCCCTACTCCCTTTGCTAGATATTAAGGTACATAAATTGGTGGCTGATGCCAACATAATCAAATGGCTCACCGTCAGCTATAAAACCAAGGCGACTATAGAAACCTAGGGCATTAATTCTAGTCATTAGTCTTAAAGCCTTGAGATTGTTTGCTTTGGCTTTTTCAATTAATGTCTCGATCAGTTTGGTGCCGATGCCTTGGTGACGAAATTCAGGTAATAGTCCAACGTAGGCAATAGTGCCCAATCCGGGAGACAATTCTCTTAATCTTGCTGAACCAATTACCTGATTATTACAGATAGCAACGAGATGAAAAGCACTACTTTCGTACTGGTCTTGTTCTGTTCCTTTCTCCATACCTAAGGGTTTTCTGAAGACAAGCCACCGCTGGTGGTACATATCCTCTAACTCTTGTTTATTCTTAACAGGACGCACTTCAATAGTCGTCATAATGTTTAACCATATTAATAATTAATAATTAAGAATTAATTCTGACAGACAACTTGCGGATTATTGCTAATCCAGTTGTCAATATCTTTTAACACCTGATCCGGGATTTCCCAAGGAAACAAGTGAGCAGTATTGTCATAGCATTGCCATTGGCTATCCTTAAGATGTTGAGCGGTTTCTCGACTTGATGCTGCGGTAATATGGCGATCAGCAGCTCCTGCTAAGACCAGGGAGGGACATTGAATCTGCTGTAAGTCTGGCAAACGGTTATACCCAGCCCTAATGGCAGTGTTGAGTGCTGCTGTAGCGGCTTGGGAGGTCTGTAAATAGGCTGATATGGCGTGCTTGGCAATATACTGGTAGGTGCTGGTTGTGTGTTGTTGGATCAGGTATCGAAAAAGCGATCGCTTACCAAATGTGTCAATATTCCACTGCCATCCTGGTTGTAACCAATTTAAGACACCAGCGATCCCGGTATAGAGATTATCCTGCCAACTAATGGGGGGATGATTACCCCAAGGTCGAGCGGCTGTGGCGATTAAAATTAAACCCGTGACTCTCTGAGGTAGCTTCAGGGCAAGCTCCATTCCCAAAATTCCCCCTAAAGACCAACCCAGTATCAAACAGCGGTCAATTTTGTAGTAGTCGAGCAGGGATTCCAAGTCAGTCAAGTGGTCGGTCATCTGAAAAGCGCGATCAGCTGGACTTTTACCATATCCTCGCAAATCAGGGCTGATAGTCCAGAACCTCTGGGATAGATGTTGGGTAAAAACTGAAAGGCACTGACTTGAGGCTGGATGACCGTGAAGGCAGAGAATTGGGAATCCTGACCCCTGGAGGTCAGTGTTGAGATATACTGCTGCTTGATAGTTTGTTTTAATCCCATTCATGTTAATATCATGTGCGGTTGAACAATTATAAATAGTAGGTAATAGGGAACAGGGAACAGGGAACAGGGAACAGGGAACAGGGAACAGGGCATCAGAAGAGAGATTACCTACCAGAAGGAAGCTAGGTTTTTTGATAACTGATTATATGAACATGATATAATTGTTAATTGCTAATTTACCACTGATATCAAGATATCAAGTCTAGAGCGAGTTATAACCTAATGAGGTAAATAGTTTTTTTCCCTGTTCCTACTTCCAAATTCCCTGTTTAATTATTCTATATTACCTGTTCCCTGTTCCCTGTTCCCTGTTCCCTAAAAAACCTTAGGTGCGCTTTCCGTTGGCGAATTAAATTCGCCACGGGTCGCACCTCAAAATTTGTACCTCATCACAGTAAAATAAAATAGCATGGTTTCTTTTACTTATAATCGCACTGTTCGGTTTTCAGATACGGATGCGGCTGGTGTAGTCTATTTTGCTAATGTTTTATCTATCTGCCATGAAGCCTATGAAGCCTCTCTAGATGCATCGGGCATTAATCTCAAGTCTTTTTTCACTAAGCCCGCTGTGGCAATTCCGATTGTTCATGCCAGTGTGGATTTTTTGCGTCCTATGTTTTGTGGGGATCCACTGGTGATTCACCTGATGCCTGAGCAGTTGAGTCAAAATAAGTTTGAAATTGCTTATCAGGTTGTTACAGCTTCGTCATCGCAACAGTTACTGGCAAAGGCAATTACGAAGCACGTTTGTATTAATGCAATGACTAGAACTAAAGTTGCTTTACCTGAGGAAATAGTGCAATGGCTAGGGAGTAGGGAGTAGGGAGTAGGGAGTAGGGAGTAGGGAGTAGGGAGTAGGGAGTAGGGAGTAGGTAAGAGGTAAAAAATCCGGTTTACCTGATAGTTAGGAAAAACTCTTTACTAATTCTATCATCCCTTATGATATAGCTGAAGGCTGACAGCTGACAGCTGACGGCTGACCGCTGACAACTGACAAAAAAAATAGCCGTAGAAATACTATCCACGGCTAGGGAGTTCAACTTTTGATTTATGTCACAAAAATACCCGAAACTTTCGGATGTGATCCTATACTATCAGACCAAACCCAAGGCCGGGGGGGAAACCCCCCCAGAAAATTAAGGTGTTATGGCAACAACCAATACTTGGTCATGGTAGTTATCACTTCACCGGGCACTTCAGTAGGCTCCAGAGGAGTCCATTCAGCAATCTCTGCATAGCCCAGGGAATAAAACATTTGCATACTATAAATTACTGATTGACGAGAACCTTTGAGAGTGTGCTGAGTTGGTTGTTTTTTGAAGTTCCGGGTAAATTGTTCTGACATCTTTCAAAAGTTGAACTTGCATTTACAATTATTATTGTAATGATTATAAGTTTATTTTTCAAGGGTTTTAAAAAAGTTTTTAGAGAGTTTTATAGTTGATTGAAAATGCAATTACCTAACTTTATTATTCAGAAATTTTATCTTTAATAGCATCATTTTTTGAGATATTATATAAAATATATAGCATTTCTACCTATAGCGTTTATTGCCTGTTCCCTGTTCCCTGCTCCCTACTCTCTGTTACATTTAAAAGTAGTATAATAGTGCAATAAATATTGAACAGCAATTGATGGCAATGGCTGACAATACATCTGATGCCCAACTTGACTTTCTCTTACAGGTACTAAAAGCAACTGAAGACAGTAATGGTGATCAGCAGGTAGTTTACCCATTACTGGCAGAAAATACAGACAAACTGGATGCTAGATTAGCAGAACTATTGCGGGTTGTAGCAACAACTAGGCTGGCGGAAGCGGAAGCAGATGAAGCAAAATCTCTAGCAACAGATATTGACAATTTCAGCAATCTAATTAGGAAATTTCCCTTGGGTGAAAAAGCTAGCAATATAGAAATTGCGATCACTAGCTATGAAGTCGTACTAACTGTTTTCACCCGTGAAGCTTTTCCTATTGAGTGGGCAAGGACACAAAATAATATCGGTGCTGCTTACTCTGACCGAATAAAAGGTGAGAAATCACAAAACCTTGAAGTTGCCATCACTTGTTACCAAAAAGCTCTTATAGTCAGAACTTTTGAGGCTTTTCCTTTTGAGTGGGCAAGGACACAAAATAATATCGGTGCTGCTTACTCTGACCGAATAAAAGGTGAGAAAGCGCAGAATATAGAAAAAGCCATCGCTTGTTACCAAGAAGCTCTTAGAGTCAGAACCTTTGAGGCTTTTCCTTTTGAGTGGGCATCGAAACAATACAATCTCGGTAATGGTTACTATAACCGAATAAAAGGTGAGAAAGCACAGAATATTGAAGAAGCAATTGCTTGTTACCAAGAAGCTATTATAATTTTTACATTTGAGGATTTTACGATTGAGTGGGCATTGACACAAAATAATCTCGGTGCTGCTTACTCTGACCGAATAAAAGGTGAGAAAGCCGAGAATATTGAACTTGCTATCGCTTGTTACCAACAGGCTCTTAGAGTTTTTATATTTGAGGTCTTTTATAATGAAAATATTGATTTAGCATGGACAGAAACTAATCTAGGTAATGCTTACTTTAACCGAATAAAAGGTGAGAAATTAGAGAATATTGAACTTGCTATCGCTTGTTACCAACAGGCTCTTAGAGTTTTTATATTTGAGGCTTTTCCTGTTCAGTGGGCATCGACACAAACTAATCTCGGCAATGCTTACTATGACCGAATAAAAGGGGATAAAGCACAGAATATAGAAGAGGCCATCGCTTGTTACCAAGAAGCTCTTAGAGTTTTTACCTTTGAGGTTTTTTCTGTTCAGTGGGCATCGATACAAGCTATTCTCGGTTTTGTTTACTATTACAGAAGAAAAGGGGAGAAAGCACAGAATATAGAAGAGGCCATCGCTTGTTACCAAGAAGCTCTTAGAGTTTTTACCTTTGAGGGATTTACCCAAGAATGGGCATCGGCACAAAATAATCTCGGTGCTGCTTACTCTGACCGAATAAAAGGGGAGAAAGCAGAGAATATTGAAGTTGCTATCGCTTGTTATAAACAGGTTCTTAGAGTCAAAACCTTTGAGGCATTTCCGATTGAGTGGGCAAGGACACAAAATAATCTCAGTATTGTTTACTATAACCGAAGAAAAGGGGAAAAAGCACAGAATATTGAACAAGCCATCGCTTGTTACCAAGAAGCTATTAGAGTCAGAACCTTTGAGGCATTTCCGATTGAGTGGGCATCGACACAAAATAATCTCGGTAATGCTTACCGTAACCGAATAAAAGGTGAGAAAGCACAGAATATAGAAGAGGCCATTGCTTGTTACGAAGAAGCTCTTAGAGTTTTTACCTTTGAGGCTTTTCCGATTGAGTGGGCACAAACACAAAATAATCTCGGTATTGCTTACTTTAACCGAATCAAAGGTCATAAAGCACAGAATATTGAAGAGGCCATTGCTTGTTTCCAACAGGCTCTTAGAGTTAGAACCTTTGAGGCATTTCCGATTGAGTGGGCATCGACACAATATAATATCGGTGCTGCTTACAATAACCGAAGAAAAGGGGAGAAAGCACAGAATATAGAAGAGGCCATCGCTTGTTACCAAGAAGCTCTTAGAGTTTTTACCTTTGAGGGATTTACCCAAGAATGGGCATCGGCACAAAATAATCTCGGTGCTGCTTACTCTGACCGAATAAAAGGGGAGAAAGCAGAGAATATTGAAGTTGCTATCGCTTGTTATAAACAGGTTCTTAGAGTCAAAACCTTTGAGGCATTTCCGATTGAGTGGGCAAGGACACAAAATAATCTCAGTATTGTTTACTATAACCGAAGAAAAGGGGAAAAAGCACAGAATATTGAACAAGCCATCGCTTGTTACCAAGAAGCTATTAGAGTCAGAACCTTTGAGGCATTTCCGATTGAGTGGGCATCGACACAAAATAATCTCGGTAATGCTTACCGTAACCGAATAAAAGGTGAGAAAGCACAGAATATAGAAGAGGCCATTGCTTGTTACGAAGAAGCTCTTAGAGTTTTTACCTTTGAGGCTTTTCCGATTGAGTGGGCACAAACACAAAATAATCTCGGTATTGCTTACTTTAACCGAATCAAAGGTCATAAAGCACAGAATATTGAAGAGGCCATTGCTTGTTTCCAACAGGCTCTTAGAGTTAGAACCTTTGAGGCATTTCCGATTGAGTGGGCATCGACACAATATAATATCGGTGCTGCTTACAATAACCGAAGAAAAGGGGAGAAAGCACAGAATATAGAAGAGGCCATCGCTTGTTACCAAGAAGCTCTTAGAGTTAGAACCTTTGAGGGATTTACCCAAGAATGGGCATCGGCACAAAATGATCTCGGTGCTGCTTACTCTGACCGAATAAAAGGGGAGAAAGCAGAGAATATTGAAGTTGCTATCGCTTGTTATAAACAGGTTCTTAGAGTCAAAACCTTTGAGGCATTTCCTTATGATTGGGCATCGACACAAAATAATCTCGGTGCTGCTTACAGTGACCGAATCAAAGGAGAGAAAACACAGAATATAGAAGATGCCATCGCTTGTCACAAAGAAGCTCTAAGAGTCAGAACCTTTGAGGATTTTCCGATTGAGTGGGCATCGACACAAAATAATCTCGGTAATGCTTACTCTGACCGCAT
This sequence comes from Moorena producens PAL-8-15-08-1, assembly GCF_001767235.1. Classification (GTDB taxonomy): domain Bacteria; phylum Cyanobacteriota; class Cyanobacteriia; order Cyanobacteriales; family Coleofasciculaceae; genus Moorena; species Moorena producens_A. The sequence goes on from NZ_CP017599.1 coordinate 4,922,154, forward strand.
AAAAGGGGAGAAAGCACAGAATATTGAAGATGCCATCGCTTGTTACCAAGAAGCTCTTAGAGTTAGAACCTTTGAGGCATTTCCTTATGATTGGGGATCCACACAATCTAATCTCGGTGCTGCTTACTGTAACCGAATCAAAGGAGAGAAAGCACAGAATATAGAAGAAGCGATCGCTTGTTTCCAACAGGCTCTTAGAGTTAGAACCTTTGAGGCATTTCCGATTGAGTGGGCATCGACACAAACTAATATCGGTGTTGCTTACTGTAACCGAATCAAAGGAGAGAAAGCACAGAATATAGAAGAAGCGATCGCTTGTTACCAACAGGCTCTTAGAGTTAGAACCTTTGAAGCATTTCCTCAAGAGTATCTAGATACTAAAAATAACCTTGGTTTGGCTTACCGAGATGCTCAAAATTTCCCGGAAGCTTACAAGGCTTTTGATGCTGCCATTAAAACCGTAGAATTCCTGCGAGATGAAATTATTTCTGGTTCTGGAGAAGAAGACTACAAGACAAAACTAGCTGAAAAGTACAACCGAAGCTATCAAGGCATGGTAGAAGTTTGCCTAGAATCAAATAAGATCACCGCAGCCATTGACTATGTTGAACGGAGCAAAACCCGCAATTTAGTTGACGAGATTCTCAGCCGTGACTTGAAAACCATCTTTCCCCCAAATGTTGCCACTCAACTAGAACAATACAGGGATGAAATAGCAGCAGGTCAAAATCAAATCCAACAGGGCAACGCTGACAATCAAAAAGTCTTAACACAACGTCTTAAAGAATTGCGACAGCAGCGTAATGATTTACAAGACAAACATTTACCTATCGGTTCTAGCTTTAAGTTTGAGGAATTTCAGAACAATTTAGATCACCACACTGCTATTGTAGAATTTTACATTACACGGAATAAGCTGCTCACGTTCATCTTTACCAGTGAAACTCAACAGCCCAGAGTTTTAAAATCTGAGCCCCAAGACTTAGACGAATTGGCAACTTGGAAAGATAATTATTTACAAGATTACAAAGCTTATAAAATTAATTATAATTGGCAAAACGACCTGAGTAACCGCCTACATGAGCTAGCTGATATTCTATCCATTGATGACATCATTCAGCAAATACCCCCAGAGTGCGATCGCTTAATTTTAATCCCCCATCAGTTTTTACATTTGTTGCCCCTTCATGCTTTACCGATTAACAGTAAGCAGGGAGAAGATAACTCTAAAATTATAATGGAACAGTTGACAGCAGGGGTAAGTTACGCCCCTAGCTGTCAACTACTGCAACTTGCTAAAACCAGAAAACGCCCAAAAGATTTTACCCACCTGTTTGCGGTTCAAAACCCCAGTGCTGATTTAATTTACACTACTATCGAAGTAGACGTAATCAAAAGCTACTTCAATCCACCACCAGATACAGAAGTTCTTGTAGAAAACGCTGCCACCAAAGCTGCCATCGATAGCAAAGCTCTCAACACATTCCACTATGTCCATTTTAGCTGTCACGGTTACTTTAATTACGAAGAACCACGGAAATCGGCTCTAATCCTGGCCAATGCCCACAAACTTGCATCTGCTGAACCCAATCCGGAGCGCTATTTACGGATAAGTGAAGAGGAAGTAGTTGACCTAGAGAAATGTCTGACTATCGATGAAGTATTTGACCTACAATTAGAACAATGTCGCCTGGTCACCCTTTCTGCTTGCGAAACGGGATTGATTGATTACAACAATAGCAGCGATGAATACATTGGTTTACCCAGTGGTTTCCTAGTGGCGGGGAGTCCAGCAGTAGTTAGTAGCTTGTGGATGGTAAACGATTTATCCACAGCGTTGTTGATGATTAAATTTTATCAGAATTTACGAGAGCAGATGGCTTTAGCCGTTGCCCTTAATCAAGCCCAATTCTGGCTGCGGGATAGCACCCAGTTTCAGTTGCTAGTCTGGAGTAGACAGTTACCTTTAGACAACTCTTTGATGAAAAAGATTGAACAAGCACTGGATTGGTTTAACCCCGATGAGCAACCCTTCCAAAACCCCTACTATTGGGCAGCATTCTGTGTAATTGGAGAGTAAAATCATGATTGATGACCCTCAAATTCTAGTATTTCCTTACTTCCTGGAAACCAAACCAGAAGTGTTTTCTAGGGAAGACTTACAGGACTTAGATCAGACCTTAGCTCTTTTGCAGAGTAACCCACCAGAAAACGTTGATAAAATTATCAGGAATTGGTTCAAGGAACGGCTTAAAATTAGGAATGAATTCAACAAATTTTACGATATTCGCAAGAAGGAGCTTGGCAAAGTTCCTCCCACTCCACCTATTCAGCCGGATCGCCTTGACAATTGGTTTCAGGAGCTGCGTGAGCAAGTGAAGGATCAACTTAATAGTAAAGGGAAGGGGGAACAGGGAACAGGGAACAGTAAGTAGGGAATAGGGAATAGGGAGTAGCGCTGTTTCAAGCCCTGAATTAATTCGTGGGATATTTTTGAATTTTGAATTGATAATTTTGAATTGGAGCGAAGCGATTGACCTCTAAAGTCTATGCCCCTAATGTCCATTTATTTGCCTTTCATCTAAAAACTAGTCAGCCAACTACCTTACTCTGGGACAAGTGCAACCAGATTATCTCTCAAAAATTTGCAGTGACTAAGCAGCTTGAAATTGAAGAAGAGTCAGGATATCGAGTAGACTTGCTCAAGGATAAAACTACTGATGATGTGGCTTTCCACTTTGGGAGTAATGTTACCCTAGATAATACTTCCCTGGCTGTTACCGGAGTTGCAACTCCCCTCAGAATTCAAGATACCTATGGCTTAGCCCTAAACCTCCGCCGTCCTGAACTAGAGGACAATCAGACCCAACGCACCCAACCAGTCCCCTCCAGCTTTCTAAAACAATTGAACTCAGCAGGCTGCTTGATGCCCGAGGAAATTGGCAGTTCCATTGGTCAAACTTTGGTTTTAACAGTTTGGTATACAGAACAAAAACGCTTTATTCCCTGGAAGTTACTGCAAAATCGCCAGGAATTAAGACAACTGGCTGACGAGTGTTTGCGAGCTTTCATTCCTGCTCAAATTCCCTGTCCTCACTTCAATCAAGAAGGGGAATTATTCGGCAGTCCGATTTTTGAATACGGAGTTCCTAGTCAACCAGAAAAATACTGTCATATACTGGTTTGGATTTTTGTGAACCCAGAAGCTAGTGATAATTTTATAGATTACTATTCCAATTTTATTAACCTATTTTGTTATCGAAATAAAGTCATCCGTGCTTATCAGCTTAATCGTGATGTTTATCAGGTAATTAAAGATCACTATCAAACCATTGAGCAGTATTTTGACGAAACCTTTAAAAAGTGGCCAACTAGTCAAAGCTTGAGTCAAGCAGAGTTAGATAAATTCAAGGAGGATATCAAATCAGTTTCCCAAAAGGCATTAGACTACTCTCGCTTACTCCGAGACTTAGACCATTATCGACTGACAATTACGATTAATGCTGAAAACTATAACCGAGAACTGAGGGATATCTCCGGCAAACTCCCCCAAGATGACCTCAGCTTTTTAGAAACTTTTTTCAATGATTGCCAGCTCTTTCAAGAACAAATCCAATCAGATTTGGGCTATTTTGGGAATGGTGCTGCACTACTGGAACAAGCCCTTAGTGCGATTCGAGCCCGAGTAGACATTGACCAGGCAGAACGGGAGAAACGATTACAACGTTCCATTGCCCTGGTGGGTACTGGTTTAGCGGTTAGTGCTATTTCTGCCCAAACCGCTGGTAAACCGCTAGAGTCTATTATCGACCCGAAAGAATCCTTAAATTGCCCCAGCTCTGGTGTTACACCTTGCTTGACTTACAGTGTCGTGTTTGTGCTATTTCATGTGGCAGTTGGTGTGATCGCTGCTTTAATTCTAAATGGAATTATCAATTTGGTATCAAAAAGGGAACAGGGAACAGCGATGCAGCGCGGTCTTGGGGGTTTCCCCCATGAGCGACTGCATCAAGACGGGAATAGGGAATAGGGAATAGAAAAGTCATAGCTGACTTCTGACTTCTGACTTCTGACTTCTGAATTCTGACGCTAAGCGTAGCGCTATATCATTGGTTATCCCGCAACCAATTAGACAAATCTACGCTGGTGCTAAAATCTACCATAGCAACTCCTAAACCTTCTAATTGTTCTAGAGATAATTGTTGAATTTCCTCTAGAATTTCTGAGGGTATTGCACCAAGTTTACCTTCCAGTTGACGGGATATCAGTCCCTGCATTAATAATCTCCCTTCTTCCCGGCCTTGTTCGAGAGCTTGACGAATTTCACCTTTGCGGTCTTCCATAAACACTTCTCGTTTGTGTAATTCCTCCAAGTCTTTTCTACTCATATTGGCCTGATTAGCTATGGTTAGCGCCTGAGCAATTTCCGGGATTTCTGATAAGGTATCGGGAATTGCTTCTAAATTTGGGGCTTCCTTCATAAAATATATCCATTTCTCCGATGCCGTTTCTAAGTCTTCTAAACCCCGGGAAAATTTCGGCAGTTCCACAAACACCATGGTTAGGTGTTCGTTTCGGTAGATAAAGTTTTTTTGCTCTTCTTTAAATACAAAACGAGTTAGGTATCGCTCGGTTTCCTCAAACATGGTGAAGTCGGTAATCGTTAAAGCAATCACCGGCTTACGTTTAGAAGACCTTTCCCCAGATTTTAATTGATTGCCATAGGTTTTGGCGAGATTATAGATTACTCGTTTATCAAAAGCTGGAACATTTAACACTTGCATTTCAATAATTACTGTCGAGCCGTCATTGAGTATCGCCTTGACATCCAGGTAGGTATCCTTTAACTCCGTAGTATAGCCAGCATTGTATGGGTCAATGATATCTAAATTATTTATCCTAGATTCTCCTTGATATATCAAAGCATTTAGAAAGCTGATCAGAACTTCTTTACTTTCAGAGGAACCAAAGATTTTATTAAAAGCAAAGTCGGTTTTGGGGCTGATAAATCTCATGGTTAATTATTTATTATTTATAGGTGGATTGCCTTTGAACTATAAAATCTGACTCAGATCATAATTTTGTAGCTAAATCCGCTACTACTACTATTAATGTTATGATTATTATATCTTACACTAGTACAAAAATACTTAATAATATAAAATGGGATATATGGCAATAAAAGGTGGCACAGGCTTCTAGCCTGTGACCTAACCCATAAGCTGTTCGCGTAGCTTGGGCGTAGCGCATTAGCTGACCGCTGACCGCTGACCGCTGAATACTTACCCTAAGGAATTTTACCTAAAGCTTCCCGAACGACATCAGAACCAACACCAACCAAGCAGGAATTTTCAGTTATATGACGTTTCCAAGCTCTACTACCTGGTTGCCCTGCAAATAATTGCAGCATATGTCTGGTAATTTTGTTCAGCTTAAAACCTTTGGCTACCCAGTGATCAATATAGGAAAACATGGCTTCGACAACCTGATGGCGAGTTGGGGGTATAACTGTCTCGCTATAGATATCACAATCAGCTTTGGCAAACAGATAGGGATTGTCGTAAGCTGCACGCCCAATCATGACCCCATCGACATACTCTTGTTGTTCTCGCACTTGTTCAAGACTAGTGAATCCACCATTAATTTCCACGAATAAGTCAGGTAACTCCTGCTTGAGACGATGGACGTCACTGTAACGTAAGGGTGGGACGTTGCGATTCTCTTTTGGACTCAAACCCTGTAGCCAAGCCTTGCGGGCATGTACAGTAAAATGCTGACAACCGGCATCTGAGACAATGCGGACAAAATTAGCCATGTCTTCATAGCGGTCAAGGTGATCAATACCGATACGGTGCTTGACAGTAACGGGTATGTTCACTACTTTAACCATAGCCTCTACACAGCGTGCTACCTGTTCAGGCTGCGCCATCAAACAAGCTCCAAAATTTCCATTTTGCACCCGACTACTGGGACAACCAACGTTGAGATTAATCTGGTCATAGTCCATAGCTTCAGCAATTCGGGCGCATTCAGCTAAGTCACTGGGAGTGTCACCACCAACTTGTAAGACTAGGGGTTTCTCTTGTGGGGAAAAGCCTAGCAAGCGTTCGCGATCGCCATGAAGAATTGCTGCACTGGTGACCATTTCGGTGTAGAGTAATGTCCGTCGTGTAATCTGACGCATGAAATAGCGATAGTGGCGGTCAGTGCGATCCATCATTGGCGCAATACTTAACGGATAACCGCTACTAATAATTTTGGATTCAGTTAGAAGTGATTCGGGTGAAATAGCTGTACTTAGAGCAGTCATGGGTTGAGGCAGTTATAGCGCTACGCGCAAGGCAAAAGGCATGCAATAGCGATGCAGTAAGGGAACAGGGGGTTTAACCCAAAGCGCGACTACATCAAGAAGCGATCGCATTTATTTCCAGCCTAACAATTTACCTTCACCTGATTGATTTCGTTGAGTTTCAATTACTTAAACAGTCTCGCGCTATAACTTTCACTTGCTCATAATTCAATTTTCCTTGACCATTGCGCGGTAAAGATTCTACCGCTACCCAATCCTTAGGACACTTGAATTTACTTAAATTCCCCTCTACGTTCTGTTGCACCATCGCAACAGAAACCTGATCGGAACTAGGCACAAAAACAGCGGTTACCACTTGACCCCAATAGTCATCGGGTAAGCCAATCACACAAACATCACTCACGAGCCCTGTGCCACGAATTACCTGTTCTACCTCAGCGGGAAATACATTTTCACCACCGGTAATAATTTTGTTACTGCGACGGCCAACAGTATATAAGTAACCCTGTTGATCGAAATAGCCTAAATCGTCCGATTGTAGCGTTTGGACTCTGTTGGGAAATTTACTTAGCTCAGACTCTAGGGCGAGATTTGTGCTAGGGCTATAGTAGCCATGGCATAAGGACTTTGCCTCAATAGTAATCACACCGGTAGAGAGCGCCTCCACGATTTCCCCAGTACCATTGCGAATCTTGACCTTGGCATGGGGTAACACGTGACCACAACTATTATTGTTACCACTATTACCACTGAGGAAATCCTCAGGTTTAAGGGTGACTACACCAGAAGCGGTTTCGGTCATGCCATAGGTCAGAGCTAAAGGAATACGATACTGTCTTGCTTGCGTTAATAGGGATTCCCAAGCCGGAGCACCCCCTAACAAGACTGTCCGAAAGCGGGATAACCACTCAGCCGCATCTTGGTTGATGAGCTTGGCTAGTTGAGTCGGTACCAGAGAGATAAAAAATTCTTTGGGATCAATGTCTCGTCCTTTGCCAGCTTTCAAGGCTTTAAAGGGCAAAATTACCATACGTCCGCCTGTGGTAAGCGATCGCATAAACTGCATCAAACCACTGACATGATACAGAGGCAAGACACAAAAGGAATTCACTGGCTTGTTCCCAAAATACTGATCAAACCCTGCTACTGATGCCATTAAGGTTTTCCAAGTGTGAATGGCAAAGCGGATTTTGCCAGATGAGCCCCCTGTGGGAATCATAATGAGTGCTGAGGGCTGATTATTGATGATTGAATATTGACTATTGAGCCTTGATTGTTGATTATTGAGTAGTGATGGCTCAATAATACTGGCTAATTCTCCGATAATTAGATCGGGATGGATTTGGTTAAGGACTTGTTGCCATTCTGGTTTTACCCAGTGGGGATTCCCTAAGAAGACATAACAAGTACTGGCAACAGCAGCTACGAAAGCAGCGATAAATTTAAGAGGACTTTGCTCTACTAAAAGAATTTTCGGTGCTTTTTCCTGGGAAAGTTGGGAGAATTGCTGACAGTATTGCTCAATGAGTTGGTTAAGTTGCTGACTGTCATAACCAATCAGCCATTGTTCACCAGAACGGTGTTGGACATAGCTTAGGGGCTGCTGGACGTATGAATCTTCCCCACATTTACTCTTTAAAGCTTCAACCATCTAACCAAATAACCTTAACACCCAATAACCTTCAAAATTCCAACCTTCAACATTCCAACCTTCAACATTCCAACCTTCAACATTCCAACCTTGGCCTTTCGGCCACGCGATCGCGTTCAACCTTCATTAAACCAATGGTTGACACCAAAACCTACAGCGCGCTTGAAGTCAGAGAGTTCTGCTGCTAACTGGAGAACCGCTTGTTGACCAATGGTAGTTTCCAAGGCTGATGAAAAAACGGTATCAATCGGATAGGTGTCGCAAAACTGCCGTAATCGTTTCCGAGAACCTGCGATCGCAGGTTTAATCACAAAAATGCCTCGCCATCCCCGCTGGTAACACTGTTCAAGTTGGTCAAGGGTTGCCACCGATTCATCCAATGCGATCGCAGTGGAATAGTTGTGGCTCATCTCCAACATCACATCGAACTGCTCTGGAGGTAGCGGCTGTTCGATAAACTCAACCGCTCCGATAGTTTCACATACCATCAGCCACTGATCAGCTTCTTGTTTAGTCAATCCCCCATTGGCATCCAAACGCAATTGGCCAGAAGCAGGTATTGCTTCAACCAACTCCTGAACTATCTTGACTTCATCCTCAATCGGAGCAATACCAATTTTCCATTTAAAGCTTCGGTATCCCTGATTCCAGGGAGCTTCCCAGGACTGTTTTGCTGTTTGATCACTCGGCAACAGGTAACTGTAGTGTTGTTTGCTTTGTTCAAAGTCCTTTGTCGAAAGTCCTTTGCCAATCACTAGCTCCCAAGCAGATTCAAACCCAAATTGACAGCAGGGCAGTTCAGCAGGAATAGCGAAAATCTCCTCTGTAGTAATCTCCTGAGGTAATTGCTCGCAAAAATTAAAGGCTTGTTCCAGAGTTTCCGAACCAAACCAAGGGATAGGAGCAATTTCACCCCAGCCAATGTTCCCTATTTCATCACTAAGGCTAAGAATGATACCTTCTCTGACTGTCCATTGGCCATGACTGGTAGACAACGGATGTTTAAAGGGACGCTGGTATGGGTGAAACTTGAACTTATAATTGGTCATTTATTACAGCGGTTTGCAATTGGGTGAGGTACAAATTCCTGGGTTTTAGGGAACAGGTAACAGGCAACAGGGAACAGGTAAGAGGGAATAGGGAAAAAATACTGTGTACCTAATAGTTATGAAAAACGCTGGAATTGCTAATTGCTATTGCGCTGCATCCCAATTCCCGATTCCCGATTCCCGATTCCCGATTCCCGATTCCCGATTCCCGATTCCCGATTCAACACTTCCAGGTTTAGTTAATACCAATACTCCTAAGGTTTCGCCAACAATGGGGTAGTGAGTTGCACGAAAACCTACTTGCCGTGCTAAAGATTCTTGCTCCGGACCACGGGGGAATCGCTGTACACTCGGCCAGATATAGGCATACTCTTCCTCAAGTCCTTGCTGACTGGCTAGGGGAACAACAATAGTTTCCATATACCACTGTTGAAACTGCCGAAACAGAGGCTGAGACGGTAAGTGAAAGTCAAGAATTGCTGCTTTAGCGCCTGGTTTAAGAATACGGTAAATTTCCTTTAGGCTCTTGGGAATATCTACGACATTACGTAATCCATATCCCATAGTTGCTCCGTCAAAGGTATTGTCAGCAAATGGTAAATCTAAAACATCCGCCTCTTGCCAGTCAATGTGTGGTTCAGAGGATTTTTGTTTTGCGATCGCTAACATCTGGGGAGCAAAATCTACTCCATACACCTTTCCTAGAGTGCCTACTCTCTCGGCTAATAGTCGAGTCAGGTCTCCACTGCCACAACACAGGTCAACACAGGTATCTCCTGGCTTAGGCTCAGCCCATTTAACCGTCATCAGCTTCCAAATTCGATGCTGACCCCAACTGATCCAGTCATTTAGCTGGTCATAGTTAGAAGAGATATTATCAAAAATTCCCTGAATCGCCTGGGATTGGTCTGACATGATTCGTGTAATTAAGGTTAATTAATAAGGTTAATTCAGGTTAATTAAGAAACCGACACCCAACAAGAGTCCACTCCAAAAATGTAGCGCTACGGCAATAAACTTACAATTACTCACCTTTTCCGGTTGGTTGTAATTAGCGTTAACATGGCGGCAAAGCTTGATAGCAAAGGGCAATCCTACCAAACTGAGTAATGTCCATAGGGGGAATAGCCCCATGAGCACAAACCCAGCAGTAGCAGCGAATAGGCTTCCACAAATCCAGGGCAACAGTTGAGCACCCCGTTTGGTGCCAAGGCGAACCATAGGCGATCGCTTCCCAGCTGCTATATCATCCTCTACTTGGTGAAAATGGGAGCAAAATAGAATTAACGTAGTCGCCAGACCCACAATTATCGATGCCGCCAGGTTAGTCACAGACCAACTCTGGGTTTGACTATAGTAGGCAGCTGACATACCTAACGGACCAAAGCTCAAAAACACCAGTATCTCTCCTAGACCTTGGTAACCCAGGCGAAAGGGAGGTCCTTGGTAGATATAGCCAAGGCTGCAGCATAGGAGTACTAACGCCATCACCGTTAAGTCTTGCTGCCACCAGCAGATCAGTAGCATCCCAAGGATACCCAGTCCTAAACACAGGTTCCCTAGCCAAAAAATCAACGATTTGTTTCCTGTCAGGTTGACTATCGAGTGAGCTTTGTTTTTATCAATCCCAGTCTCAGAGTCAAACACATCGTTACTCAGATTCTCCCAAGCCAGAATCAGAATCGAAGCACTGACAAATGTCAAAAATATCTTCCAATTGAGGTGATTGGTCTCAAACCATGCCACAGCAGCTGTCACCCAAGCTGGGATAATTGCCACGCTATACATGGGGGGCTTGATGGCTGCTAGCCACAATTTCCGTTTGGAGTTAGGAATTTTAATTGTGTTTGTTGTCATAATAGTCCCGGAATATGAATGCAAGTCGTGCTAGACTGACCGTCACACCATCAACCAATACTGCTGGGACTGTTCAAGCTTTGGGTCAACGGTCTTCAACGGTGTTAAGGGGCTGACTAGCAGAATACCATTAATCCCAAGCAAGGTCGTGAATTGATAATACGTCAATTTTTGTAAATAAAATTTACAAAATATTAAATAAAGTTGTAAAATAACTCCTATTACTATAGGACTTACGCAAAACTGAACCCTAAACTCTATAAGTAGTAGGGTGCCTTATTAACGCACCCTGTAAGTCTTGTAAGCAATCCTCAAAAGTATGACTAAAAAGTATGACCAGTAATGTAAAAGTGCTAGGACGGGATACTCTAGAGATCAAGTCGAAACAGCAAAGATTTGGACTGCCATCTAAATTGGTAGGCTTAGCCTTTTAAGAGAAGTAGGCTTCATCAAAACTGAAGTGGTGTCTACCCAAAAGGGCAGCTTTTTATTGGTAATTTAACAGATGAAAACCCCGCATTTTTAGAGCGGGGATGAAAGCTTAGAGCGGCTTCAGCCGCCTTTTGTTTGTGGGAAAACTTGTACCTCTGACAAGACTGTAATAAAATGGTTTGTCAATTTGTCTTAAAAGTGCTAGCATAAATACATAACAGAAGAGGTCGAGTTCTGATGATCATACTTGAGTTTAAGGCATACGGGAAAAAGCAGCAGTATCAATCCATAGATGAAGCTATTCGGACTGTGAAGTTCGTACGGAATAGTTGCCTTCGATTGTGGATAGATAATAAGGGGCTGACTAAATACGATTTAAATAAGTATTGCAAAACCTTAGCCAAAGACTTCTCCTTTGCCAACGAATTAAACTCAACAGCTCGACAAGCTGCGGCTGAAAGAGCATGGTCATCAATTGCCCGTTTCTACGACAACTGCAAGAAAAAAGTACCAGGTAAGAAGGGGTTCCCCAGATTTCAAAAACATTGCAGGTCGGTTGAATACAAGCAGTCGGGATGGAAATTGTCTCCCGACAAAAAGTCAATTACATTCACTGATAAGAAAGGAATTGGGAAGCTTAAGCTCAAAGGTACTTGGGACTTGTGGCGATTTGACAAGAAGCAGATCAAGCGAGTTCGGATTGTTAAAAGAGCTGACGGTTATTATGTCCAGTTTTGTGTATCAGTTAACAATAACGAGGAGATAGAGCCGTCGAGAAGGACTATTGGATTGGATGTAGGATTGAAAGAATTATACACTGATTCCGATGGTAATTCAGAAGCATTACCAAGATTTTATCGAACAGGGGAAAAGCGTCTAAAGTTTTATCAACGCCGAGTTTCCCGAAAAAAGAAAGGCTCAGCTAACCGTAAGAAAGCTATCAATAGACTTGGCAGGCAACATCTCAAAATAAGCAGGCAACGTGAAGAGCACGCCAAGAGACTGGCGCGCTGCGTAATCCGGTCTAACGACTTGGTCGCCTACGAAGATTTGAGAGTAAAGAATTTGCTCAAAAATCATTGTCTTGCTAAGTCTATTAGTGACGCAGGTTGGTATCAATTTAGAAAATGGCTGGAGCACTTTGGGAAAAAGTTTGGCAGAGTCACTGTTGCAGTCAACCCTGCCTACACTAGCCAAAATTGTTCTAGCTGTGGCGAGGTTGTGAAGAAGTCGCTATCAACCAGAACTCACGCTTGCAAGTGTGGTTGTAGGATGGATCGCGATTACAACGCCGCAGTCAACATCCTTAACAGAGCTTTGGGTACGGTAGGGCATACCGGAACCTGGATCATTGATCCGAACGCTTCGGGAGACCTGACCTCTACTGTTCTTGGCTCCGGCCAGGTTCAGCAAGTCGGGTCATTGATTGAAGAATCCCCGCGTCTTTAGACCGGGGAGTGTCAATTGTAGTAGGTTGGAAAAATTAATCAGGGATTATCTATACTGGTATCCCCTTGATTTCCGTCTTGACTAATGACCCAATAAATGTTGGTTTGGATTACCAACATTTTGCCTACCAAAACTAGGGCTGATCATTAAAATTAAAAAAATGATGCTGAGCAATTCTAGGGTAAGGGCAAGAAAAATTAAACCAAAATGTGATATCGATGCAGCGCGGTCATGGGGGTTCCCCCCATGACCGCGCTGCATCAAGAATAGAGCAAGGATTATAACCATAGTAAGCCTTGATCATAAAAATTATTGCAATAATTTTTCAATAGTTGCGATAATACCCCCTATTTATTGATTTTTGCCCTTACCCTGCTTTTCTTAATTGCCAAACATGCTGATAATTGATCATTAGTCACTATAAAGTCTGTGAATTAAATAAGTTATGTAAATACAAATTAAGAAAGATGTAGTAAAGAGCGTTCGCGCAGCGTGGCCTACGGCCAATCGCCAAGTGTTGTCGTTCATTGAGGTAAACACTCCTGTAATTCAAGAAAGGCTATATATGTCAGTCATTCCCTGCCCTGCTCACCTCTTTCATGAGGCTAAAGAGTTACATCAGTTTCTCTTAGCCTGCCAGAAAAAATCTCAAAAACAAGGTATTGCCAAAATTGCCAGTATTTCTCAAGAAATTTCCCCCCTCGACCCACTGGCGGTTTTTCAGGCAATTCGGGATAGAGCGGCTCCTTTTGCCGCCACGCCCGAGCCCCTACACTTCTATTTTGAAAATAGAAGTAATCAAAAATCAATTGTTGCTATTGATGCGGCTGTCTCGATTAAGTTAGCTGGTGAGCAACGCTTCTATAAAGCCCAAAGATTTATCGACTCATGTCTAGCTAACACCATAATTAGTGGTAAAATGGATCAGCGATTGGCTGGACCTCATTTCTTCTGTAGCTTTACGTTTTTTGGTGATAAGTTTAATATTAACAACCCTTTCCCATCTGCCACTATTTTTATACCTCGCTGGCAAATTTCACTTTGTCAAAGCCGATGTGTAGTAGTGGCTAATCTTGAAATCAATTCTCAAGTTAATCTGGATTGGCTGGTCGAAAGCCTAGGTCGGCAGTTCAATCTAATCACCTCTTCTGGTCGTCTGCTCTACTGTTTTACTGGTAAGGCTAACCATCATCAATTTCTCAAGCAAGATTCAAAAAAAGCCAAAGACTTCAAGTTATCGGTTTCATCAGCCTTAAAATCTATCCAAGCTAATCAATTTAGCAAAATTGTCCTTTCCCAAGCCGTGGATGTGGTCTCACCAATACCCTTTAATCTGGTAGATTCTCTGGACAATTTGCGCCATAACTATCCAGATTGCTATATTTTTTCCATCAGTAACGGCAAAGGCAAAAACTTTATTGGCGCTAGTCCTGAACGTCTGATTAGTATTTACGACCATCAGTTAGTGACAGATGCTTTAGCAGGGTCTGCTCCACGAGGTCAAACCCCAGCTGAAGATGCGGATTTGGCGAACCAATTACTTAGTAGTGAAAAAGAGAGACGTGAACATAACGCAGTCAGTGAATTTATTATCCAACGTCTTTGTCAACTGGGTTTGGAACTAGATTTTTCGCCATCTCCCCAACTGCTGAAACTGTCCAATATTCAGCATTTATGGACTCCGATTAAAGCAGCATTACCAGCTGATGTCAATCCCCTAGATATTATAGCGAAACTGCATCCTACTCCAGCAGTGGCTGGTGTTCCTACCAAAATTGCTTGTGAGCAAATCCGACACTACGAAACCTTTGACCGTTCTCTGTATGCTGCTCCCCTCGGATGGATAGATTATCAAGGCAATAGTGAATTTATTGTTGGGATTCGGTCTGCTTTGATAGCAGGTAATCACGCTCGGCTCTACGCTGGTGCTGGAATTGTTGCTGGCTCTGATCCCAATAAAGAACTTGCGGAAATTAACCTGAAGCTCATGGTGCTTCTTAAAGCCTTAGTTTAACCCTGTGTTCATTGGTGGTTGCTGTTGGATAATCAGTTATAGCGTTTATCGTAGCTATGAGGTACACATTATTTTTTACCTCTTCCCTCTTACCTCTTACCTCTTACCTCTTACCTCTTACCTGCTCCCTGCTCCCTGCTCCCTGCTCCCTAAAAACCAGAAATTTGTACCTCACAAGTCGTAGAATTGCTATACAATAATTTAGCTATTATGAATTATAACAATTAGTTTTGATAAATGGGATATCAATTTAACTATGAGTTAAGAGGAAACCGAGAGCAACCACGGATTCTTTTTTGCCATGGATTCATGGGTAGCAGCCAGGAATTTGATGAAGCAATATCATTATTTTGTGAGGAATTTTGTTGTCTAGCTGTTGATTTACCTGGTCATGGTAAAACCAAAGTTTTCGGTGGGGATGAGTGCTACACCATGCCAAAGACTGCTCACGCCTTAAAGAACTTACTAGAGCAGTTAAACTTTGAACCATGCTTTTTAGTTGGGTATTCTATGGGAGGTCGATTGGCTCTCTACATGACCCTTCATTTCCCCCAATGTTTTAGTAAAGTAGTACTCGAATCAGCATCTCCAGGGCTAAAGACTGAAGCAGAACAATTAAAACGCCGTCAACGAGATTGGCAAATTGCCGAAAAATTGGAAACTGGAGATTTATTGACCTTCTTATCAAATTGGTACAATCAGCCTCTGTTCACCTCCCTCAAGCAGCACCCTAATTTTGAACAAATTATCAAGATTCGACAACAAAATAACCCTCTGGAATTAGCTAAATCTCTGCGTCATATGAGTACAGGATGCCAACCATCTCTGTGGGAATCACTTCCTAATAATCAAGTTCCTTTGCTTTTGCTAGTCGGAGACTATGATCATAAATTTAAATCAATTAACTCAGAAATAGTAACAATTTGTCCAGAAGCTCAGTTAAAGGTCATTGCTGATTGTGGACATAACATCCATTTTGAGAATGTCAATGAATTTGTTAAAAATGTCAGAGATTTTTTTTAGGGAGTAGGGAGTAGGGAGTAGGGAGTAGGGATTAGGGATTAGGGTAGTCAAGCTTAAACTTGAAATTTTCAACCTTCAACCTTCAACCTTCAACCTTCAACCTTCAACAACATAGAATCAAAATTTAAAATATGCAAATAAAATGCCTATTGATTTTCGCAACACCAATAGCCTCTGGGCTTCCATCCTGGTAGAAACCCTACAGCGGTTGGGATTGACCACAGCAATCATCTGTCCAGGGTCACGCTCAACCCCTCTAACTGTTGCGTTTGCTCAACACCCACAGATCGAGGCAATTCCAGTTCTAGATGAACGTTCAGCCAGCTTTTTCGCCTTAGGCATTGCTCGACAATCGGGAAAACCAGTTGTACTGGTTTGTACCTCTGGCACAGCTGGGGCTAATTTCTATCCCGCTGTGATTGAAGCCAGAGAAAGCCGAGTACCACTATTGGTATTGACTGCTGACCGTCCCCCAGAACTGCAAGATTGTCATTCCGGACAAAGCATTGACCAAATCAAATTATACGGCAACTATCCCAACTGGCAAAGTACCCTAGCGGTCCCTCAAGCTGATATCAGTATGCTCCGTTATCTACGGCAAACCGTAGTTCATGCTTGGGAGCGAGCCTCCTTTGGCAGCACTCCACTAACACATTTTCCTACCCCTGGTCCAGTACACTTAAATCTACCTTTCCGTGACCCCCTCCCACCTATTCCCGACACAACCACTAACCCATTAAAATCCCAATTACAACCAGAAGAATTCTTCGCTCACTGTCAGGAGCAAGCTGTAACTGACAACCTGCAACCTACAACTTATAACCTGCAACCTGCAATCGCTAAAGTCATACAGCAGTGGCAAGAATCCCAGAAAGGAATAATTATCGCAGGTCCAGCTCAACCCCAAAATCCGAAAGACTATTGTAATGCGATCGCATCCTTGTCCAAAACCTTAAGATGGCCTGTATTAGCAGAAGGGCTCTCACCGGTAAGAAACTATTGTGACCTCAACCGCGATCTAATTTCCACCTATGACTTGATACTACGTAATCCAGCATTAGCGCAACAGCTAAAACCCACAATGGTTATTCACATCGGTGAACTACCCATTAGCAAAGAATTGCGTGCTTGGTTGGATAAATGTCAACCGCGACGTTGGGTGATTGACCCTAGCCACCACAACCTCGACCCCCTCCATGGCAAAACAACTCATCTGCGGATGAGTGTAGAACAACTGGGGATATGGGTAAAGGAGTTGAAAGTTAACCAGTTGAAGGTTGACAAGTTGAAGGTTGACAGGTTGACGGTTGACAGCTCTCAACCGTTGAAGGTTGACGGTTCTAACCTGCAACCAGATAACCTGCAAGCTGATAACCTGCAAGCTGATAACCTGCAAGCTGCAACCAAGACCAACCTGCAATCTGCAACCCAACTTTACCTACAAAAGTGGTGTGAGGCTGAAGGGAAGGTCAGGGCAAAGGTTGACCAAACAATGACTAGCATGAGTCAGTTGTTTGAAGGAAAAGTAGCTTGGTTACTCTCCCAATGTCTACCACCGGAAACACCTCTATTTATTGCTAACAGTATGCCAGTCAGAGATGTGGAGTTCTTTTGGAAACCTGGTAACACCAGGATTCGACCTTGGTTTAATCGGGGCGCTAATGGAATTGATGGTACCTTATCAACAGCTTTAGGTATTGCTCATCGTAATCAAAGCAGTGTGATGCTTTCGGGTGACTTAGCATTTTTGCATGACACCAATGGTTTCCTAATTAAAAACAAGTTTTTTGGTCATTTAACCATTATATTAATTAATAACAATGGTGGTGGCATTTTCGAGATGTTGCCCATTGCCAAATTTGACCCACCCTTTGAAGAATTCTTTGCCACACCCCAAGATGTTAATTTTTCACAGTTGTGTCTGACTTATGGAGTAGAGCACCAGCTGATTCAATCATGGCAGCAGTTCAAGGAAGCTTTAAACCCACTTCCTAGCCAAGGCATTAGAGTGTTAGAATTGCCCACTGATCGTAGAAAAGATGCTAGTTGGCGTCAAGATTTTTTTTATTCTAATTAATCCTAAAATTTTAATTAGTAGTTAACAGAAACTAGGCGATTTCTTCCGGCAAGTTTTGCCTGATATAGGGCTTTGTCAGCCTCAGCAAATAAATTTTCTGGCGACGATTTTACTGTGGGAATCGTACTAGCACCCCCCAGGCTGACGGTAACAATGTCACTCACCAGAGAACCCGAATGAGGGATCGCCTGTTTGTAGAGTTTAGTTTCAATTGTCTCTGCTACCTGAATAGCGCCTTGTATATCAGTACTCGGCAACATTACCACAAATTCCTCACCTCCATAGCGAGCGACGAGATCGGCTGGACGCTTTGCTGATTGACCAAGGATTTGAGCAACTTGTTTAAGACACTCATCTCCTGATTGGTGTCCATAAGTGTCATTGTAAAGCTTAAAAAAATCAATGTCACACAAAACTAAAGACAATGGTTTTTCTTCCCGTGCCAGTCGATACCATTCGTTGTTAAAATACTCGTCAAAGGCTCGGCGGTTTGCAACTTGGGTTAAGCCATCGATAGTAGCGAGGCGTGCCAACTCTTTATTGGCAATTTTTAACTGTGTCATTGTCCAACTTGATTCAATCAAACGACGTACTCTTCGTCGCAAAACGGCCCAATGAATTGGCTTAGTTATATAATCTGTGACACCGGCTTCAAACCCTCGTTCTACAGAGTCCGCATCATTGAGGCCTGTAATCATTAGTATAGGAGGACATTCGGAACCAAAGTTATCCTTCAATTTAGCACAGCAGGTAAATCCATCAATGATGGGCATTCTGGCATCTAAAAGCACAATGTCTGGCAATTTATCCTTACAGATATTCAGACATTGCTCACCGTTGCTAGCTTCAATGACTTTATATCCTTCCTTTGTCAAGCTACGACGTAGCACCAAGCGTGTGATCTTCTCATCATCAACCACGAGAACCTGAGGAGTTTTATTATTCAAGTTATTCAAGTCAGTATTATCCATTATTGCTGCTTGAGTCAGTAATGTATTTCTTATCGGTAGATCTTTGTTATTTTGTCTAGAAATTAATTGAAATTTTGATCGGCAATATCTGTTTAATCTAACCTAGGAAAATTAAATCTTCTAAAGATTAGTCAAAAATCAAGTCTTCACCCCTGAAACTGTTATAGCCGAATCCTTTACCTAAACCGGATTTCCGCTTATTCAAGATAAATTAATGTAGACCGACGAACCCGGATTCACTCCTGCATCCAGTGGTAAGGCCACTAGTGAAATAAGTTAACCTATTCAACAACAGTCAATTTGCCCCAGGCATTGCTATTCCTAGTAAAATGAGAGAAACAGCTATTCTGGAAGCCCTATTGTCAAGTACCCAGTGAACTAATGGCACTTTCCTCGATCATTCGGACACTAGAGCACTCCCCTCTCACCAGTGAACTACTCACCAAACTAAATCGGCAACAGTCTCTATATCTGAATGGTATTCCCCGTTTGCCAAAGGGCTTAGTAGCATCAGCCCTGGCCAAGGCAGACCAACGCCTCCTATTCGTAGTCTGTAGCACCCTAGAAGAAGCAAGTCGCTGGGCAACCCAACTCGAAGCCATGGGTTGGAGTACAGTCCACCTATACCCCACTTCAGAAGCATCCCCCTATGAACCCTTTGACCCAGAGTCGGAAATGACCTGGGGACAAATGCAAGTATTGGCAGATTTGCTCGAAAGGTTGAAGGTTGACAGGTTGCCAGTTGAAAGTTCTGACTTACAACCTTCATTGGTTCAACCTTCAACTGATGGGATGGCTATTGTGGCCACTCAAGCAGCACTCCAACCCCACTTGCCCCCTGTCGATGCCTTTAAGCCCTACTGCCTTACCCTTAACCAGGGCATGACTTGGGATGGGAAAAACCTTGATCAAAAGTTGGCACAGCTGGGTTATGAACGGGTTCCCCTAGTAGAAACAGAAGGTCAGTGGAGTCGGCGCGGTGATATTGTAGATGTTTTCCCGGTAGCCTTAGAATTGCCAGTGCGGCTGGAATGGTTCGGAGATGAGTTAGAGCAGTTGCGGGAGTTTGACCCGGCAACCCAGCGTTCCCTGGATAAAATTGACGGCATCGTGCTGACCCCCACGGATTTTGGTCACATTATTAGCCAAGTTCTGAGAAGCTCAAAGGTAGAACTAATCCAATCTTATCTCTCACCTCAGGAGCAAGAATCTTTTGAGGCAGGTCAGTCTTTAGAGGGTAGCCGCCGTTTCTTGGGTATTGCCTTTGACCAGCCAGCCTCTCTAGTGGATTACCTGCCAGAAAATACCTTAATTGTCATTGATGAACCAGAACAGTGTGCTGCCCATTGCGATCGCTGGGTGGAACATGCCGAAGAACAATTAGAGGAACTGAATCATTCCCTGCCCTCTCTCCATCGTTATTTTGATCATGCTCTAGAGTTGAAGGTTAACCAGTTCCAGGTTGTTCGCGAACAACCTTCAACTCCTGCTGCGACTCCAATCCTGTATTTATCAGAATTGGTAGAAGAAACTACCCAAAATGCTGTTAATCTGGCTAGCCGCTCTGTACCAGTAACACCCCACCAGTTTGCCAAACTAGCAGAAGTACTGCGAGAGCAGAGCAATCGCCGTTTCTCGATTTGGCTGGTTTCTGCCCAACCTAGTCGTTCTGTTGCCCTGCTCCAAGAACATGATTGTCCTGCCCAGTTTGTCCCCAACCCTCGAGATTACCCAGCTATTGAGAAATTAAATATCCAGAGGACAGCGGTAGCGGTCAAGTATTCGGGCTTAGCAGAACTAGAGGGATTTATCCTCCCTACTTACCGGATCGTGGTTGTGACTGACCGGGAATTCTTTGGGCAGCATACTTTGGCAACTCCCAGTTATATCCGTAAGCGCCGCCGTGCTGCCTCCCAACAGGTTGACCCCAATAAGCTACGTCCAGGGGATTATGTAGTTCACAAGAATCATGGGATCGGTCAGTTCCTCAAGCTGGAAAAATTAAGCATAAATAATGAAACTCGCGAGTATTTGGTGATCAAGTACGCTGATGGTTTGCTCCGGGTGGCAGCGGATCAGTTGGGGGTACTATCTCGGTTTCGACATACAGGTACCGGTTTGCCTCAACTCCACAAGATGTCTGGTAAAACCTGGGAGAAAACCAAAAATCGTGTCCGTAAAAGTATTAAGAAAGTAGCGGTGGATTTGCTGAAGCTCTATGCGCAGCGAGCACAGCAGTCTGGTTATTGCTTTCCACCGGATTCCCCTTGGCAGCAGGAATTAGAAGATTCTTTCCCCTACCAACCTACTCCTGACCAACTCAAGGCGATACAGGATGTGAAGCGGGATTTAGAGAGCGATCGCCCTATGGATCGCTTAGTTTGTGGGGATGTGGGGTTTGGTAAAACAGAAGTTGCAATTCGGGCTATTTTTAAAGCTGTCACTTCTAACAAGCAAGTAGCTTTCCTTGCCCCGACCACTATCCTGACTCAGCAGCATTATCATACCATCAAAGAACGGTTTTCTCCCTACCCCATCAATGTCGGTCTACTCAACCGCTTTCGTACCCCCCAGGAAAGGCGTGATATTCTCCAACGTCTTAAAACTGGGGAGTTAGATGTGGTGGTAGGTACCCATCAGTTGCTGGGGAAGAGTGTAACTTTTCGAGAGTTAGGGCTGCTGGTGATAGATGAAGAACAGCGGTTTGGTGTTAACCAAAAGGAAAAAATTAAATCTTTCAAAACTCAGGTAGATGTATTGACCCTCAGCGCTACTCCCATTCCCCGTACCCTCTATATGTCCTTATCGGGGGTACGAGAAATGAGTTTGATTACTACACCACCCCCCTTACGGCGTCCCATTAAAACCCACTTATCGCCCTATAAACCAGAAGCTGTCCGCACCGCCATTCGTATGGAACTTGACCGAGGTGGTCAGGTATTCTATGTCGTACCTCGGGTTGAAGGGATTGAAGAAGTTGCTGCGGAACTCAGGGAAATGATCCTTGAGGCCAGAATCGCCATTGCTCACGGTCAGCTCGACCCAGCGGAATTAGAATCAATTATGCTCACCTTTAGCAACGGTGAAGCAGATATCCTAGTGTGTACTACGATTATTGAATCTGGGCTAGATATTCCTAGAGTCAACACCATTTTGATCGAAGATGCTCACAAATTTGGTCTTTCCCAACTCTACCAATTGCGAGGACGAGTAGGTCGGGCTGGGATTCAAGCCCACGCTTGGTTACTTTATCCCAACCAGAAGGTACTCTCAGAAGCAGCCAAAAAACGCTTACGAGCAATTCAGGAGTTCACTCAACTCGGGTCAGGTTATCTGTTAGCAACCAGGGATATGGAAATTCGAGGGGTGGGGAATCTCCTAGGTGTAGAACAATCCGGTCAGATGGAAGCCATTGGCTTTGACCTCTACATGGAAATGCTGCAAGAAGCGATTAGGGAAATTCAAGGGCAAGAAATTCCCCAAGTAGATGATACCCAGATTGACATTCAGATCACAGCCTTTATTCCCGCTGACTATATTCCAGATTTAGATCAAAAAATTAGTGCTTATCGAGCAGTAGCTGCAGCAGGGTCCGAGAAAGAGTTAGCACAGATCGCAGCAGCTTGGAGCGATCGCTATGGTCCAATTCCCTCCGTGGCAGAGCAATTACTGCGGGTGATGGAACTAAAACAGTTAGGGAAGTCTTTGGGATTTGCCCGAATTCGACCAGAGGGTAAACAACACATTGTCCTAGAAACACCCATGGAAGAACCAGCCTGGAAGTTACTCCAAGAGAACCTCCCCCAACATTTGCGATCGCGTTTTGTCTATTCTCCTGGTAAAGTTACGGTTCGTGGTTTAGGTCTGGTCAAGACCAACAAACAGCTAGAGAGCCTGATTGAGTGGTTAGGCAAGATGCAAGGCGCACTGCCAGAACCTACTGTGGTTGGGTTACCCCAATCCCCAATCCCCAATGCCTAATGCCCATTACCCATTACCCTCCAAAAAAAAAAGCGGCTGCAACTATTGCTACAACCGCTACTGTACATCAACTGGGAGGAAATCCTAGAGGCATATGTCAAAAACTGTCCAAGATGTTTGACAAGCTCTAGTAAAGCTACGTTACTTACTTACTACAAGGTGTCTTCCAGAGATTCCCGAAAATTTGATCAAAAATTTCTGGGAATTGGGAAACATCACTGCTTAGCTTAGGTGTTAGGTATTAGGTGTTAGATGTTGAAATTTAATTTTAATTAAAGTGTTGTATTTTATACTTAATGCTTTAGTTAATAACTGCTAGCTTTTGGTTATTAAACAATAAGTTTTAAATATTAGATGTTAGATGTTAGATAGTTAAGCCTAGTTTCTAGTTTCTAGTGTTTAACACATCATACCCTTACTGTCAATAGATCAATACTGGCTTAGTCTTCACCAAAACTCCGAGTATCCTGGAGTAGTTCACATTACAGACCTGAGGCTGACCCGAGCTTTGATATACATACTGATGTGAACATAGTATTTTCGGGGAAAGGCAATATCAGCAAAGGCGGAGCGATCGCATTATGACTCAACTCTATGAGCAGCTCAACCAGCTAGTGACCGCAGCATGTAGTCATCCACCTGGAAGCGCTCACCGTCAAAAAAACTTAACAAAAATTATTCGTTTAGTCCATAAGAAACTTTGGCAAGAACATAGTCCCTACTATCAAGACGCACTCCAACAAACCTGGATTTACTTTTGCCAGAATATTTGCGAAGGTAAAACCGGTAATCCCTACGACTCTAGCCGTGGCAGTGTGGTCACTTGGCTCAATTTCTACTTGAAGAAACGACTCCAAGACTTTCGTATCAAGAACCTAGACCGAGAAAATAACAGAGTATCTCCTAGCAAGGGTAAAAATGGTGAAAACCTTGACCCGATCAATAGTGTGGCAGCTCCACCGGACGTGCCTACGTTACTCGAAGATATAAGGGAATGGGTGGAAACGGCGGCTGTTGATAGTGATCTACGCACTACCCATATTAAAGGTCATCGAGAGGTCACCTGCCAAGTCTTAATTTTGCGACGCTTGCCTCCAGAAACTAGCTGGAAAACCCTATCCGAAGAGTTTAATGTATCAATTTCTACATTAAGTAGCTTTTATCAGCGACAATGTTTGCCCCGTTTGCGTAAATTTGGAGAATCGGAGGGATATCTATAATAGGAGGTTCCTTAAAAAGACTTACCTTAACCTTAACCTGCTTGAGTCAAGGTGTTCACATCAGTACAGAAACACAATTCCTATGACCTACAACACCCATAACCTAGAACAATTTGCCCTTCCTCTGCCCATTACTAACAATGCACGCAGCCGTGCTGAGCAATTTGCTAGGCAGCAGCCTACCCCTCAAAAAGCTGAGCAAGTTCGACTCAACACCTTGGCTGTGTTGGTTGTCAATGATTACATGCAAATGATGGGCATGCCTACAGATTTAAAAGCCTCAGACAGCTGGAACCCTATTATACGCCTGTTAGCTAATGTGGCAGACTTGGAAATATCCGGTATCGGTCGTATTGAATGCCGAGCAATCAAATCCCAAGATTCCGTTTGCCATATTCCCCCCGAAGTTTGGTCTGATCGGATTGGGTATGTAGTTGTTGAGATTAATGAACAATCCTCGGAGGGAACAGTGTTGGGATTTACTCCAACTGCAGATACCGAAGAGTTATCCATTAGTCAACTACGACCTGTTGACGATTTAATCGATCACTTTCATCCACCCATGACACAGGTAACCCCCAAGCCTGCTGCTGTTGCCCACAGAACAAGGGTAAACTTGAGTCAATGGTTAGACAATGTGGTTGAAACTGGTTGGCAAACTCTTGAAAGCTTGGAAAACTTGTTAAACCCACCCGAACCAATTTTCGCTTTCCGCTCTGCTGGTCTAGACTCAACTGAGGCGTTACCCCTAGAGGAAAATCTTGATGTGGGCATTAGGCGGGCTAAGTTAATCGACTTAGGGCTATTGCTAGCTGGTTCCCCCGTGGCTTTGGTGGTGGAACTTGTGCCAGAATCTGAACTCAAGCAAAATATTCGCCTCAAGGTATATCCCACCGGCAGTAAAACCTATTTGCCTGCCAACCTCACCCTCACTGTGCTGGATGCATCCGGAACAGTTTTTCTTGAAGCCCAAGCCAGACAAATCGATAATTACATTCAATTGCAGTTTAGTGGTGTACCAGGAGAGCAATTTAGTGTCGAAGTTGCCCTTGGCGATGCCAGGATTATTGAGGATTTTACCATCTGATCCCATAGTGTGGCCTACCGCCAATCTAGGAATTATCGAATTTAGCCATCGACACACCACTCAAAGCGTTATAATTCAAAGTCCTTCGGGAATAGATCGGTTATCTGGTGTCTTGTTTGATATCAGTTTTGATATCACTCAGTGGTCAATCCTAAGACACCGATACACCCTCTATAAACTTATATAAACCTCTATAAATAGGTAAAATTAGGGGACAAATCACATCTGCAACACAAGTGATCCATGACCAATGACCAATAACACGCGAAGTATTGGTAAATTAGTTGTCTTAAAGATAGGAGATGGTTGTTTTGACAAAGGGTTTCCAGTCACTTTACAGATTTGGGAAGAGGGCAAAAGACCCTTGTTGGAAATCACTGGCAGGCTACCTCCTGCTCCTGAAATTCTGCAATCGTGCCAAAGTTGGACAACGAGTTATCACAGTTTGGGGTTACGTTCCCGTTTAGAAGCATCAGTGGTACAAGTGACGAATGTATCTAAACTGGAACGGTGCTACAATGCTGCCCAAGTCTTAGGCGATCGCTTAAATGCTTGGCTATCTTCAGAGCCATTTCGACCGATTAAGGAGAAATTACTCGAACAACTATCACCCTCCGATGAAATCCGTCTAATTATTCAAACCGAGAACAGTTGTTTACGGCGACTGCCCTGGCATCTGTGGGATTTTTGGGAACGCTATTCCAAGGCTGAAATTGCTTTAAGTGCCTTAAAGTTTGAACCAGCCAAGGGAAATCCCAAGCCCCACGCCAAGGTGAGAATTTTAGCAATTATTGGCAATAGTATTGGTATTGATACCGAAGCGGATCAGAAGTTGCTACAGCAATTACCTGATGCTCAGCTCACGTTCCTTATAGAACCCAAGCGCCAGCAAGTCCATGAAGCCCTTTGGGAGCAATCCTGGGATATCCTCTTTTTTGCTGGACATAGTTCCAGTAAAAACGATGGAGAGACGGGTCACATTTATATTAATAAAACCGATAGTTTAACCATTAATCAGTTAAAGTTTGGCTTAAACAGAGCAATTGTAAAAGGCTTAAAAATCGCTATTTTTAATTCTTGTGATGGCTTGGGTTTAGCCTCGAATCTGGCTAATTTATACATTCCCCAAATTATTGTGATGCGAGAACCGGTACCCGACCGGGTTTCACAGGAATTTTTGAAATATTTTTTAACCGCTTTTGCTGGGGGGCAGTCTTTCTATTTAGCAGTGCGGGAAGCTAGGGAACGATTACAAGGGATAGAAGATGAGTTTCCTTGTGCAACTT
This sequence comes from Moorena producens PAL-8-15-08-1, assembly GCF_001767235.1. Lineage (GTDB taxonomy): Bacteria > Cyanobacteriota > Cyanobacteriia > Cyanobacteriales > Coleofasciculaceae > Moorena > Moorena producens_A. Next base: position 4,948,561 of record NZ_CP017599.1, read on the forward strand.
GGTTACCGATAATTTGTCAGAATCCCGCCGCCAAGCCACCGACTTGGAAAGAGTTGAGGGAAAGTGTTCCGGTACCACCTCCACTTCCAACTCCAAAACCTTCACCTCCACCTCCACCTCCAATCCCACCCCTGACCTTCGTCAAGGTATTAGTGAGCAGTTTGGTAATTACATGCTTCTTAATAGTTATACAGCAGCTCAGTTTACTGCAAGGTTTGGAGTTGAAAGCCTTCGACCACCTGATGAATCGAAGACCAGCGGAGTTTCCCGATTCCCGTCTGATAGTGGTAGAGGTTACTGAAAAAGATATTGAAGCTCAGCAGTCGGATTTAAGACCAGATACCTCCTTATCAGACCGATCACTCAAACAACTGTTAGAGATACTTAATTCCTCTCAAGCCAAAGTCATTGGCCTAGATATTCATCGTGATTTTTCTGTAGCGCCAGACTACCAAGATTTGGGAACGCTCCTACAGGAAAGCGAGAATTTGGTTGCAGTGTGCAAAGCCAGTAATGAAGACGATCCAGGAATTTCACCACCGCCAGAAGTTCCGAAACACAACTTGGGCTTTAGTGATGTTGTAGCTGACCCAGACGGGGTGATTCGTCGCCATCTGTTGGCCTTTAACCCTGATCCAACATCAGTTTGTAGTGCTTCTTATGCTCTGAGTACCCAGTTGGCCATGCGGTATCTAGTGGCACAGGACATCTTTCCCACGTACACCGATCAAGAATACTTACAGCTAGGTGATGTAGTCTTTACACCCTTAACCAAGCATACTGGCAGTTATCATAACCTGGATGATTGGGGACACCAAATCATGCTGAATTACCGTTTTCACAAATCTCCAGAGGATTTTGTTCACCAAGTCACTCTCTCTGAAGTTCTAAACAGTCAGATCAATCCTGATGCCTTCAAGGGAAAAATTGTTCTGATTGGTGTTACTGCTCCCAGCCGTGATGATTATTTTTTGACACCCTATAGTAAAGGTAATGACATAGAGGATCAAACACCAGGGGTAATTCTCCATGCCCACATGGTAAGTCAGATTCTCAGTGCTGTTTTAGATCAGCGACCCCTGATACAAGATTGGCCCGCATGGGCTGAAGTAGTTTGGATTTGGGGTTGGTGCCTAACGGTTGGTCTGGTGTGTTGGCGCTGTAAATCATCCATACGTTTGGGTGTGTTGCTGTTGGCTCTATCGATTCTCTACGGGTCCTGCTTAGGTCTGTTGAAACAAGGGTATTGGGTACCATTAGTCCCCTCAGCCTTGGCGGTGGTGGTTATTGGTGGTTTTATTGTTCTGTATGATATAGCAATTCTCTATGCCATGAGGTACAAAGGGATCCCCCTAAATACCCCTTATCAAGGGAGACTTTGAGGTTCATAAGTGTACCTCATAAATTATAGAAACGCTATAAACTTTCACCATATCCTCTAAAATTGGTCAAGTAATCTAAGAATTTAGAATTTAGAATTTAGAATTTAGAATTTAAATTTTAGAATTTAGAATTTAAAATTTAGAAGTCAGTAAGGCTTTTTCTTTTATTGATCAGAGGTTGTCTGAGAAGTATCATTTGCTACATCCAAGCCCCCTAAATCCCCCAATTTTGCGGTGCGACCCAAGGGCGATTTACTCGCCCATTGGCAAGCGCACCGGAAGGGACTTTTAGAAGCAAATTGACTCTTGTTCCCCCCAAAGTTGGGGGGCTAGGGGGGCAAAATTCAGTATCAAAAAACTTTTCAGATATCCTCTCAGGTACATTCAAGTTTCTTACCCCGACTCCCGACTCCCGACTCCCGATTCCCCGACTCCCTAACTCCCTACTGCCATGGAAGTGCAAGCATTACCCGTAACCTACACTGACATAGAAGCCGCCGCTAAACGCCTATCGGGCAATGTCCATCAAACCCCAGTCCATACCTCCAGGACTGTCAACCAGCTCACCAACGCTCAAGTCTTCTTTAAATGCGAAAACTTCCAACGTATTGGTGCCTTTAAGTTTCGAGGGGCTTATAACGCTCTGTCACAACTATCTGAAGAACAAAAACAGCGAGGGGTTCTCACCTTTTCCTCTGGTAATCATGGCCAAGCGATCGCATTATCGGGCACCCTCCTCGATATCCCCACCACTGTAGTTATGCCCAAAGATGCCCCAGCGGTCAAGCAAGCCGCTACCCGTGGCTACGGTGCTGACGTCATTTTATATGATCGGGCTGAATTGAGACGGGAAGCATTAGCCGAAGAGTTATCACGCGATCGCAAACTCACTATCATTCCTCCCTACGATCACCCCCATATCATTGCTGGACAAGGTACTACTGCCAAAGAACTCCTAGAACAAGTCGGTCCACTGGATCTGTTACTGGTGTGTTGTGGTGGTGGTGGCTTACTCTCAGGATGTGCGATCGCAACCAAAACCCTATATCCTAATTGCCGTGTGATTGGTGTAGAACCAGCACAGGCCGATGATGCCACCCGTTCCTTCCATAGCAAAATCCTCCAAACTGTTGACAATCCCAATACCATTGCTGACGGAGCCAGAACTCCCAGCCTCGGCAAACTTACCTTTCCCCTAGTCCTTCATTACGTTGATGAGATGGTAACTGTATCGGAAGCTGGGATTATCCGTACCATGTTTTTCCTGTGGGAACGGCTCAAAATTGTAGTTGAGCCCACTGGTGCCTTAGCTGCTGCTGCCCTACTTGAAGGGGTCATTAAAATGCCCAATGCTCGGATTGGTGTCATTATCAGCGGTGGCAATGTGGATTTGAAACAAATTGCTGAATTGACTGGAAAATAGGTATCAGAAGTATTAAGTATTAAGAATTAAATATTAAGGATGAGGTATTTGTAGGATGGTACGAACTATCCACCGTAAGCGATCGCGTTTTGGTTAGAATTGAAAGATATTGTAATAAGGAGTGGGATTGCTTGTGTGTATTATCGAAGTTGCGCTCGCCACTCAAACTTCAGCAACCTTTAACAAATGCCACAAATTGTCTGGTCAAATTATCTGCAGTATCGAGCCGAACTAAGGGGATTTGACCTAGGTAAGATCGAGGAAATCCTGAGATTTTCTGGAGAGAGATATTATGATACCGTCACAGGCAGACAAATCGCAGTTGGCAAGCATGACAATCAGTTAGTCATAATCCCTTATGAACGCAGTGGTGATTTGATAACTCCAGTAACTATCCATAGTACCACCCGTCAACAACTAAGATTCCGCTTAAGAACTGGGAGATTTACCATTAATGAATAAGTTAATTAATAATGCCAATATGACATACTTTGAACAAGAGGATATCCTTCACCTTACCCTGTCTGATGAACCAGAAGCAGGTAGTGTCGAAATTAGTCCCAACATTACCGCCGAACTCAATGAAGCAGGAGAATTAATTGGAATAGAGATTATCCAAGCAAGTTCCTTCATCCGAGACGCCATTGTAGAATCAGCCCAGGGAAAGCTCTTGAATCTTTCGGCTAAGCATTCAGCTTAGGGACTTACGTGTAAAAAAAATACCAATTAAAGTAGGGTGGGCAAAGTTATGTTATCTAGAAGACTCATTTTCACCAAAATGTGTCTTGATGCAGTCGCTCATAGGGGAAACCACGCCAGTCGCTCATGGGGGGAACCCCCAAGACCGCGCTGCCTCCCCAAGACCGCGCTGCATCGCTTTTTGCCCACCCTACAAGCTGATAGCTGATAGCTGATATCTGAATACTGATCGCTGAATGCTTACCAAACCACACCAAGTATAGGAAACTTACTGACTTGCTATCTCAGATTTTTGGTTTAAATCTTCCACTAATTGTACTAGATCAGGATTAGTCTCTGCCCATGACTTCCGCTTATTCCTGATTTTCCCGAGGTGGGATTCAACATTTTCTGGTGTCATTAGAACACCAAAATCCTCTGGAACAGTCTGAGATTGATAACTGAATAGGCGATTTAGGATTAAATCACCAACTTCCTCGCGATAATGAGAGCTATCCCAATAGTTTTTCATCTCTTCCCTAATCGCTTCTGTGGTAATGCTGTTATACCCAGAGAAATCCCACACTGGTGTAATCTCCACTAACCGACGTTTCCATTCTTCAAACACTGGCCACAGTCCGGTAACCCGCAGACTTTCCCATTGAGTAGCATGGGATGGTGATATAAATACCTTTAGCTCTATGCCTTTTTCCTGACAGGTATCAACAATGTCTTTAAGATCATTCAAAAAACTATCGGAAAGTCGATAATCTTTATAATAGCCGTCAGTGGTCATTAAGCCCTTGAGCATGTCCTGAAAGCCGGCTGGTAAAGGTTTCTTAGGCTTATTGTTATAAATAAAACGCATACCATTGGCATCATAGAGAAAGTAAGCCTTTGACTTGATACTAGAACTTAGGGTTGATTTGGTAGCATTCAGCGCGTTTAGGGATAGGGTCGAATTAATCACCTCTTGCAGGGGAATAGTTTTTTGATTAATCAGACTTTCCTTAAAATCTGGAGCATTAGTTTTCAAGTCATTGAACATGAAGAAGTCAATACCAATCACAACGGTTTTTAAATCCGGTTGATTAGTTAGAGCATGGTCAAAATAACGTTTAACTTCATACATATTCGGACCCACTAGTGCCAAATTGTATCCGGAGTTTCCTGGTTTCAGTCCTGGGTGGTTTGGGTTAAGTCCCAGGTCAGTTCGTGATGACCCTAACAAAACGATTTTGGGTTCATTACGAATAACATCTATAGCCTTGAATAGTCTGACATGGTTAAATTGTTCAGGCTTTAACTGATTTAGACCGGGTAACTCTGGGCTATTTATGACTCCGTAAGGGTCAACCGCAGCGTTCAATAAGCCAAACCCGAATAAACTCGGAAAGGTAACTGCTGCCAAGGTTAGGTGAAATCGACGATAGGAGTTCATATAGATTACGATGGCATTTCTATAGTGCTATTCGCTTTTTAATTTTACCAGTTAAAATATTGGATGAAACAAAAAAAACCTCAGTTGATACTGAGGCTTGTAGACTATATCTGCTTGAGTCCAAAATCTGGAGTAATTCTAGGGTGCCTTAATAACCACCCTACTACTATAAAAAAGCGTCCGCAGTCTGGTTAGACAACACTAAGACAACACTTAGGCAACAGTTAAGTTAACCTGAGCCACCACATCGTTGAAGTCTTCGTCACCACCACCGAACAGATCCTCGAAACCAAAGGTGTTATCTCCTAGCAGGCGAATATGGTCAACTCCATCTGGGTTAGCCCCCACGTAAGCAAAGTAGGCATTCAGGTCGGAATCCTCTTGATCTGCATTAGAAGGATTATTAGCTAGGAACTCCGCTGCTGTACCATCGGAAATCAGGAATGGAGCCAGTATTACCCCACCGGATACTCCAGCACTTAAGTTTACCTGATTTGAGATTGCAGCTTCTGCATAACCAGCATCACCGGGATTGAAACCGTTAACTGTGCCACTGAAATTATCAACCACATACCAGCCAACGGTATTATTGAATTCAGCTTCACTGTTGACCACAAGACTACCAGTAACTGTACCAGTCACGTCGGTCAAATCGATCAGTTCCAGTATCCCTTGAATGTCGTTAGGGCCTGTTCCCAGTGGCGCAGTGGAACCTGTACCGTCTGAGACAACCACAGTGGCATCATTGTAGTCGAAGTCATTGCTATCTTCAAAGGCCAAGGTTAACTGACCATTGCCATTGTCAGTGACCTGTAGATGGTTCTGACCATCGCTATTCAATGAAGGATCACTGAAGAATACGTTGGAGGTAGAATCCTGTCCCGCTAGCACCCCATCAACAGAGCCACCTTGAATCACGTAGAATACCACGTTATCGTCGGGGTTAAAACTGTCGATGATGCGGGTGGGTTGAGCACTACCTAAACTGTCAGGGAGAACAGAGAAAATCGTCTCAGCTCGGAACAGAGCAGCTTCTACATAACCACTCTGACCAGGGGCAATGCCATCAATTGTACCTTGGGCATCATCAGTAACAAATGCTCCAATTTCACTGACCTCACCAAGTTCGCGACCTGTAAGAGTAAATCGCAGGGTGTCGCCGTTAACCGTAAAATTATTATTGGCATTCTGAGTTAGAGGCGTCGTAGGCGTAGTCTGTTCAATGGTGAAGTTAACAGTGTCTGTGTTAATGCCCCCAATACCATCGCTTACCTCAAAGGTCAAGCTATCAGTGCCAGTGAAGTCGGCATTGGGCGTATAGATAATAAAGTCATCTGTGGCATCATTGGCAGTGCCATTATCATTGACTACTGCTGTCCCGTTGCTTGGATTGCTGACAATTGCAAAAGTTAGCGGATCCCCATCAGGATCAGAGTAGTTAGCGAGAACATCAAGGGTAACTGGAGTGTTTGCCCCAGTAGTAGCACTATTATTATTAGTGTTTGTGACTACTGGAGATTCATTAACACGAGTCACTTCAAGGTTAACCGTAGCTGTGACCGCAGGATTGGTGCCATCATCGATCTGGTAGGTGAAGCGATCAAACCCAATGAAACCATTATTAGGAGTATAGGTAATCGTGCTATCTTGATTAACGGTTACTGTGCCATTAAGTCCTTGCTCGTTAATGGTTACAGTCAGCGCATCACCGTCAGGATCAACGTCATTAGCTAAGACATTGATATCAACCCCAGTGTTTTCTAAAGTGGTAGCAGTATCGTCTGCCGCTACTGGAGATTCATTAGCAGCAGTAACATCAACGTTAACGGTAGCTGTGACTGCAGGATTGCTGCCATCATCGATTTGGTAGGTGAAGCTATCAGCCCCAGTGAAGTCGGCATTTGGCGTATAGGTAATAGTGCCATCTTGATTGACTACTGCGCTACCATTACCGCCCTGCTGGCCAATGGCCAAATTGACGGCATCACCTTCAGGATCAGTGTCATTAGCTAAGACATTGATATCAACTGCAGTGTTTTCTACAGTGGTAGCAGTATCGTCTGTGGCTACTGGAGATTGATTAGGAGCAGTGACATCAACGTTAACAGTAGCTGTGACCGCAGGATTGGTGCCATCACTAATCTGGTAGGTGAAGGTATCAGTGCCAGTGAAACCATCATTAGGAGTGTAGGTAATGGTGCTATCAAAATTGACTACTGCCGTACCATTACCGCCCTGCTGGTCAAGGGTTACATTGAGGGCATCACCCTCAGGATCAAGGTCATTAGTTAGGACATTGATATCAACTGCAGTGTTTGCCGCAGTGGTAGTACTATCGTCTGTGGCTATTGGAGATTCATTAACATTAGTGACATCAACATTAACCGTAGCTGTGACCGCAGGATTGATGCCATCACTGACCTGGTAGGTAAAGCTATCAGCCCCAGTGAAGTCAGCATTGGGCGTATAGGTAATGGTGCCATCTTGATTGACTACTGCGCTACCATTACCGCCCTGCTGGTCAAGGGTTACAGTCAGGGCATCCCCTTCAGGATCAGAGTCATTAGCTAGGACATTGATATTAACCGCAGTATTTTGCTCAGTGGTAGCAGTATCGTCTGTGGCTACTGGAGAGTCATTAGCAGCAGTAACATCAACGTTAACGGTAGCTGTGACCGGAGCATTGTTGCCATCATCGATCTGATAGGTAAAGCTATCAGTGCCAGTGAAGTTGGCATTGGGCGTATAGGTAATGGTGCCATCTTGATTGACTACTGCTGTACCATTACCGCCCTGCTGGTCAATGGCTACATTGAGGGCATCACCTTCAGGATCAGAGTCATTAGCTAGGACATTGATATCAACCCCAGTGTTTTCTACAGTGGTAGCAGTATCGTCTACCGCTACTGGAGATTCATTAGGAGCAGTGACATCAATGTTAACCGTAGCTGCAACCGGAGGATTAGTGCCATCATCGATCTCATAGGTAAAGCTATCAGTGCCACTGAAACCATTATTAGGAGTATAGGTAATGGTGCCATCTTGATTGACTACTGCTGTACCATTACCGCCCTGCTGGTCAATGGCTACATTGAGGGCATCACCTTCAGGATCAGAGTCATTAGCTAGGACATTGATATCAACTGCAGTGTTTGCCGCAGTGATAGCTGTGTCGTCTACCGCTACAGGAGATTCATTAGGAGCAGTGACATCAACGTTAACCGTAGCTGCAACCGGAGGATTAGTGCCATCATCGATCTGATAGGTAAAGCTATCAGTGCCACTGAAACCATTATTAGGAGTATAGGTAATGGTGCCATCTTGATTGACTACTGCTGTACCATTACCGCCCTGCTGGTCAATGGCTACATTGAGGGCATCACCTTCAGGATCAGAGTCATTAGCTAGGACATTGATATCAACTGCAGTGTTTGCTGCAGTGGTAGCTGTATCGTCTGTGGCTACTGGAGGTTCATTAGGAGCAGTGACATCAACATTAACTGTAGCTGTGACCGCAGGATTGGTGCCATCATCGATCTCATAGGTAAAGCTATCAGTGCCACTGAAACCATCATTAGGAGTATAGGTAATGGTACCATCTTGATTGACTACTGCTTCGCCATTACCGCCCTGCTGGTCAATGGCTACATTGAGGGCATCACCTTCAGGATCAGTGTCATTAGCTAGGACATTGATATCAACTGCAGTGTTTGCCGCAGTGGTAGCTGTATCGTCTGTGGCTACTGGAGGTTCATTAACAGCAGTGACATCAACCTCAACCGTAGCTGTGACCGCAGGATTTGTGCCATCATCTATTTGATAGGTGAAGCTATCAGTGCCACTGAAACCATTAACAGGAGTATAGGTAATGGTGCCATCTTGATTGACTACTGCTGTGCCATTACCGCCCTGCTGGTCAATGGTTACAGTCAGGGCATCACCCTCAGTATCAGAGTCATTAGCTAGGACATCAATGGTAACGTCGGGATTGCCACCAGTACTGACAGTGTCATCTACTGCAACAGGAGCTTCATTAACTAGGTTGAAGTCAATATAATCAAGTCGAAGAAATTCCTGAGCGTTACTTTGCCCGCTAATGGTGATTTGAGCACCCTCGGGAATAAAGATGCTATTGGTAACGGTTATATCCCTGAAAGCATCAGCAGTAGGTAAAATACCAGCATTAGCATTGGGATTATTGAGAGTTAATGAAAACGTCTCATTACCAATGGTGACATCCACTGTGCTATTCCCGTCTGTTTCATCAGAAGCGTTCAGGATAACCTCGTAAGTGCCACTGGGCAGATCAAAGGTTGTACTAGCAGTGCCAGTGCTATCAGGGTCAGGTAAATTGATGACTGTATTACCTGCAAATATATTATCAATAACTATAAAATTAGTTAGAGTAAAGCGGGGGTCTTCAAATTCAAATCTTGGCATAATATTTCGTATTAAAAAACTCCTCGGTTGCTAAGGCTGTGGGCACTTAACGTTGACAATTATTCTAAGCATTTAGCTATCAGCTAAAGGCCTTTGGCCACGCTACGCGAACAGCTATCAGCTGACCGCTGAAGGCTGATAGCCTTTTATATCAAGAGAGTAAGTCCATAGGTTTATTTTTACTTTACAGGTGACCCTAGCCTGACATACAGGTCATAGCAAGATTGCTGTTGAACTCATCATTAATAGCTGATAGCATAGAGTGGATAGCAGGCCCCTGAATGCTTATCTAATGATCTACCAATAAATAAATACCTACTAACGTCCAGATATCCGGATTTATTTTCCAGATTAATGGCAAAATGTAAGATGCCATAATACAGCTTTCCTGATGCTATTAGCCAATATAAAAATATATTTTTTAATCAGAAATATTAAGTAATTGTCGATTTAGTATTATGTATTGAGAGTATATTATTACTGACAATGAAGCGATGACCCGAAATATTTTATCACGGAATATTCCTGATAAAAAGGAAAGAGCTTTGCCATCCATGCTCTTTCCTTGATATAGAAAAATACCTTATTCATTGATGTCATGAGTTTTGTTTAATGTCACTAGTATTCGGTTAAGTTTATCAAGTCTTTATAGTAGTAATTTTCTATTTATGCTAAATAAGGCAATAGGGAATAGGGAGTAGGGAGTAGGGAGTAGGGAGTAGGGAGTAGGGAGTAGGGAACGGAGAAGATTTAGGGTTGTGGAACGGGCATCTTGCCTGTTTCAGCTAAAAATTCTGTTTTGGTTATGCGATCGCTAATCCCCCAGCTAAACCCCAACTGGGGATCCCCCCTACTTTCAAGGGTATGTTTTTTACAAAGACGTCAGGTGTGGGGTGTAGGGTGTGGGGTGTGGGGTGTGGGGGATAAGAAAATGTACTTAATTTGTCGTTATTAATCATTATTGTCTTGATGCAAAGCGCGAGTGGTTTGAATTTACCGTAAGACAGTGGAGCCTTAATCAATAAGTTTTCCCCCTTTTCTGCATAGCCTACCAACCATAAAGGCTCCACTGTCTAAGGTTTTGTCTCCGGGGGAAACCCCCTGTTCCGAAGCTGCATCGCTTCTTCGTTGTTTTCCTTTTCCTCTCCCTCTAGGTCGTCCCATGTTTTACCCAAATGTAAAAAACCTACCCCTGTGAGGATCCCCCCTAACCTCCCAAAACAGCGGGGGGAACACTTACTATGTTTACCACACTTACCACACTCCCTGCTCCCTACTCCCTACTCCCTCAAAAAAAGTTTGTTACAAAATCTTAAAAATATGCTATAATATAAAATTTTTGGTGGTAAACTAAAAATGTGGACAAAATAAAGTTCATGGGAAGAGCCAGCCTAAGAGTTTTCGCAGGCTGCAGGCTGGCTCTGGGTCACCTTTACAGGAGATAACTTAATTTTATGTCCCATAGACGCCTATACCCATGGGTGATGGTGAGGTTGTTGCCACCGATGGCACCAGTGGTTTTCGCTCGGTTCGACAACCCTGCTGATGCCAAGGGCTATGTGCAGGTTTTGAAAGCCTTGATGCCTGGTGCCAAGTTTCTACTTTTTTTGGATCACCGAGTAATTCCGTAGGGTGTGTTAGGGGCGGGCTTGCCATCATGTTCAACCTCATAGCAAGTGTTGGGAAAGGCCGCCCCGTAACGCACCACCCTTGGTCTCACCCTCATTTTCACGGTAGCCATGGTTGGGACAGCGCGTCCGAAAATATTGATCACAGGCAAGATGCCTGTTCTAGCAACAACCCAATTCCACCAACATGCCTATGAGGAAAATATTGATCCCACATTCCGCAGGTGGGTCAGACCAATAAATAATATTTTTGACATGGGGCACCGAGAAACTGAAGAATCCTCTGATGCTCAGGAGTTAAATTGACAATCTGCTGCACTCCATTCAGGATGACCAAGTGAATCGACTGAAAACACTGAAATACCCAACGCATCGTTGGGGTAGCCGTTGGCTTGCCCAATTGATTCTGAATCTTCTGCTTGGTGCTGGTCAGAGCTTGACGTAAGGCTCTTTGTGCCAAAGTGTAAACTAACAAACACAAACCCATCACCATGGCCAAGGCAGCTACCCGCTCAGGAGTTTTGAGGAAGACACTGTCGGTAAAGAACATCGGATCTTTGAGAAAACGGAAACCCCTCTCAGTGCTTTGTTGCCCTTTGTACTGACATAGGAGCTGATCTCGGCTGAGTTGTTTCGATTCAAGGACATTGGTGGCAAGAACGAATCGTCCCGCCCTGGTTCGAGCCAGGGCAACCACCTCTTCTTTAACTGTCAAGGTCCCTTGGAGACGATAGTGATAGCCGTCAGGAGCTTGTCCTGTTCGCGGTCGTCCCGCCTTGCGGTAGTAAGGGTGCGGTACCACTTCGAGCTGAAACAAGCGATGATAGCGCAACTGTTGGTTTAACTTTTGGCCGGCTGCTAAGGCATCAGCAGCACAGGCGAAGTCTTGTTGACCTAACTGCTTGAGTTGTTTTTTAGCCAACTCCTGATGCTGTTGGATTTTCTGTTCCAGGTGCTTGAGGTCAGCTTCTTTTCTGGCTTGACTCTCTACGATCAACCATTGCTGTTTGATACCGGCGTAGGTACTACAGACACAAGACCATCGGTATTGGCTCAATTGAGACGGGTGGAAAGCTTCTTCAGGTAACTGTTCCATTAACTGTTGTGCCCCTTTGATTGTCCCTGGCACTCGGCTGAGCCATCGCAGATTGGTCAACGACTGAAGGTTTTCCTGATTGTACAGAGCGGCATCGGCAACAAACAGAGCATTGCCGTCCCACTGCTGTCTAAATTCTTTCATCAACTGGGCGAAGACGGCTTGGTCTGATTCATTACCATCAGCTACCCGCAAGTATAGGGGTACATCTCCATCTCCACTGCAGATCAAATCCACCATAAACTGCTTGAGGTCTGGCCGATGGTCTCTAGAATAGCCATGAGTAATCTTGAGGGCTGTTGGCTCTTCTGAGGGGAGGCTCTGTTGGCTCAGATAGGATCCATGAACGTGGAACGAACTTGAATCGAGGTGGAGGCTGTCAAAGTTAACCCCAAACTTGGAGGCTGCTGCCAGGGCTACTTTGACAAACAGTTGAGTCAATCCAGCTTCAAAGAGTTGGTCGAGGACTCTCCCCAAACGGTCGTCGTTGAGGTGTTTCGGTTTAATTCCCTCTCCCAGCAGGTGTTCAGTGGCTTTGCCCACAAAAAATCTCTCAAACAAGTAGAGGGGGGCACTGACTAAGCCCAATCCATTGATAATCATGGCTTTGACCCCTACTCCAGCACTCAGAATTTCTTGGGGGTGGGTTCCCAGTTCCTGGTTAATTTGCTCCACCAACCCCATCTGGTCGATTATTCCCGCTACTATCCCGCAGTGGTCAAGATCTTGTACTCTAATTGATGATGCTATTGGTGTCATGAAACAAAAATACCATAGTTTTTCTGTCCAACCTGCGGAATGTAGGTTGATCACAGGCAAGATGCCTGTTCTAGCAACAACCCAATTCCACCAACATGCCTATGAGGAAAATATTGATCACAGGCAAGATGCCTGTTCCACTAACAACCCCATTCCACCAACATACCTATGAGGAAAATATTGATCACAGGCAAGATGCCTGTTCTACCAACAACCCCATTCCACCAACATGCCCGTGACCACAATATTGATCACAGGCAAGATGCCTGTTCCACTAACAACCCCATTCCAGCAACATGCCCATTCCAAGCTAAATCTTCCCGACTCCCGATTCCCGACTCCCGACTCCCGACTCCCGATTCCCTGTTCTATATAATAGTCACTAAAATTGGTATAATTAAAACCAATTAACCTTCGGGGAGCATCGTAGTGTCAAAGGATTGCTGGACTTAGGGTCTAGCGCCAAAATCAGCATAATTATAGTTACAGCGTTTTTCATAACCATGGGGTACACAGGATTATTTACCAGATCCGCTGTTCCCTATTCTGTGCTCTTTTCCCCCCTTATTCTCTTTTCCCCCCTTATTAAGGGGGGTTAGGGGGGATCCCTATTAGCTGACTAACTCCTTGGGAAACTATCTCCATGCCCCATAGAGGCGATGCCAACCGCCCAAAGCTTTTCCCTACGTTTAAGACGAGTGTTAAGCAGTGCCTATGTTGTTTGTTAGCACTGCTAGTAGCGGTACTGTTGATTGTCAACGGGAGTCACGCTATATTAATTATCAAAGAGATTTACACTGAAGAAACGAAGCCTGAGACAGAATTGTGGCAGCTCAAGGGGATTGTGGCAGCACTGGATGACCCCGACCCCGAGGTATGGGTTAAAGCTTTCGACAAATTGTCTAGGTATGACTTGGAACAACTAAAGCCCCCCCTTGAGATTCCTAAAGACAGAATTGAGCAGATTGTAGGCTGCTTAGGGTATGAGAATCAGACAAAGTCGGTTCAGTCCAAAGTCCGTGCTAGTGCAGCACAAGCTCTGGGGGAAATGGGAGCAGCAGCAACTCAGTACGCTCCCCAAATCGGCCAACTTTTAACCGACTCAGATAGTGATGTCCGTGCTAAGGCAGCATCGGCTCTAGGGAATATGGGAGCAGCGGCCTCTGAGTACATTCCTCAAATTGCGAAACTTTTAACCGACTCAGATAGTGATGTCCATGTTAGTGCGACATATGCTCTGGGGAAGATGGGAGCAGCAGCAACTCAGTACGCTCCCCAAATTGTTGAACGTTTAACCGACTCAGATTTATCTGCCCGTTTGAGTGCAGCATCGGCTCTGGGTCAGATGGGAGCAACAAATAAGGACATAGCCCCCCAAATCCTTCCACTTTTAACCCACTCAGATAGTTATGTCAGTGATAGTGCGGCATATGCTCTGGGACAGATGGGAGCAGCTGCCTCTAAGTACGTTCCCCAAATCCTTCCACTGTTAACCAACTCAGATCGTAATGTCCGTTATAGTGCAGTATTGGCTCTGAGGGAGATGGGAGCAGCTGCCTCTGAGTACGCTCCCCAAATCGTTGAACGTTTAACCGACTCACATAATAGTCTTCTTGATACTACTGTGGCAGAAGTTCTGGGTGAGATGGGAACAGCTGCCTCTGAGTACGCTACCCAAATTGCCAAACTTTTAACCCATTCAGATCGTGATGTTCGTTATAGTGCGGCAGAAACTCTGGGTGTGATGGGAGCAGCCGCCTCTGAGTACGCTCCCCAAATCCTTCCACTGTTAACCGACTCAGATAACCAGATCCCTGATAGGGCGACATATGCTCTGGGTGAGATGGGAGCAGCCGCCTCTAAGTACGCTCCCCAAATCCTTCCACTGTTAACCCACTCAGATGATAATGTCCGTGCTAACGCGGCATACGTTCTGGCGCGGATGGGAGTAGCACCATCTGAGATAGCTCCCCAAATCCTACAACTTTTAACGGAATCAGATTGGACGGTCCGTGCTAATGCGGCACGGGCTTTGGGGCAGATGGGAGCAGCCGTCTTTGAGTACGCTCCCCAAATTGCTAAACTTTTAACCGACTTAGATAGTGATGTCCGTGCTAGTGCGGCAAAAGCTCTGGGGCAAATGGGAGCAGCTACCTCTGAGTACGCTCCCCAAATCGCTAAACTTTTAACCGACCCAGACAGGAATGTCCCTAATACTGCAGCAAAAGCTCTGGAGCAGATGGGGCCATTAAAGTTAAAAGACTTACTTTCGGTATTAAATCAAGTTTACTGGTATCAGCGAGAAGCACCAAGCTTACGTTTTCTGGCCTATTTCCTCAGTGGTGGGGAAAAAGACTCACTGCGCTTAATTCATTGGCTGGGCTCACCTGAGAAATATCCCCATGAAAATGAAGATCACGCCATCAATCACCAAGAAGGGGTGAAAGTTCTCGAGCTATTTGAGCAAATCTGGGAACCTAGTAAATCTCTATCTAAACTGCGCAAAGACTTAGAAAGGCAGATTGCGGTAGTTGTGAATCAGGTCAGCTGGGAACAAACAGATATGGAGCTGCTTAAGAAACACTACAAAAATCTTAAGTCTATAAACTCCCAAGTTGCTGCTGTCGCTGTCAAAGCCAAAATTGTTGCCCTAGAACGACAGCACTGGTTTCTGATTGGGTTTAAGGTTTGGCTAATCCATGTCAGTGGCTGGTTGTTGCTGATCATCATTTATCCCCGTTCTTCCCAAGTCCAAGCCCTAATCTGGGACCGAAAATTCCGCACCATTGTGGGCTTAGGCTATATCAGCATTGCTCTGATCTGGATTCCCTGGTTGCGCTACCGATTACTGGCTCCCTTCCGTGAGGTGCTGGTGGCGGATGCTAGCTTAGATAGCTTTGATCCCCAGGCTTACTTTCCGGACTCTCACGTTAAAATTACACGAGCCACCCATACCCAACCGATTCAAACTGCCATTGGCCAACTGCAGTCTCCGGTGGTTCTGGTAGGGGAATCGGGACTGGGCAAATCCATGTTTCTCCGCAATTTAGTCAAAACCTCCGGGCGGCTTGCGGTGTACTTGCCAGCCAGCCAATGTGCCGGTGGTGTGGTGGAAGCGATTCAAGCTAAATTGCCCATCGCTGCCCATGACCCTCAATTCCTACAAAGCCTGATTAACTACAATACCCTAGATATCTGCATTGACGGACTCAATGAAGTCAGCCCTGACACCAGAGCTACTATTAATACCTTTGTGGAGCATCACGTCCAGGGGCATATTATCCTCACCACCCAACCCTTGGAATGGACACCCCCAGCGACGGCTAAAACCTACGTGCTGCAACCCCTCAAGCGCCAGCAAATTGCAGAGTTCCTCACCTCTCGCCAAGGGATTTTGCCTGAGGATGTCCCGGTATCCGGTGTGGCCTACGAGCAAGCCTGTGACGACTATCTGGCCAGCCAACTCCACCAAACCCAATCCAAACAGGAGTTAGCGGCAGTACGTCGGTTTCTGTCCAATCCCATGGATTTGACTTTGGTGGCGCAACTGTTGGCCCAGGGCAAAGACCCGGATTTGCTCAACTTGCAACAGCAGCAGTATGAAATCATGGCAGAGGACTATCAACAGATTCACCTTTGTCCCTTTCCCCTGGCTGAATTTGCTGAAACGGTCTACCAGATGCGCCTCCATGATCAAATTACCATCCCAGAAGAGGGCTGCTTGGATGAGTTGCACTGTATGGAACGCTATAAAATGGTATTAACTCGTCAGCAGAAGGATGGCTTTGGTCGTACCTATCGAGAATGGAAGTTTCGTCACGATAAAATCCAGGAATACTTTATCGTCCAGACCTTCCTCAAAACCGAGAATCGAGAACGTCAGCACGAGCATCTGAGTGACCCCCGATTTCGCGGTGTCTACCTGCTGCTGGCCACCCTGTTGGAGGTTGAGCAAGCTTGGGTATTACGGGAAGTCCTGATTCAATCCGCTGCGGAAACTAAAGACCATGTCGTCAGTGACCAGTTCATCCAGCGATTTAATTCTCGTCAAGAGTTAACCCAAACCACTAATAACTATGGTGTGCTTGCCCTTTACCAGAAGCATTACCAAGACCTAATCGAAATTGCTAGACTACAAGCAAGCCGACTTATCACTGTTGAAAATAAGGCCATGAGTGACTCAACGTCAGACTCCAATCACTCCAACTATCAGTCTAAATACGATCAGCGTAATTGTAACAATAGCTTTAGTAACTTTGTCGATGCGACTCAAAGTGAATTTAAGCAAGAAATTGCTACTCAAACTCAACACAATTATGCCCCGGAGAAAAACCAAACCCTAAGCGAAGCCGCCGCTGAAATTCAAGGATTATTAAAACAATTAGAGCAAAGTAATCCCAACGCCACGGATTTAGAAAAGACAGCGTTTGTGAATATTGCGATTCCAGCAAGTACTAAAAAACGGTTGCTCAGTGCCTTAGAAAGTGGTGGGAAAGAAGCCCTTAGAGAATTATTAGATAATCCTTATGTGAATGTGGGCATGGCGATTGTGGAAGGATGGCAGAATCCTTAGTAGGGTGTGGGGTGTGGGGTGTGGGGTGTAGGGAACAGGCAAGAGGCAAGAGGCAAGAGGCAAGAGGCAAGAGTCCCCATCTCCCACACTCCCGACTCCCGATTCCCGATTCCCGATTCCCCACTCCTGATTAAAATCAGAAAATAACCTCTACCACCAAGTCGTCATAGTCTAAGTCACCACCACCAAAGGTATCCTCAAAGCTAAACTGATTGTCTCCTAGTAGGCGGACGTGATCAAATTGATCAGGGTTAGCGCTCAAGAAACTAAAGTAGGCATTGAGACCGGAACCCTGCTGATTCGTAGGATTCTGAGTCAGGAACTCTTCAACAGTGCCATTAGCAATTAGGAACGGAGCTAAAAGTACCCCACCGGATACCCCACTGGCTAAATCGATCTGGTTGGATACAGCAAGCTCTGCATAACCCGCATCACCGGGGTTGAGATTGCCAATTTTACCACTGGCATCATCAACCTGATAAAAGCCGAAGCTATTCTGAAACACAGCTTGACTACTAACCACAAACTCAGGTGTTACTGTTCCAGTCACATCGGTTAAATCCAGTAGCTCCACTTGCCCTTGAATCTGGGGACTTCCTATCCCTACAGTCGGAGTCAAAGCCGAAGCGTCTTGAACCGTTACTACTAAGTCATCAAAGTCTTGGTCATCAGCATCTTCAAAGTTTAATGTCAAGACTCCGTCAGTATTAGTCTGGGCTTGGATATGGTCTAAAGCATCGCTATTGAAGGAAGCATCACCGAAGAATACAGAAGCATTTTGTCCTGCTAGCACTGCCTCTCTGGTGCTATTTTGTACTAGATAAAATCCTAATTGATCGCCTACATCAAAATTATTAATCAGACGAGTAGTTTGACCACTATCTTCAGGATTCAACAGCACAGAAAAAATAGTCTGAGCATTAGATAGAGCCGCTTCCACATAGCCTTCCTGACCAGGAGCAATACCATTAACTGTACCTTGGTCATCATCCGTTACAAACACCCCAATTTCATTGACATTAGTAGCGTTTCCACTAATAAAGGTGAATAGGAGTTGAGCGTTGCCAGTGCTGTCACCAGTGATAGTAAACGTATTGTTGGCGTTCTGAGTCAGAGTAGAAGGAACAAAGGTATTATTGGCATTCTGAGTCAGAGTGGAAGGAAAAAAGGTAAAGATAGAGTTGACAGTAACATCAACAGTCGCTGTATCAAGGCCATCTTTGCCATCATATACCTGATAGATGAAGCTATCAGTCCCACTGAAACCTGGATTAGGAGTATAGGTAATAAAGTCATCATTGATATTATCCAAGGTACCGTTATTGTTAACCACAGCAGTACCATTAGAGGGAGCACTAACCACCACTAGACTTAGCAAATCCCCCTCAGGATCCGTGTCATTTTCCAGTACATCAATAGTGACTGCTACCTCTTGATCCGTAATCACAGTATCGTCTACAGCTTCTGGTGGATCATTGACAGGAGTCACATTCAAGTTAAGGGTTGCTGTATTGGTGCCACCGTTGCGATCGCTAATTAGATAAGTAAACTGGTCAGATCCGTTGTAATCGGGATTGGGAGTGTAAGTGATCAGGTCATCGGTTGGATCACTCGGCGTATTGTTGTCAATCACGAATGCCGTGCCATGGCTAGGATTACTGATAATTGCGAGAGTCAGCGGATCCCCATCCCGGTCAGAATCGTTATCTAGTACGTCAATGGTGACTGTTGTATCTTCAGTAGTAGTAGCCGTGTCGTCTATCGCTTCTGGTACGTCATTCACAGAAGTAACCTCAAGGTTAACCACAGCCGTAGCAGGAAACGTGACACCATCATTTAACCGATAAGCAAAACTATCCGAGCCATTGTAGCCAGGATTAGGAGTGTAAGTAATAAAATCATCGCTTACATCATCAGGAGTCCCATTATCATTCACCACCGCCGTGCCATCTCTGGGCTCGCTGACAATAGTCAAACTACTGTCTTGGTCAGGATCAGAATCATTTTCCAGTACATTAATGTTGACTGCCGTATCTTCAGTAGTAGTAACTGTATTATCATCTACAGCAAATGGCGAATCATTCACTGGAGTAACAGTTAAATTAACAATTGCTGTGGCAGGACGGTTGACACCATCATCTAATCGATAGGAAAAACTATCCGGTCCATTGTAGTCAGGATCGGAAATGTAGGTAATAAAGTCATCGCTGAGATTATCAGGAGTACCATTGTCATTCACCACAGCAGTGCCATGGTTGGGAGGCTTGACAACCGTCAGAATGCTATCGCCATCAGGATCAGTGTCGTTATTGATTACGTCGATATTAACTGGTATGTCTTCATCAGTAGTGACCGTATTGTCTAAAGCTATCGGTGGATAATTGACTGGATTAATCGTCAGGTTAACCGTTGCGGTGCCAATACCACCATTCCCATCATCTACCTGATACGTTAAGCTATCAGATCCATTAGCATTGAGATTGGGAGTGTAAGTAATAAAATCATCGGTGGGATTACTGGGAGTGCCATTGTCATTAACTACTGCAATCCCATTGCTTGGATTACTAACAATGGTTAGAGTCAGGGGATTTCCTTCCGCGTCAGAATCATTTGCCAGTACATTAAACGTAACTGCTGTATCTTCGTTAGTGATGACACTATCATCTACAGCTTCCGGTGCATCATTGACTGGATTAATAGTTAGATTAACCGTTGCGGTAGCAGGAGGGTTAACCCCATCATTTAATTGATAGGTAAAACTATCTGTTCCATTGTAGTTGAGATTCGGACTGTAGGTAATAAAATCATCCGTCAGATCACCAGGAGTGTTATTATTATTAACTACAGCAGTGCCATTACTGGGATTACTAACAACACTCAGACTACTATCTCCTTCAATATCCGAGTCATTGTCTAGTACATTAATGTTAACTGCTGTATCTTCATTAGTAGTGGCACTATCATTTTGGGCTTCTGGTGGCTCATTAAGAGGATTAATCGTGAGATTAACCGTAGCTGTGTCAATCCCACCATTCCCATCATCCACTTGATAGATTAAACTATCATTACCGTTAGTGTTAGGATTAGGAGTATAGGTGATAAAGTCATCAGTGCGATCGCCTTGAGTGCCATTGTTATTAACTACAGCATTACCATTACTGGGATTACCGACAATTGCCAAAGATAGGGAATCTCCGTCAATATCAATGTCATTACCTAAAACATTAATACTAACTGCTGTATCTTCATCAGTCGTAGCACTATCATCTCCAGCTTCCGGTGGATCATTAACAGGATTAATCGTGAGATTAACCGTAGCTGTGTCAATACCACCATTCCCATCATCCACTTGATAGCTGAAACTATCATTACCGTTAGTATTGGGATTAGGAGTATAGCTAATAAAGTCATCGGTCGGATTGCTGGGAGTGCCATTATTATTAACTACAGCACTACCATTACTGGGATTACTAACAATCGCGAGAGTCAGGGAATCTCCCTCAATATCCGAGTCATTCTCTAAAACATTAATACTAACTGCTGTATC
Organism: Moorena producens PAL-8-15-08-1; assembly: GCF_001767235.1. GTDB lineage: Bacteria > Cyanobacteriota > Cyanobacteriia > Cyanobacteriales > Coleofasciculaceae > Moorena > Moorena producens_A. The sequence goes on from NZ_CP017599.1 coordinate 4,969,528, forward strand.
TTCATCAGTCGTAGCACTATCATCTCCAGCTTCCAGTGCATCATTAACGGGATTAATAGTAAGATTAACCGTAGCTGTGTCAATACCACCATTCCCATCATTTACTTGATAAGTGAAACTGTCATTACCGTTAGTATTGGGATTAGGAGTATAGCTAATAAAGTCATCGTTCGGATTGCTGGGAGTGCCATTATTATTAACTACAGCACTACCATTACTGGGATTACTGACAATTACTAAATTTAGAGAGTCTCCGTCAATATCAATATCATTGTCTAAAACATTAATACTAACTTCTGTATCTTCATCAGTCGTAGCCGTATCATCTCCGGCTTCTGGTGGATCATTAACAGGATTAATCGTGAGATTAACCGTAGCTGTGTCAATACCACCATTCCCATCATCCACTTGATAGATTAAACTATCATTACCGTTAGTGTTAGGATTAGGAGTATAGGTGATAAAGTCATCGGTCGGATTGCTGGGAGTGCCATTATTATTAACTACAGCACTACCATTACTGGGATTACTAACAATCGCGAGAGTCAGGGAATCTCCCTCAATATCCGAGTCATTCTCTAAAACATTAATACTAACTTCTGTATCTTCATCAGTCGTAGCACTATCATCTCCAGCTTCCAGTGCATCACTAACGGGATTAATAGTAAGATTAACCGTAGCTGTGTCAATACCACCATTCCCATCATCCACTTGATAGGTGAAACTATCATTACCGTTAGTGTTGGGATTGGGAGTATAAGTAATAAAGTCATCGGTGGTATCCCCTTGAGTGCCATTATTATTAACTACAGCACTACCATTACTGGGATTACTGACAATTGTTAGACTCAGGGAATCTCCGTCAATATCAATGTCATTGTCTAAAACATTAATATTAACTGGGATATCTTCATTACTTATGGCACTATCATCTCCGGCTTCTGGTGCATCATTAACAGAAGTAACGGTAACGTTAACAGTAGCGGTGTCAGCAGGGTTAACCCCATCATTTAACTGATAAGTAAAACTGTCCGGTCCATTGTAGTTGGGATTCGGAGTGTAAGTAATAACGTCATCGGTTAGATCATCAGGGGTACCATTGTCATTTACTACTGCACTGCCATTACTAGGATCACTAATAACCGTTAGAGTGCTGTCTCCCTCAGTATCCGTGTCATTATCTAATACGTTAATGTTAACTGTTGTATCTTCAGTGGTAGTGGCAGTATCATCGACAGCTACCGGGAGTTCGTTGGTCAGGTTGAATTCAATATAGTCAAATCGGATGAATTCTTCACCATCAGCGGTACCTTTAACCTCGATCAAGTCTCCATTACGGATAAACGTGCTGGGGCTAATTTGTAAAGCGACGAAACTCAAGGCTTCGGGGATACCACTAGCAGTAGAGGTAGGATTATTAAGAGTGATGGTGGGAAAAACGGTACTGCCAATGGTGACATCGATTGAGCCTTCTCCATCTATTTCGTCAAAAGTACCAATAATTACTTCATAGGTACCAGTGGGTTGATTAAAGCTTGTGCTAGCAGTACCAGGGGGGAAAGCAGTATTATTAACCGCATCAAATAGAGTGATTACTGCGCCCCCGGAGGCATCAGGATTACTAGTAGTTACAAAGTTAGTTATACTAGAAAAATTTTCGGCTTCAATTCTCGTCATAGTGTTGTAGTCTCCAACCTTTATCTGTGTTTAAAGCTATGGTAATTTTATTTAGGAAGTTTATTTGGGCAGCAAGTAATACCCTAGCAAGTCGATATCCACTCAAACCCCATGATTCCGATACCCTTTACAGAGCCATGGGCAAGAGTAGAATACTATGCTAAACGTTCACCAAAGCACCGATTATTACAGCTAATGAAAAATCTCATAAATCTGCCGCTGTATTAGTTACACAGTTTTTAATTTCCGTGTTTTCAAACCTATCGCTGAGGACGTAGATGCTCCCCCAACATTATTTTGTTGAGATAGTCTGAGCACTATACTATAGTCTTCCACCAAGAGCTTTAGTTTTTGCGGTCAAACAATTCCTTTATTTATTGATGACATGAATTGGATACTATGTCACCATTAAATTTTGTAATTTTATCAAATCTTTATCCTATTGTTACTGATATGAGAATTGCTCAATATTTTCGATTACTAGAGAATAATTAATGCGTTCGCTTTTAGCGGAAGCAAAGCGGGTGCATCTCATATTTGAAAATCTTGCTAGTGGTGCTTTAGGGGGGCTCTCATTTTCCGCCTCGTAGCCAGGGTTTGGACAGTCCGCCCCGTAACGCACCACTGTGTCAAACAGCAAAAATGAGATGCACCCAAGCCAAGCTTCCGGAGCGCTGCGGTTAGGGAATAGGGAATAGGGAACAGGGAAAAAGAGCAAAGTGTCGGGAGATGGTCAGGGAGATGGGGATTTTAGATAAGCAACTGGCTTCCCAAGACCGTGCTAGCTCGCTGCATCCCTTCGTCCCTTTAATTTTTAAACACCATTACACCCATTCCTATAATTCTACGGGTATAAACAATCAATCCCCAAAATCTCCTTTATAGATACTTTATATAAGTCTTAAATTTGTGATCACAAAATACATATAATTATCCAGAAAATAACTAATATAAAAATATTGAGTTTATCTTTCATAGAAAACTAATCCATTAGGTTAACCAACCAGAGATTTTATTATAAGCATTACTTATACAAGAACTCTACTGTGATGATTATTTAATAACGCCTCCTACTACTTATAGGATTTGGATTGATAGCGCTTACAGTGATAGAATTTCGAATTCAGTCTTGAATAAGTTATGAACAAAAATTATTAATTTATAAATCTTGAAATTTTATAAATATTTAAAAGTGATGGCTATATAGCATGTCTATCTGGGTTGTAAACAAACTTCTTTCCCTAAAAGGCCATAGGCAATAGGCATGCTAGCAATAGGCATGCTAGCAAGAGTAACCCACCCCTACTGCTCCCAGGAGGGGAAAGAGATACGTAGTTTTATTTTATAAAAAAAAATACCTCCTACGTTTACATCTCAAATACAAACGCTATATAAGGTTTCTATAGCGTTTCTCATAGCTATGAGGTACACATTATTTTTTCCCTCTTCCCTCTTCCCTCTTCATTCTTCCCTGCTCCCTGCTCCCTGCTCCCTGCTCCCTGCTCCCTGCTCCCTAAAAACCAGAGATTTGTACCTCCTGGGTATAAGACTTGCTATATATATAAGCAATCAGCTAACGCCCTTAGCTCGTTAGCTGATTGTCCTTGGCTAAATACTTAGAGGTTGTCTGAGAAGTCTCATTTGCTACATCCAAGCCCCCGTTGGTCCCCATCTGTAAAAAAGCGAAGCATCCGCTAATTCCCCCCAGAATTGGGGGGTTAGGGGGGCGGGGGACTTTTAGAAACAAATTGACTCTTTTTCCCCCCAAGCGAGCAATCCCTCGCTTGGGGGGCTAGGGGGGCAAAATTTAGTATAAAAAAACTTGGGAGATATCCTCTTAGGTAATTTTAAATTAGGTAATTAAAATTTTGTATTTTAAATTACGTATTTCACACATAACTTTGCCAACTGGTATCGGTTAGTGGATCAAGCTTCTCCAGGCGATCGAACCCATTGGCATTCATCAGCCAGACACTATTTTGTCCATCGTCGAGATTGCGCCAGAGGATATCATCGAAACCATTATCATCGATGTCGAGGGTGCCATGGATTACCTCCTGACCACTACTGATTGGTGAGGAGATCAACACTGATTCAATGTACTGAGTCCCTTCCATCCTCCAATAGTAAATAGTTTGGTCTTGAGTATTGCGCCAAATAATATCCCCATCACCATCTCCATCCAAATCTCCCGCTGCCCTCATTTCCCAAATACTAGTGACTGCTTCCGATTGAATCAACACCTCCTCAGCCACAGTGGTGCCATTCATTAACCAGACTTTATTTTCCCCAGTGGAGGTATTGCGCCAGAGAATATCCTGTTGTTGATCACTGTTAAAATCTTCGGTGCCACGAATTTCCCAGTCCAGGTCTGGAGTTGGGGTTATGGACACTGAATTCTCAAACACCGATCCTGCCATCAACCAGATGCCAGTTTCACCAGTAGAGGTATTACGCCAGAGAATATCCTGTTGTTGATCACTGTTGAAATCCCCTGCACCCTGCATCTGCCAGGGACTGTCGGCTGGTTCTGTTGGAGAAGGAATTGTCACGGCTTGAGCTAAGTCGAGACCATCCATCAGCCAAGCACCATTGACTCCGGTCTCCTGATTACGCCAGAAAATAGTCACACTCTCGGTGATCGTGGATTGGTCATTGTCGGTAATGGTGAAAGTGGCACTGGGAGTCTGACCTAATTGATAGTTGGGACTATTCTCAAGGGTAATAATGACAGTTTCTTCCCCTTCTACTAGACCATCGGCGATTGGGGTAAGCTTGAGATCTACTGACTGCTGACCTTCTGGAATAGTAACGGTACCAGTTAGGATGGGCTTGTAATCTGAGGAGCTAGCGGTGCCACTGACCGTGTAAGTTACTTCTAGGCTTTGACTAATGTCTCCGGTGCGGCTGATGGTAATACCACCACTTTTTGGCACAGTTTCGGCTACTGTACCATCAGTAGGGATAATGGTCAGTTCAGGAACATTAATAACTGGATCAGCTAACGGTGCTGGTGTTATTTCAATAACGTCGATCCGTGCTAGTTCATCGGTTTGATTCCCCAAACTATCCGCCACGGCAGAGATTTCAATCTGATCCCCTGGAGCCAGTGTTACGTTTTCAAAGACCGGATTAGGATTGGATAAACCATCAAATATAGAACCAGTCAACCCGATATAATTACTAGAGCTGGGTATGTCTATGGGTGGATTGCCCTGTTCTCCGGGGTTTTTATTGAAAATATATCTACTAATTGGGATATTGTTGACACGAAGTGTCAGGGTAGATCGGCCATCTGCTTCATCAAAATGGGCAATATTAAAATTATAGTTACCAGCAGGACCGTCAGCTTCTGTCCAGGTTAAACGAATGAATCCTGGTTCAGTAGTATTGGTTTTGGAAATCTCGATAGCTTGGCCACCGGAAGCAATGTCACTCTCAAAAACTATGTAGTTCTCTAGACTCAGCCTAGTTGTGTCTTCTGCCTCAAATTTTGGCATAATTACTATTATCCTCTACTTTTTAGGGAATAGGGAACAGGGAATAGGGAACAGTAGAAAAGAGATCAGAGTAGTTTTTGGGGTTATGGAAAATCAGTATTGGAGTTTATAGTCTATAGCAAAGGGAGTAGGGATTAGGGGGGAGCATGTCACTTATGCAGAACATTTGTACGCTTATCTGGGTAATGGGTAATAGGTAATGGGTAATAGGTAATGGGTAATAGGTAATGGGTAATAGGTAATGGGTAATAGGTAATGGGTAATAGGTAATGGGTAATAGGTAATGGGTAATAGGTAATGGGTAATAGGTAATAGGGGGAGCATGTCACTTATGCAGAATATTTGTACATTATCTATAGCCCCCTCATGGGTTTAAGCTTGCTCTCATGGTACATAGTATTTTTGTTCTGCAACGCAAGACCTGCTCCCGGATTAGGGAGTAGTGAACAGCAGATATGGGTACAAAAATTATCACAATTACTACAGGAATTGCTAACTACAAATTCCTAGATTGGATCTGACAATTTTTGTAATCGAAATCTTGTTCACTTTCACTTAACTAAGTATATTGCTTATGATTCAACAATAGCTAAAATTAGATTTTTATAGTAAGTCTATGACTTGTTATTGATAAGCACAAATAACCATTACTATAGATGACATAATTATGAGTAAATGTCACTATAAAATTACTTACTTTATTAAATCTTTACAGTTTTTTTTCCGGATTCTTTAATAGTCTTCACGTTTAGATCTCTCGTTTAGATCTCTATAGGTTGGTGACAAGAGAAGGAAAACGCCCAAGAGGCAGAGTTCAGGAAGGTAGCAAAACACTATAGACTTTACGGCAGTGTTCAATTGAGTTTTTGTTAAATCCCAGACTACCGGAATTGATATCTATAAATTCTCATATCTATGAGGTACACAATTTATAGATTTTAGGGAATATCGGATCTGGAAACAGGTAAATTTTAATAGCGATTTGCTAGATCAAGACAGGGAATCAACGTCGATGACAAATGTACCTCATAACTGCGAAAAACGCTAGAATGGGCTGATGTAAGCTATCAGCTATGACCTATCAGCTAATGCCCGTAGCGCATTAGCTGATACCTTACGTTGTTTACTTGATCTTGTGAGCAACAGGCGTTTCTTGCTGCCTTCTTAAAGGCTAATGTCCTACTGATTCTGAGTAATGGGCTGCTGCACACAGTTGAGCATACGCAGAGTAGCAGCAGCGGCATAGTTCCGGCGTGCTTCAGAATTGGGGAAGAAAGCGTTACCCCTTTCGTTTAGGGGAGATGCCACTTGGCAGTAGCCAGACATTTCAGAAATCAGAGCGACAGCCCAGTGACCTTCAGTGTCGGAAAATTGTGTGACTGACCCATTAGAAACGAGTACCCCTGGCTGCCCTTGGAGGCTTTTGGCAAATTCAGCAGCTTTTTTTTGTACTGCCATCAATTCGGCGCGAGTTACGGACTTATTTGGTCGAAAGGTGCCATCAGGATAGCCACTAACAATGTTGTTGTCCCTCGCCCATTGAATTTTGGCAGCACTCCAGCGCCCAGCCTCAACATCCTGATAGGGCCGCCCTGAGGCTTGAGTGGGGACAGTAATATTAGCACCTGGCAGTTTACCTAAGCCTTCAATTACCATAGACACGAGTTGTTCTCTGGTTAGAAACCCTTGAGGTCTGAAGGTATTGTCCTGAAATCCAGCAATAAATCCCATTGCTACAGCTTTTTCAATTTCTGAGGCATAGACATCATTAGTAATATCCCGAAATTTAGAAGTTTCCCGTGGCGGAAGTGGGGGAAGGTCGGATGGATCACTACTTCCTGTGTTACCTAGGGGTGAATTAGTAGCAAGGTAGACGTGACCTAGCTCTTTGCCATTGAACATTCTCTTGGCAAATTCCCAACCGGGCTGCAGAAAAATTTTCATAAAGCCCTGGCTAATACCACCAGTTCTGCCGATGATGACTTCAGGAGCTTTACGATCAAGACGGTGCTTACCCACTAGCAACAGTTCACCATTACGCTCAACAATGCTGAGGATGTAATCGAGTCCTAGATCTTCACCAGCCATGCGCATGGAATAGCCATTGCTATCAGTACTGCGTCCGCAAATGCCAGTAAAGTCAAAGTTCAACAGCAGTGGGTCTACGATCACTGGGTTAGTACCACTTTCGCTCCAACAGGCTCGCTTGTTGGATTTTTGTTCTATGATCAGCAGTTGATGAGAATTTGCCCCAAAGGGTTGAGCTACAGCAATAAACTTGCCTTGTTCAACTTGTTTTTGCTCGAAGGTAGCGGCGGAGGTTTGGTTGCCAAGACTGATTGCTGAGAAGGCAGTGGCTAGGGCAACGGTGGCGAAGGTGGCTAGTTTTTGTGGTAATTTTTGTCTTAAAGAATTTTTCATGCTACTTACCTCTCTCTTTCAGCATCTGTACTGAGCTTTTAAGATTTGTCAATTTTAAGACAACTGCTTCAAGCTATAATGATTAACTTTTAGATTAAATGTTTCTGGTTCTAATTGTTTAAGTTTTATTTTTGATTCATGAAATTTGAGCAAAAGTAGCTAAGGATACATAAGCTATCAGCGTGTCGCGTATCAGCTATCAGCTATTAGGCGCTTTCACTGCACGGGGTCGGATGAGTAAAAGGAGCAGGGTGCATCTCCTAAAAACTGTTTGACCTGGTGGGTGGAATGGGCATCAAGCGTGGAACGGGCATCTTGCCAGTTTCATCCCCAGGCGGATTGTCCCAACACTGGCTACCGAGAAAATGAGGGTGAGTCCGTCCCTGAAGCAGCACTAGCAACTACCTACCGTTGATTAGCTGACGGCTGACAGCTGACGGCTGATATGCGCGTAGCGCATATGCTTACCTAAATATCAGTGTGAAGCTGACGAAACTATCACAAGGTTTTCGAGCCTGAGGGTGATCTCTAAGCATGATGGGATCAAGGCTAAAAATCCGTCGGAGGTCGCTAGGATGTTATTTAATATTGCTGGTGTAGGGACTGGGTTAGGAATTCTAACCCTATTGGTGTTTGGGCTGTTGCAATGGTTGCACATCAGTACTGGTCATTTCCTAGATTGGGTGATTGGTGTGGCTAGCTTTTGGTGGCTGTTGGTGATTGTGACAGTTCCGTGGAATGTCCACTTAGAAGCTAGGGAAGTTTTAGCAGAGGGGTCGGCTTCCAGGGCAAATGAGATTGCGGTTGACCCGAAGCAATTAAACTACGTGGAAATGATAGCTAAGCGATCGCTAACCGTTGCAATCGCCCTTCACGTTTTATCTGCTGTGGGTTTGTACATCCTTGCTGCTACTGGGATTAGTGCTGTGGGCTACGTCAGTTCGGGAGCAGCTTTGCTTTTAACTGCTTTGCGTCCAGCGGTACGTTTTTACCAGTATTTAGCAGCCCGATTAAGAATGATCCGGCAAGAGTTTACCTATCCTCGCCGAGATGTAATGGAACTACGGAATCGTTTTGAAGCTCTCGAAAGAACTGTCAAAGGTCTACAAGAGCAACTAGACCCACAAGAACCTTACTCTTGGGTGGCAACCCATCAGCGTTACTGGGAAGAGACTCGCAAAGGCTTAGCCCAACTTGAAGCATCAATGGCACAACTGGAAGCTAATAACAATGCGGAACACCAGCGTTTAGCTCGGGATTATGAAAATGCGATCGCACAATTAACTACAGATAGTGAATTCCTCGACCATGTCCGAGAAATTATTCGGTTTTTCAAGACAGCTTAGCTGTCCGGCAAAAGAAGCCCCACACCTAATGCGCATTAGGTGTGGGGCTTCTTTTGCACAAGATAATGTAATAGGGGAACAATTACGATTTGATATTGTCTATAATAAAGGAAGTAGGAAAGACAAATTAAGAGCTAACCGCCACCTACTAACTGAAAAACATAATTTTTTTGTATTGTTCCGGTGGGTCGGGGCATCCCGGAGACGAAACCTTAGAAGAGTGGAGCCTTAATCATAAAGTTTTAACCAAAGGTGCGCTTTCCGTTGGCGAATTAAATTCGCCACGGGTCGCACCTCTTTTATGCATGGCCTGCTAACCATAAAGGCTCCACTCTTCTTGCGGTAACTTCTGACCGTGTCGTCAATAAAGCAAGCCTACGTATCCGTTCGCGCAGCGTCGGCGAAAGCCGATACCGTTGGGTGGAGTTGGCAAGAAGCCCACACTGTAATCTCTGATGAGCGTGTGGGAGTATGTCACTAGTTAAAGAGTTGCTTGAGTTGGAATCAGGAATCAGGAATCGGGAATCGGGAATCGAGAATCGGGATCAAAGCAGGTTAGATGATTCATATAAACGTCTGACAACGGCGATAATTCGCTTGCCGTAATCTAAGTCAGCTGACCAGCGCCCACTGAGCTGTTCCACTAAGGGAGCAATCCCTCGGGTAACGAAGCGAAACCGGGGATCGACCAAGGGTTGGACTAGGGGTTCCTGACTGGCGTAGGCTTTCAAGTGTTGGATATGAGCACGGACTCCAATTCTAGCGCTAGGAAAAGTCGCTTCTTCGTCACTAGTCACTGCTCCCAAACCACCAAAATTATTTTGCTCAGGTCTAAGGCGATCGCTAAAGCGTAGGAAGTTAGTTTCTACACAAGCTTGGGCAAAGGCAATGTCATAGTTGACTCCCTCCACTGAGGCTTCTTCTCGATAGAGCCTAGGTAGGTCAGGAAACTGAGTCAGGCCGTTCTGATTATTGTTTTTAAGAAATATCTGTAACTGGACTTCGGAGGTGCTACCATGACCCATAATCCGGTCAATCAGACCTGGACAGACTTTCTGGGAAATTGAGCGCAAAATCACAGTGCGGGTGGCAGCATCCCAACCGACGAAGATGTTATAATCTCTTAGTTCAATGGCTTTAACATACACGACTCCCCGATATTGCACACGACGGACATTGTCAGCGGTGGTCAAATCGACTCCTAGGCGATCGGCTAGGTCAATGGGAATGTAAGAATTGCTATTGATTAGAACACCTCGATCATCGTAAGTCTGATTATTGATTTTAATATCAATGATCGGATAAACGGGATTGAATTGATCGGGTGGCTGTTCACCAGAAATCAAACTACTCCATTGGGCCAGTCCATCAACTATGCCTAGGGCCATGTCACGACGTCGATTCTGGAGCAGAGCACGGTCTTGGGGATTAGTCAGAAAGCCAACTTCGAGCAGTAGGGAGGGCAGGATAACATCACGGCAAAAGGCAAGACGCCCAACACCTGAGTCCGTATCGGGTTTTGCTCCTCGATTGGGTAGTTCAGGAAGGCGTGTGATCAAATAGCGCAGCATTAGTTCACCATGCTTCTTGCGCTCAGTGTTATTGAAAATGTAGAAGGCAGAGGCACCTCGGAGGTTAGGATTAGAGAAGGCGTCAGCATGAATCTCTAGCGCTACATCACCAAAACGAGCACGGTCATTAATCCATTGAATTGTCTGCCTTAAACTTAATTGATCAGGAACAGATAATACTTCATACCCACGCGATCGCAATTCTGGCACCACTATATCTCGCAGCCGAATCATTTCTTCGGCTTCTGTTGTCCCACCGGCAATCGCCCCTGGGTCACGACCACCGCTTTCCATGCCACCGTGACCTGCTGAAATAAATATACGTCCCATGTCTTGCTTTTTGCCCTCAGCCCTTAATTGAGCACTTGCTTTTTCCAGGATAAGGATTTACTTTCCCTATGGCTAGGGGAAGTTCGACTGTACAAATCATCCCACCAATAGGGAACAGCAAGGAATAACCAAAGCAACATAGACTGATGAAAAATTAACGATGAATACTATCATTTAGCGAAGGGAGTAGGGAGTAGGGAGTAGGGAGTAGGGTTAATACCGAGTTGCATTCAAAGAGAGTAGATTGGTTGGATAGGGAGATAGGGAGATGGGGAGATGGGGAGATGGAGAGATGGGGAGATGGGGAGATAGGGAGATAGGGAGATTGGCGGAAGAGAAAGTTGTACCTTTGAGGGCAACTTGGTATAAGAAACTTGAAGGTAACTCATAAGTATGATTAACGCTATAGATTGAGCAACCTCTGGAAAATAATAGCTTTGAGCAAACTAAATATCAATGGCTAACTATCAATGGCTAATCAAACCTTTGGACTAGACAAGCAGCTTAACGACTACTTAAAATCTGTTTCTGTAAGAGAGCCAGACGTTTTGACCCAGCTGAGGGTCGAAACAGCAGAGCATTCCATGGCTAGGATGCAAATAGCTCCTGAACAGGGGCAGTTTATGGCCTTACTAGTGCAGTTGATGGGAGCTAAGAAAACTCTAGAGGTGGGGGTATTTACGGGCTATAGTGCTTTAGCTGTAGCCTTAGCTTTGCCAGCAGAGGGAAAGGTGGTTGCTTGTGATATCAGTGAGAAGTATACTGCGATCGCACGTCGCTATTGGCAAAAAGCTGGAGTAGCTGACAAAATTGACTTGCAAATTGCCCCAGCACTGGACACTCTGGATCGGTTGGTGGAAGAAGGACAAGCAGGTACGTTTGATTTTGCTTTCATTGATGCTGATAAACGGAACTACGAAAACTACTACGAGCAAGCACTGAAACTGGTGCGTATAGGTGGACTAATTGCTGTGGATAATGTCCTTTGGTCGGGGCGAGTAGCCGATCCTGAGGTAGTCGATAACAGAACTGAAGCAATTCGAGCATTTAATCAAAAGCTCTCTCAAGACCAACGGGTAACCCTTAGTTTGGTACCGATTGCTGATGGATTGACTCTAGCGCTAAAAAAGTCAGAAGTATGAAGTCAGAAGTATGAAGGTAAGCATATGCGCGAAGCGCACGCGTGCGCGGTCAGCGATTAGCGCTACAGATGGTGCTACAGATGGTGCTTTTGAAGCAAACAGGTAAGCATTGGTTTAATTTCTGTTACGTCAGCTGACGGCTGACGGCTGACGGCTGACGGCTGACGGCTGACCACTGACCACTGAGCGCTGAGCGCTGACGTTTATGCTTCATTGGTGAAATCATCAAAACAGTAAGGGCAAGAAACACCTTTGATATATTTAGGAGAATTGAGATCAGCTTGGGAAATTGGATTGCCACAACCGTAGCACATATGGTGGGTTCCAGCTTCCAACCTGTGCTTGAGAGCAATTCGTTGATCGAAAACAAAGCACTCCCCTTCCCATAAACTTTCGTCTTCTGGGACTTGTTCTAAATACTTGAGAATGCCACCTTTGAGATGATAGACCTGTTTAAACCCCTGACTCAACATAAACGATGAGGCTTTTTCACAGCGAATACCCCCTGTACAAAACAGGGCTACTTTTTTGTCTTTGGTGGAATCGAGGTGATGGCGAACATAATCAGGGAATTGTCGGAATGAGTCAGTATGGGGATTTTGGGCACCTTTGAAGCTTCCGATAGTTACTTCATAGGTATTGCGGGTGTCAATCAGGACTACGTCTGGATCGGAAATTAGAGCATTCCAGTCCTGGGGATTAACATAGGTACCTACCTGCTGATTGGGGTCAACCTCTGGCAAACCGATGGTGACAATTTCTTTCTTTAACCGGACTTTCAGGCGGTTGAATGGGGGGGAGTCGGTGTAGGATTCTTTATGCTCTAAGTCGGCCAGACGGGGATCGGAACGGAGAAACGCTAGGACTGAATCAATGGCTTGACGGGAGCCTGCGATGGTGCTGTTAATGCCTTCTGCTGCGAGGAGAATCGTTCCTGTGATGCCTTGAGCTTGACAATGAGCTAGTAAGGAGGGTCGTTTATCGGCAAAGTCTGGCAATCTGACAAATTTGTAAAATGTTGCTACTACCTGGGTCATGATCCGGTTAAGGGGTGAAAATAGTGCTGAGTTTTGAGTCCTGAGTCGGAAAGTGCCTCACTATTTACTATAGTGACGTATGGTAAGACCCCGCATTAACCTGCTATGGTAATAGTACTGTTGCGATGTCTATGGGAAAATTTTTTGGCTATCTTGCTTGACTTTCCACTTGGATGTTGTATAATAACAAAAGTGCAGTTGATTAACTAAGCTTGATTTAGCTTGAGTGGTCATTGCCTGGGGGTATAGCTCAGTTGGTAGAGCGCCTGCTTTGCAAGCAGGATGTCAGCGGTTCGAGTCCGCTTACCTCCACTAACTATAGGTATTTACAGATTTACGGCGAGGGTTCAACAAGCCCAACTTCTAGAAGCCATAGAAGCCCCTATGGATGATAGCGGCTTGTGGAATAGTTCCAAGGTAGCTGATTGGATGAGTCGATTGCTCGGTGGTTGGGTTGCGCCCCAACGAGGTTGGGAAGATCTTAAGCAGATGGAGTTTCGGCTGCGCCTGCCCCGTCGCGACCATCAGCCAGCTTGAGCCCATCAAGCAAGAAGCCTGGAAAAAAAACTGGCTGAGGGAGTAGAGGAGTTACAGCAGCACCCGGGGGCAGAGATTGAGCAGTACTTTGCTAGTCTTCTAACTCACAAGACACTGGTCTGATCAGGAAATACCTAAGGTATTTTTGATAGTCTCTAGATCACTAGCCGACAGATTAGGAAACTCCCAAATAAACAACCCACCTATATCATATTTTGTAACTTGCTCAAGAAAATAATTTAAGTTTTCCTGATTGAGACCAGCTGGCGTGAGGGCCAAAATAACCTTTTTATTGCTATCATTTCCTAGATTTTCGATAGTTCTCTCGATCGCCGGTCCAACATTATTCTGAATGTCAGGCATAGGCCACATTGCGTCAGCGTAACACATCAGAATAAAACGATCACACAGACCAGTAGCGCCAATTTTTTGAACATTTTGATTTATTTGCTTACCCTCATCACTTTGGTCTGGGTTGTTATAGTTCCAACCTGCCAAAAATGTGTAACTACTTTCTTTTGGCTTCAAGGATTCCATAGTGTTAATGATCATATCAGTGTTCATCTGACACTCATCATCAAAATCTACTCCATCCCACCCACTAGAATTCGTTGCAGATATAATATCGTTTACATTTTGATCACTGTCAGGCATACCGTTTGGAGTACATGCTTGACCTCCATAAGTCCATAGCACTTTTCCTGGGATTGCGGGAGGAGGTGTATCTGTTGGACTCCAACCTGGCTGACTAGGAGTTCCAGATGTTAAACCATTGAGATTAGTGATCATGCCATACATGGTGTAAGCAAAGCTCTCGTCGGGTGGTTGATTTGAAGTTGATTGAGTCCATCCTCCGATTACGTAATTACTCATTTGATGCTCCTAATTGAGTGTTTTTTCAGCTTGCACGCTGATTATATGGCACTTCTCAGAGCTGATTTGTAAATAAAAGCTTAAGACGCTAATCGGCGAGTTATTAAACGAATAAGCGAGCCATTTTTCATCGCTTCGCGCTTTGGTCGTGTACAACTCATAATCCGTGACTCTTACCCCGAAATCCGTTGAGCCAACCAAACGTCAGTTCGACAATCCATCGCGCAAGGTAGAATCTCAAATTCCTTTGATGTTCGATCAATCACTTCCACTCGCACATGCTCCCGATTTTCTTGTTGGACTGCATGAGCAAAGTTCTTGCCCGAATCATCGATCTGCGACCCAAATCACTTCTAATTGCCTGAGATCAGCCGATTGCTAACCGAACCTTTGAGAACATCCAGGAGTTAGAGCAACTTCTATGTGTTCGCGATGTGTTCGCGAAGCGTCGGCTTTACCAAAAAATTTGGGTAATCGCGCCCCGTCCTTATAGAAACCTTATAATAAAGAAGCCTTAATTAATAATTTTTAACCCTTCTGCTCATAGCCTGCCCCCTTTAAAGGCTTCTTTATTACGGTAACTTCTAGGGACGGCTTTTTGGGAAATTAAGACTTGACGGTTTGCTCGCATCGTGTTAATTTAAAAAAATTAATGATATAGCGTTTCTAGGACTCATGAGGTACACATTATTTTTTACCTCTTCCCTCTTCCCTTTTCCCTCTTCCCTGCTCCGTTCGCGTAGCGTGGCCTACGGCCTCAGTCCCTGCTCCCTGCTCCCTAAAAACCAGAAATTTGTACCTCACAATTCATAGAATTGCTATATAGATAAGCATGATATTAAAATAAGTAGATGATGTAAAAAATAAGCTAAGATATCAGCTTATTGCATAATCAAATCTAACCATTTGGATATCTACGAAAACATAATATCAATAAAAAGTTTATCTAACTTGTTAACTAGATTAGGTACGGTGGGGTTAGAAGTTACCGTAAGAATAGTAGAGCCTTTATAGTTAGTCGGCGCTTGTGTAAAAAGTTTTAACCTTTCTTGATGCAGCGCGGTCATGGGGGAAACCCCCTGTTCCCTTGCTGCATCGCTTTTGATTAAGGCTCCACTATTCTAAGGTTTCGTTTCCGGCACACCGAAACCTGGGTCATAGACCAAGTACGCTTGTGGAGATGAGACCTCTATTTTTTCTGGCTCCGGCAAGGGATAACAAGTCACCAAGGCCGTAGGCCACGCTACGCGAATGTAGAAGCAAGAATCCCCTTCCTTCCAGGGCGGGGAGTGTCAACTAATCGCTGTTGCGTAATGCTCAAACAGCCTGAGTTGATCCGGGGACTAAGCCATTTTCAGGCTTTGGCAGGATGCAAATGCTTAACAGTAACTATTTAGCCGGATTTCATATTAACTGTTCCCGTAGCGTGACCATTAGCCTTGGGCTTGGCCATAGGCCAAGGCTAATGGCTGATAGCTGATACGCGACACGCTGATAGCTTAATGCTTACCATGACTAATAACTAATCACCACTAACTCTTATTCCATTGAGAAATTGATTTCTAAAAAATAGACGATATAGTTCGCAGCTAGATGTGGCTCGATTACCCTGAATTCTGATCAAACCCAAGCTTTCCAATTTATAGGCAGTGAGCGCTTCTAATTCTACACTTTCTGTCGCCATGACTACTTCCTTAAAAGCAGCGACTAGGTCAGTATGGGGTAACAAAGCGGCTAAATAGTAACGCAAATAGTTACTATAAATTCCAGTTTGAGTTGGGGCTTCTTCTAGTAATTTTTCTAAGCTAACATCCTGTTTTGTCAGATGATATAGCGCAAGACGAATTAAACTGGGACAACGACCTACCATAGTCACTAAAGGATCAAGACGTTTCATGGCTTGGTCACCTTTTACCCAATTCAAACCATGACGCTGGGCTAAGTCTAGCACCTGCTCATTGGTAAATTCTGGGAGTTTAATGGCTAGGCCAACATTAAAGGGAGACTGATTAAGTTTTAGTGGCACATATACATCGGTAGCATGAGCTATCACCCATCTTACCTTTTGCCAAATTTCCAGTTCTCTACCATCCTCATACCAAGAGCGTAGCAAAGACAGAAAATCCCTAGAAAGTTCTGGATACTCAAAAATTTGATTGACTTCATCTAAAGCAATAACAATTGGCCTATCGACTTCCTCTAGCAAATAGTCTTCAAAGTAAGTGGTGCAACTGACCTTAGAGCCAATGTCAGAATCCCAATAGTGATCGAGTTGAAGCGATAAACCCAATTGCCGAGTGACGTTGGCACAAAACCAACGTAAGAACTTATCCAGGTTGGTGAAAACTTGGGAATCAGCTCGGTGTAAACTTAAAGTAACAGTACGAAAGCCCTGCTTATTGGCATAAGCTACAATCCTTCGCACTAGGGAAGTCTTTCCTTTCTGTCTGGGGCCTTTAATATGAATCAGGCTACCTGGTTTCCTAACTTCTGCGTAGGTTAGTGCTTCAATAGGAGGACGTTCGATGTATAAATTGGAGTTTAGTGGTACCGGTCCACTGGGAAAGTCTAGCTCTGGTACCAGAGCAGGGTATAGGGAATTCCCGAAGCTACTTTTTATCCTGTCGTGATAGCCATAAATCCCTAGAGAGGATAGCTGAGCTCGGGAGTACCGCCTCAAAACTGAGCGGACATTACTTTTGGTAACTTTTTGTTTGAGAGCCACAGAGAGACGTTGCCAAAGTTTGAATCCTACATCTCTAATGTAACTATGCTCATACCCGCAGCTTTCCGCAATCTCAGCATAAGTCTTCCCTTCCCAAACTTCACAGAAGACGGTCTCTTGAAGGTTACTGAAGGAGTAATCGGGCAAAATTGTGTCCAAAACAGCTAGGGCTTCGTCTGCCATCATTGACTAGGTTGAAAGCCAACACACCAAACACTAGCTTTACTTTGACATAGAATTGCCAAAATTTCCGTGCAATCAAGCAATTTTTTCCAATTTTTTACGACTATTACCAGCAGATGCCCCAGTCAAATCTAGGTCAAATTCCCGATTTTTTCAGGCAGACAATTTCCATAGGTCTTCTTTAAAATCAACTCAACAGTTCTTTAAGTCTGGTATCCCAAGACGATTGAGTGATGAAAAAACAAGTTTTCGGAGCAGTTTCAGCCCTAGCATTCGCCGCATCTGTGCTGCCTATAGCCATCCCTAGTCTGGTACCAGCGGCTCAGGCTCAAGCGGGTTTTGTGCCGAATGCTCCCTATGTTGCCAGCGCTGGAATTGCTGGAGCTGCCGGGGATAGGCATTTTATTACCGTTGCTGTGGCTGCGTTTCCAATAAATGCTGTTGTGATTGAATGTACCAATCTGGCTGGTGTTCGTAAAGCAACGGTTACTAATCAGTTTGGTGAGAGAGTGGCAGCAACCACAGCAGTGTCTAAGAGTCCTGAAGGTGGTATGGCTCTTACGGTGACCTTGAATAAACCGGTCAAACCAGGCAATGTCCTGCGCATTGTGATGGATGGGGTAGAACAAAATCGAGAAGGGGGAGCGATGCTTTATCGAGTGTCTGCTCTGACCGACAATATATCCTATCCTTTTCCTGTAGGTACGGCAATGTTGCTGGAGCCGGTCTTGAATGACTAGAGTCCATAGGGTTGAACGCGCACCCGTGGCCAATAGGCTAAGGTTGAATGTAAGCTATCAGCTATCAGCTATCAGCTATCAGCTATCAGCTATCAGCTATCAGCTAATGCGCGTAGCGCAATCGGTACTTTTAGGTGCGACAATAAGCGCGAATTTAATTCTTAATGGTAAGAGCGCACCTTTGAATAAAATAAGCTGACGGCACCTCAAGTAGCGATGCAGCGCGGTCTTGGGGGTTTCCCCCATGAGCGACTGCATCAAGACAGCGTGAGCTGACTGCTGACGGCTGACTGCTGACGGCTGAGTGCTTACAGTTGAAGGTTTTTTTGTTAAAGATTGTTTGCTGATACCTTGCAGCATTAGTATTTTTATGATATAAACTGCGTCAATTCTTCTGACCTATTCCCTGTTCCTTGATCCGAAGTTCCTTGATCCGAAGTTCCCGAATTTCTCTGTCTTTCGATATCCGAGCCAAGTACTTCAGGATTTTTTCAAAGAAGTTAAGCTAGCATCAACCAGATGGACAACTTAAAGGAGAAATTTTATATGGGAAGCGAAGGTAATCTGATCGAGGCAGCTTGGCAAGCCCTGGAAGATTCGATTATCTATTATCAAGGACATCCCGTAGGCACAGTAGCGTCGAAAGACCCGGATATGGAAGCCCTGAATTATGACCAGTGCTTTACGCGGGATTTCGCGGTGTCGGCTATGGCATTGCTGATGAAGGGCAAGGGAGAAATTGTGCGCAATTTCTTGATCGAAACCCTAGGGCTTCAAAGCCGTGAAAAGCATATGGATTGCTTTAAGGCGGGTCAAGGATTGATGCCAGCGAGCTTTAAAGTAATACATAAGAAGGAACAGGAGTATTTAGGGGCGGATTTTGGGGAACATGCGATCGCACGAGTTGCTCCAGTAGATTCTGGCTTGTGGTGGTTGCTGATTTTAAGGGCTTATGTCAAGGCAACTGGTGATCAAGCCCTTGCCCACCAGACACGGTTCCAACGGGGAATCAAATTAGTTTTAGATCTGTGTCTGACTAAACGATTTGATCTGTTTCCCACGATGTTGGTGCCCGATGGTGCCTTCATGATTGACCGACGGATGGGAGTTGATGGGTATCCGTTGGATATTCAAGCCCTATTCTACACTGCGTTGCAGGCGGCCAGTGAGTTGTTGTTGCCAGAGGATGATTACGTTCCTGTGGTCAAGGAGCGCTTGGGTCATCTGACTTATCATATTCGGAATTACTATTGGTTGAATTTAGACCGCCTCAAGGAAATCTATCGCTACGATGTGGAAGAGTTCGGTGAAGCCGCAATCAATAAGTTTAATGTCTATGCTGACACTATTCCAGATTGGCTAATGCAATGGTTGCCAGATTCAGGGGGATATTTTGTGGGTAACCTTGGACCAGGACGGATGGATTTTCGCTTTTTTGCCCAAGGTAATTTAATGGCAATTATTACTTCCCTAGCTACTGAAGAACAATCCCAAGCCATTATGGACTTGATCGAGCAACGCTGGGAGGATTTAGTGGGAGAAATGCCCATGAAAGTTTGTTTTCCGGCTTTGGAAGGTCGCGATTGGCAAATTATCACAGGTTGTGATCCCAAAAATACTCCTTGGTCTTACCATAATGCGGGTAATTGGCCTTTCTTGTTGTGGGAATTAGCAGCAGCAGCACAAAAAACTGGGAAATCTGAACTGGCTCGTAAAGCCTTAACCATTGCTTCCCAATGCCTACTTAAGGATAACTGGCCAGAGTACTATGATGGTAAAAATGGTCGCCTGATTGGCAAGAAAGCCAGGAAAGTTCAAACCTGGACAATTGCTGGATTATTAGCAGCACAACAGTTGATAGATAATCCGGATCATCTTAACTTAGTCAGTTTTGAGGACACTGCTGTGATGATTTGCTCTATGGATATTGCAGAAATTGTTGCCATGAACAAATAACTTTAAATTAATTTAAACTAACTTAATTTAACTTAAACTAACTTCAAATTGGTACTAACCAAGTACCAATTTTAATTTAACAATTGCCAAAATTACCAAGTACCAAGTACCAATGACTAATGACTAATGACTTGGGACGAGAAATTTTACGAGCAGCAGTTAATCAACCGTTGGGATGCTGCCCATGAGCTCCAAACTACCCCCAGTTGGATCCGACAATTAGTATGGGCGGCTGACCAATTTATAGTCAACCGCCCGTTAGCAGATGCACCTGATGATAAAACGATTATGGCAGTGTATCCTTGGTTTGGGGATTGGGGGCGTGATACCATTATTAGCCTGCCATAATTGACCCCATAGCTAATCAGCTCCAAGCTGCTTGTGTAGGGAGCATTAGTGAAATTTTCGACGGGGATGCCCCCATGACCCCACGAGGGTGTTTTGCCCAAGCTTGGAGTGTAGCAGAAGTGCTTCGTGCTTGGTTGCTGATCTCAAATTGGAATAATTACCCATAAGTGAAGGGCTACAGGGGAATACGGGGACACCTGACAGGGGTAGGTTTTTTAGATTTGGGGCGGGAGTCGGGAGTCAGGAGTCGGGAGTCAGGAGTCGGGAGTCGGGAGTCGGGAGTCGGGAGTCGGGATAAGAAATTTGAGTGTACCTCGTAATAATTGATAATTGGTAATTGATGATTGATAATTGATGATTGATATTAATTAATAATTATTAATTTGTAATGGCTAATTAGTAACTGATCAAACTATACTTGATTGCATTCAGACCTTAAACCTTAAAGCAACTAACCTTAAACCTTAAACTAACTAACCTTAAACCTTAAACTAACTAACCTTCAACCTTCAACCAACTAACCTTCAACCTTAAACTAACTAACCTTCAACCTTCAACCAACTAACCTTCAACCTTCAAGCAACGAACCTTAAACCTTAAACTAACTAACCTTAAACCAAATCACAACTAAGCTAAAAATTTTAAAAGCGATGCAGCTGGCCTGAGTTATGACTGAAGAGTATCAAAGACTGGAAGAAGCTCGAAATCACATTATCCACTGGAAACGCTGGGGGCCTTACCTAAGTGAGCGACAGTGGGGAACAGTACGGGAAGACTATAGCCCGGATGGACAAGCGTGGGATTATTTTACCCATGACCAGGCGCGATCGCGTACTTACCGTTGGGGCGAAGATGGTATTTTGGGTATTTGTGATGATCAACAGTATTTGTGTTTTGCCCTAGCGCTATGGAACGGGAAAGACCCGATCCTTAAAGAACGGATTTATGGTTTAACCGGCCCTGAAGGTAATCACGGGGAAGATGTTAAAGAGTATTATTTCTATCTAGATAGTACTCCTACCCACTCCTACATGAAGGGATTGTACAAATATCCCCAAGCTGAGTTTCCCTATACTTGGCTAGTCGAGGAAAACCAACGTCGAGGACCGGAAGCAGCAGAGTTTGAACTGCTCGATACAGGGGTATTCCAGGAAAATCGTTACTATGATGTATTCCTAGAGTATGCCAAAGCGTCGGCGGAGCAAATTTTAATCCAAATTACTGCCATTAATCGAGGACCAGATTCTCAAACCCTCCATATCCTACCTACTCTCTGGTTCCGCAATACTTGGTCTTGGAATGCTAATTCTCCCAAACCCCTAATCAAGGTTGCTAAATCTGATCAGCAATTCAGTGTCCTGGAAGCCTCCCATCCCACATTGGGACAACGCTGGTTTTACTGTGAGGGTTCACCAGAATTATTATTTACTGATAACGAAACCAATTATCAGCGCTTGTTTGGGGTAGAGAATCGGTCTGCCTATGTTAAAGATGGCATTAACAACTATGTGGTTCAAGGTGACAAGAATGCCGTCAATCCTAGCAGAGTCGGCACAAAAGTGGCTCCCCATTACCGATTTACTATTGGTGCTGGGGAGACTCAGGTGATTAAGCTGTGGCTGAGTGATGCTCCCAATATCCCCCAACCCTTTGGCAGTGAGTTTTCACGGATTCTTGCCACCCGTCGCTCAGAAGCAGATCAGTTTTACAATGCGATCGCACCACCCGGACTCAATGACGATCAGCGTAATATTCAGCGTCAAGCCTTCGCAGGACTTTTGTGGAGTAAACAGTATTACTACTACGACGTAGAAACCTGGCTCAAGGGTGACCCCAATCAACCGCCACCTCCACCAGAACGCCTAAAAGTCAGGAATCAGCAATGGAATCATCTCAACAATGCAGATATTATTTCGATGCCCGATAAATGGGAATATCCCTGGTTTGCGGCATGGGATTTGGCATTCCACTGCATCCCCTTAGCAATGATTGATCCAGATTTTGCTAAGAATCAACTTGACTTAATGACGCGGGAGTGGTATATGCATCCCAATGGGCAAATTCCCGCCTATGAATGGAACTTTTCAGATGTCAATCCTCCCGTGCATGGGTGGGCAACCTGGCAAGTTTATCAGATCGAAAAACAGTTGCATGGAACAGGCGATCGCCAGTTTTTAGAACGGGTCTTTCAAAAGCTTCTGCTTAACTTTACCTGGTGGGTTAACCGCAAAGATTTCGACGGCAACAATGTATTTGAAGGAGGGTTTTTAGGCTTAGATAATATTGGAGTATTTGACCGCAGTTCAGACCTTCCAAGCGGAGGATATATTGAGCAATCCGATGGCACCAGCTGGATGGGAATGTACTGTCTGAATATGCTCACTATTGCCCTAGAATTAGCTTTAGAAAACCCTGTCTATGAAGACATGGCTACTAAGTTTTTTGAACACTTCCTATACATTGCCGCTGCGATGAATAATATTGGGGAAGATGAGACGCAATTGTGGGATGAAGAAGATGGCTTTTTCTATGATGTGCTACACTTACCTAATCAGGAACAGTTGCCCCTGAAAGTACGCTCCATGGTAGGGTTAATTCCTCTGTTTGCCGTCACTACTATAGAACCAGAAACGCTCAATAAACTTCCGGGTTTTAAAAAACGATTGGAGTGGTTTATTCAACATCGCCCTGATCTCAAACGCAATGTTGCCTGTATGGAAACTAAGGGAGTAGGCGCAAAGCGGATGCTTGCTCTATGTTATATGACTCTTGGAAAAGTGGTAGAAAGTGATAAATTCCGCCGCATTATGAGCAAGTTGTTGGATGAAAATGAGTTTTTAAGTGACTATGGTATCCGAGCCATTTCTAAGTTTCATAAGGATAATCCTTATCGATTTTATGTCAATGATCACGAACATCGTGTAGACTACGAACCCGCTGAATCTAGTAATGGGTTATTTGGGGGGAATTCTAACTGGCGTGGTCCGATTTGGATGCCCCTTAACTATCTCTTAATTGAATCCTTACAAACCTTCCATTACTATTTAGGAGATACCTTTAAAGTGGAATGCCCGACAGGGTCAGGTAATCTGATGACCCTTGGAGAAGTTTCTGTAGAACTATCCCGGCGTCTGATTGGGATTTTCCAGAAAAATCAATCCAGTCATCGTCCTATTTATGGCAAAATTCAGGAATTTCAAACTGATCCGAATTGGCACAATTTAATTCTGTTCTATGAATATTTCCATGGTGATAGTGGCTTAGGAATTGGAGCAAGCCACCAAACTGGTTGGACTGGATTAATTGCCAAACTGATCCAACAATGTGCTGACTATAGTGATTCTAAATGATTTCTGGACAATACTTTTATTTAAGACCTCAGTGGTAGGGTGCGTTATTAACCCATCCTACAGGTATAGTTATTACCTAACTCTGGCTCAATTAAGTAGGTGGGCATAAATAAACGTTAAATTGTGCTACGGTGCTATAGTGCTATAAGAGCTCATTGTCTAACTATGAAAACATTAAGTAACTTCATTTGTGTCGTAGTAATTTTTGTATTATTTTTGTTGACTTTCCCTCAAAGCAATCTCGCATCATCATCTTGTCCAGTAGAAGGCCAAACCATGTCTAAGGTTGAACTCTATTTTGGTTTAAACATCCCTGGTGGCGGAAAAGTGGAACCTCTAGTATGGCAAAAGTTCCTTGATAATGTAATAAGCCCTCGATTTCCAGATGGGCTAAGCATTGACAAAATATCAGGACAATGGCGAGATGCTAAAACAGACAAGACAATACAGGAGGAGTCCCGTATGGTGATGATCCTTTATAAGCGCTCTGCAAAGGCAGAGCAAGCTATTGAAGATATCCGTGCCGCCTATAAGTCACAATTCCAACAAGACTCAGTTATGCGTCTTGATGAGATAAACTGTGTCTCATTTTGAATCGATGGTACATCTGGACAGGATATAATTCATTGAAACTAGGGTAAGCGCAAGAAAAAATTGCCCATAATGTGCATTGGATGGATATCGGTTGATCGTGGCTCGAAACCCCTATAATCTAGTAGAACTGTACTCGCAATAGAATTAATTTGTTGAGAATGGCGCGGTTTTTTTATCAATAAGCCTAGGCTTATTGATTCTTGCGCTTACCCTGTCATTTAAACTTTGCTATTGTCAACGTCTATGTCAAGTTTCATTGCTAAAACAACAGATTGGTTGAATCGGATTCCAGGGCGTGGTTACTTATTGATCGCTATCCTAATTTTTGCAGCAGCGAATTCGGTCATTCGTAAGCTGACTGAACTAGGTGCAGATAATTTAATTGATGGTAGAAATCCTATTTCGTTCTGTAATGTTTTGTTTGTTGGCAATCTCTGCGCGTTGTTAGCGTTGATTGCTATTTATGGGCGACAGTGGAATTTTCGATCCCTAAGACAACTGTCTGGAACAGATTGGTTAGGGTTACTGGGTGTCGCAGTTTTGTCAGGAGCACTGGCACCATCTCTGATATTTATCGCTCTTGAGCGCACTGCTGTTAATAATGTAGTGCTGATTGGACGCATTGAGCCTCCTCTGGCTTTGGCTTTGTCAGTTTTACTTCTCAAAGAACGGGTAAATCGTTGGGTGATAGCTGGTGCGATTGTTTCATTTATTGGTGTCATCCTGACTATTGTGCTTCAGCCTCCCCAGGAAAACATGATTACTATGGCGGGAGGCTTTAGGATTGGTGTCGGTGAATTGATGGCAGCAGCAGGTGCGATCGCATTAGCAATTTCTACGATTATTAGTAAAGTGAAACTGCGCCAAATCCCTTTGGGAATCTTTACGGTGTTCAGAACCGCTACAGGTACAGTGATTTTCTTTGTTGTGGTGATTAAGTTATTTGGAGTAGGTCACTTTATGAATGCTTTCTCACCGTTTGTGTGGCAATGGATGATCCTCTATGGGGCTGTGATTGTAGTAGGGGGTCAACTCTGTTGGTTTAAGGGTTTGAAGACTACTACTGCATCCGATGTTTCTCTGGCCAGTTCCTTTAGTCCAGTAGCGGGCATTTTAGCAGCTTACTTGATTCTCTCAGAAGTACCAACAATAGCTCAGTATATTGGGGGTGCTGTAATTATTTGCGGCATTGTCCTAAATCAAATTGGTATTTCTCGCAAACTTCCTAAAACTGATACTCTAATTGTGAGAGCATCGACTAAAGAAATGCAAGTCGGGTTTAAGGGAGTATAAATGTAAGCATATGCGCTACGCGCACGCTGCTTGAGGTGCCGTCAGCATTCAGCCGTCAGCCTTTAGCTGAAGCTACTTGAGGTGCAGACTTAAATCAGATTAAATGAAGGTTACCTGTTTGATTTAAAAGCTGTTATCGTAGCTTACCCATAGCCCATAAGCTGAACGCGCACGCGTGCGCGTAGCGCTTAAGCTGATAGATTAAGTATGAATTCTGGTTAAAACTAAAAAAATGATGTTAATAAAAGCAAAATTTAAACGTTGATTTAACCATTAAATTAAACTTTTTTAAACATTGGATATGGGGAATTTTAAATATTGACTTACATCAGCATCACCACCGATAGATTGGAACTTATTGCCGGTACACCAGAACTGGTGCAATCAGAAATGACTCCCTCACGGTTTACTGCTTTAATTGATGCTCACATTCCAAAAGCTTGGCCCCCAGAAGGCCATCATACTGGCACTATGAAATTTACTGCACAACGGTTAAGGGAGGGTTCGGATCAGATTGGTTGGTGGTGCTGGTATTTTGTTCTTCTAGACAAGAGCAAAAATGAACGAAAATTAATCGGTATTGGTGGTTTTAAGGGACAAGCTACCCGGGATGGTATGGTAGAAATTGGCTATTCTGTGCTACCAGAGTTTCAAAGGTTTGGATACGCTACGGAAGCAGTTAATGCACTGATTAGTTGGGCATTTTCCCATGTGACAATTGAGGTAGTGATAGCAGAGACGTTACCGGAATTGATTCCATCTATCCGAGTTTTGGAAAAAAATGGATTTATTAAGATTGCTGGAGTGTCTGAACCTGGAGTGATTAAATTTATGCGATTAGCCCGAAGGGCTACGCTACGCGATCGCGTCATGGTTTGGTAAATCTTTAGAAGTATTAACATGCTTATGTTAATAGTTATAGAGTAAGCTATCAGCTTATGCGCTACGCGCACGCTTGGCCTTGGCCGTTGGCCACGCTACGCGAATGGCCACGCTTCGCGAACGCGAACAGCTATCAGCTATCAGCTAATGGGCTACGTGCATGGTACTTGAGGTGCCAAAGGCCCAGGCTTCACCGCTCACAAGTGACTACTAAACACTGACTACTGACTACTGATGGCTGACGGCTGAATGCTTACGTTATAGAGATGTCAGTATGGAGATGTCACTATGGAGATATCGGCCAAATTTGCTGAAAGAGTTACCGAGCGCTTGATGGCTGGGATATTAACGTTTCCTGATGGTCAAGCTTGGGTAATTGTCGTTATCTTAATTATGATATATGGTTTAATTGCTTTACCGATTGGTTTACGTAATGGCTTTCTGCAACTGGATCAAAACTTACTTACCATTGAGCAATCCCCATTATCCCCCTTATCAAAAGAAACTGATCCTGATACCTCATTATCCCCTTTATTGAGGGAAACTGATTTAAGTGCGGTTAATGTCAAAACCTCTTGGCCTATAGTGCTAAAGATTATGATAACTGCTCTGTTTACACCAGCAATACTTGAAGAGATATTTTTCCGGGTTTTATTATTACCTCATCCCTCAGAAAACCCTTCCTTAATTTCACTATCCGCTTGGTCTACAGTCAGTTTACTCATTTTTGTTATCTATCATCCGCTGAATGCTATCACCTTCTATCCGGCGGCACGGGAAACATTTTTTAAACCTATTTTTATATTTCTAGCCACACTTTTAGGAATTAGTTGTACTATTGCTTATCTTCAAAGTGGCTCCATTTGGACAGCTGTCTTCATTCACTGGTTGTTTGTTGTGATATGGCTGATTGGCTTGGGTGGAAAGAAGAGACTTTTGTAACTAAAGCTATCAGCTATCAGCTATCAGCTATCAGCTATCAGCTATCAGCTATCAGCTATCAGCGCTTTTCATAACTATGAGGTACACAGCTTTTTTTCCCTACTCCCTGCTCCCTACTCCCTACTCCCTGCTCCCTGTTCCCTTTGCTATAGCACTGACGCACTCAGGACTTAGAGAAATTCCATGAACACTGAACTATTTGCGATTATTGCCCTATTTATCCTCGGCTTTGGTTTAATTTCTGGGCGCATTGAGAAAAGTATAATTACGCCACCGATGGCTTTTGTTATCTTTGGACTTTTATTGAGTCCGCCATTGTTGGGTTTATTAAATTTGGAGGTAGAGCATGAGCTTGTTCGGATAATTGCTGAATTTACCTTGATTCTGGTTTTATTCACTGATGCTTCTCGGATTAATCTTAAACTGTTGCGTCGAGACTACAATTTACCGGTACGTTTGTTAGGTATTGGTCTACCGCTGACAATTATCCTAGGAACAATTTTGGCAGTACTGTTGCTTGGAGGTAGGTTAGAATTCTGGGAAGCAGCAGCCTTGGCAACAATTCTGGCTCCCACTGATGCGGCTTTAGGACAAGCGGTGGTCAGCAGTTCTCGTGTTCCGATTTGTATTCGTCAATCCCTCAATGTTGAAAGTGGTTTGAATGATGGTATTTGCTTACCGATTCTATTAATTTTCCTCTCCTTAGCTGGAACAATGGAAGGAACGGGAACAGCAAGCTTTTGGTTTCGCTTTGCTGCGATGCAAGTGATTCTAGGGCCAATCGTTGGGGTAGCAATTGGCTATATTGGCGGTTGGTTGGTGTCACAGAGTGTTCGCCGCAAGTGGATTACTCATAGTTTTGAAGATTTATCGGTATTAGGACTGTCGTTATGCGCTTATGCGATCGCAGAATTAGTGGGGGGAAATGGTTTTATTGCGGCGTTTTGT
Organism: Moorena producens PAL-8-15-08-1; assembly: GCF_001767235.1. GTDB lineage: Bacteria > Cyanobacteriota > Cyanobacteriia > Cyanobacteriales > Coleofasciculaceae > Moorena > Moorena producens_A. The sequence continues at coordinate 4,997,923 of NZ_CP017599.1, forward strand.
GCTGGCTTAACCCTAGGGAATACGGCTCCATCAATTTGTGATTGTTTGTATGAGTTTGGAGAAGCAGAGGGACAGTTGCTGGTGCTGCTGATTTTTATGATTTATGGCTCAATGATGGTGTTTCCTGCTCTGGATGAGGTGAGTTGGCAGATTGTATTGTACGCCATTGCTACTCTGACTATTGCTCGGATGGTAGGGGTTGCTATTAGTGTGATTGGCATGAAGTTGCGTTGGTATACTATCTTATTTATCGGCTGGTTTGGACCGAGGGGAGTGGCGTCAATATTGTATGGTTTACTAATTTTAGAGGGGGATGGAATTAAGGGTAGTGAAGTTATTTTTAGTACTATGGTGCTGACGGTGTTGATCAGTGTGTTTGCTCATGGTTTAACAGCTTTTCCAGGAGCTAACTGGTATGGTAACCGCATGGCAAGGTTTAAAGCTACCCATGAGATCCCAGAATTGATGCCACGGTCGGAAATGCCTGTTCGTTTGTCTTGGCGCAAATGATAGGGAGTCGGGAGTCGGGAGTCGGGAGTCGGGAGTCGGGAGTCGGGATTAGGGAGTCGGGAGTAGGCAAGCTAGCAATAGTTTTGGAACTTTGCAAGAGGTCTTCTGAGTAGACTACCAACTCTAACAGGAGCGGGATTTATTGTAGCCCTTGAGAAGCACCGAAAATCAGCTAAAAAACGTTAAAAATTATTTGGAACAGGATAAAGATTATTCAACATTATTCAACCTCCCAACCTTCAACCTTCAACCTCCCAACCTTCAACCTTCAACCTCCCAACCTTCAACCTTCAACCTCCCAACCTTCAACCTTTAACCTCCTAAGCTTGGCCTATTGGCCACGCTACGCGAACAACCTTTCATATCACAAAATTACTAGCATCATGTAGCTCAACAACATCAACATTTTCTAGAACCAGAAATATCTGACTTCCATCTGAGTTAGTATTTAAAGAAGGAAACGGAAATTCCTGTTCTAATTCCCTGAAAACCCCTTGATAATTGCTGTCATCAGAGCCATCTTTGTCAAATAAAACAACAGCATAATTGTCCTCTGAAGCAAAACTCAGAAAGCCCTGATTAATCGCATCCGCATAATTAGCAACTGTAATTCCGTTATTATTAAATAACTCAGTAAGAACAATTTTGTCACTTCCCACTTCAAAGTCGGTGATCTGATCGCCAGCATCTCGCTCTGAGGTGTAAACAAACTGATCATTACCACCACCACCAGTGAGCAGATCTCGACCTTGGAAACCAGTGATAATGTCATTGTTATCAGTACCAGTCAGCTTCTCACTACCTGCGGTGCCATTGATAATAGTTGGCTCAGGTAAGGTCAAGGGAGCCAAAATTAGGTCATTGTCGCTAGCTTCCTCAGCAAACTCACTCTTTATCTTTACATCGACAATTGGTAACGTTTCTGTATTCGTTATTTCTGGCGTTAGGTTACCGGATGTAGCACTAATTGGTTCAGTAGACTGGAGTTCAAAGTTACCGAAACTGTAGCTAAGTATCCCTGTTACAGTACCGAGCTCGTCACCCACATTAACCATAGGAGAGGTGCCATTCAATAGAGTGTCATCAATCTGAATTCGCTCTGGATTGAAGTCACCGTCACTAATAGCAATGCCATCACCTGGAACCGCCCAAATTTCACCAAAGCTATTGGTAGCAGAAACCGCTACAGCATTATTGATTTGCACCCGCATCCCTTCTAGGCTTTCGTAGAAGTCAGTTAAATCATCATCATCAATAATTTCTGTAGGTAATGTACGGTCTTCACCGATAACCACTGCAGTAGGTAAAGGGTTGTTCGATGATAAGACCCTAATATTAGTTAGGTTAGTAATTTGAGTCAGGGTTAAGTCATTGGAACGGTTACTAGGCCGAAATTCTTCGACATCACCACTCACTTGCACTTCGTCACCGATTCTGACTGTAGGAGTAGAATCGGTAAAGACAAAAATTCCGTCTGAGGTGGCATCATTATTATCTCCATAAGGGTCTTGTAGGTAGAAGCCGTTGCTCGCTACCCCAGTCACAATACCTGTAGTGGCGACAGACTGACCAACAAATGGTGATATATGACCTTCACCTTGGATGTCGTATATGGAACGTATGATTAGATTTGTCATATAGCTATCTTTCTGTTTACAACTAACTAGTAATCTCAGGGTGTTGTCTTGGCTTTCAAGCTAACGAATCTTTAGCTATTAGCTATCATGTCAGTGGTCACCTATAAGCATTCAGTGAATGTATGCAATCCCTGATCAATAAACAGAGTAGAGACTTTATCTATTTTTAGATATTATTATATAGCGTTTATTATTGTTATGAGGTATACAATATTTTTTACCTCTTACCTCTTCGCTCTTCCCTTTTCCCTGCTCCGTGCTCCGTGCTCCCTGCTCCCTGATCCCTGCCTCCTAAAGCCTAGGAAAAAGTACCTCAAACATCACTGATATTTGCTATATATTATGTAGAGATGTTAGCTATAATGTCTCTACATAAGTTTTTTTTATGAGCAATGCTTTAGTAAATTACTTATATTGATAATATGATATTTAATTGTTAAAAATAAAAAATTAACATAAAATGCAATAATAAATATTAACTATAAAAAAAATAACTAAGCAGCTACTTATGATGGTACTTTATTTTTGCTGATATTGTACTATTAATTGGCTGGTTGACTAGATTTTTATTTATCTAGCAAGACTTTTAAAAAAATTAATTGAATCAGGAAGGCATAGCAGTTGACAAGTTACCTTTAAATGGTTAAACAGATACACTCTAGCTGTAAGAATTCAGGGATCAGCTTCTGAGGGGTCAGCTTTTAAATCAAGACAAACATAGGCATTTAGCCCTGGGACGAGTACATGAGGTACGACCCGTGATGGCGAGCAATCCCTTGAGCGTAGGTCACGCGGGGCGCGTTCGCCATCACGGAAAGCGCACCAAGCGTGATGATCGAAAAGCCTCAAGAAGCTGATCGCTGACCGCTTCATGCTTACACTTCCTATCAATCAGATAGACTCTTTCCAAACCTCTCCAACAGTTCCTCACGGGACAGGTTAAGCAACACTTGAGTACGCTCTGTGATCGGCAACTGCATCAAAGGCTCAATCGTCTCGGATAACTCGAGATCAACACGGCCAAACCGCCCTGCCAGTAGATTCTCCACCATCAGGCGCTGTCCATCTAAATTGCCTTGTTCCCGGCCTTGTTCCCGGCCTTGTTCCCGGCCTTGTTCCCGGCCTTGTTCCCGGCCTTGTTCCCGGCCTTGTTCTAAAGTTTCTTCTCGCCAACGCAAATAAGCTGGTGATAAATTCATAATTAATTCCCTCTCATCTTCACTTAAATCTTCACTCTCCTCTATTTTGATGCGCCAGTTGGCCAGAATCTCTAAGATATTGCCCCGTAAAGGGTGTCCAACTGGCAGTGCCACCAATTCCTTAATGGCTTGCTCCTGAGTGCGATTGCGTCCCAAAACTCTCAACCAGAGGGTTTCTTCGATAACCGGCAGCTGGTTAATGGCCACCAGGGCTGTCTTGAACAACTCAGGCAAAAAGTAAACTCCTTCTACCCAATGCCCGGAATCATCAAGTTTGGCAGCAAAACCATTCAATAGGTTGCTTGAACAGGAAGGGGAAAGAATCCATAAACAGGGCAAGTCAGTTTCACTGACAGAATTTTTCTTAGGTGCGCTTTCCGTTGGCGAATTAAATTCGCCACGGGTCGCACCTCTCGTCGTGCCTTCCGCTGCAGGTCACCGTAGAGGGCAAACAACTTCAGCAGACAATTACGCACCGCCATGATCCCGATGGCATTCCGGAACGGTTCCAATAAACAGGCCTTTGATACCATCTCACCGAGCAATCCTAAAACCTGGGCTGGTGTAGATGAAGAAGCTGCTGGTAGAAACCAAATATCGACTTGACGAACTTCACTAGTTACTTCACGGCTGATTTGCACCTGACCATGAGGTGTTAGCAACTCCTTGAGATACTGTTTGGCAAATTGGTCGTGTGGCTGTCGGGTCATTCATCCTAATTGTTTGGGGATAGTATTAGTAGCCTTTCACCGATCAACTGGCTAAAAACAGATCCCATGGATCTTGACTTTTTGACCAAAACCTGAAACAGCATCTTGTGTCAAGTCTGGCCCACAGCTGTCATACTGAAATGGCACTAAACCTTAGAACCACTCTGGGCGCTCCCCTTAGAATAGAACAAACTCCCCACAGTGCTCGAAGCCACTTAATTAGTCATGACAGTAGCCACCACACCTGTTGATACCAGTCCGATTGTGCTGAGGATGCCCCCAGCACTGGCTATGGATGATGACCAGTTCTTGGAATTTTGTCAGATTAACCGGGAATTACGCATTGAACGCACATCGGCAGGGGAAATCATAATTATGTCTCCAACGGGGGGAGTGACAGGAAACCGAAATTTCAAACTAATTCAACAGCTTGCCAACTGGACGGATGACGACGGTACAGGCATTGGCTTTGATTCCTCTACTGGTTTCAAGCTTCCCAATGGTGCAGAACGTTCCCCTGATGCTTCGTGGATTAAGCTAGAGCGTTGGGATACCATCCCAACTGAGAAACAGGAAAGGTTTGCTCCCATCTGTCCTGATTTTGTGGTGGAGTTACGCTCTCCTAGTGACAAGCTACAAACCTTGCAAAATAAAGTGACCGAGTATATCGATAATGGCGCAAAGCTCGGCTGGCTGATAGACCGCAAGCATCGAGGGGTCTATGTTTATCGTCCTGGGATGGAAACCGAACGGTTAGACAATCCTGCTACTGTTAGCGGTGAGCCGGTTTTACCGGGTTTTGTGCTGAAGCTGGAGAAAATTTGGTAAGGCTAAACCATAGAAGCTCAGGCATTTTCTGATTGGTGTGAGTATGGTGGCACAATTAAAAACACCCTGTTGATTGTAACCACGTAATCGAGCAATGAACATTCCACGGCTACACCCAAACACTATTGAAGCAGTTAAGGAACGGTCTGACATTGTGGATGTCATCTCGGAGCATGTGGTATTGCGCAAGCGTGGCAGAGACCATGTCGGTCTGTGCCCTTTCCATGAGGAAAAAACTCCCAGTTTCACGGTCAGTCCCTCTAAACAACTGTATTACTGCTTCGGCTGCCAAGCTGGGGGGAATGCGATTAAATTCCTGATGGAGATTGGCAAGCACTCTTTCTCAGATGTGGTGCTGGATTTAGCACAGCGCTACCAGGTTCCAGTCCAAACCCTGCAACCGGAACAGCGGGAGCAATTACAACGGCAACTTTCTCTACAAGAGCAACTCTACGAGATTCTGGCCTTAGCCACAGCTTTCTATCAACATGCCCTCAGACAACCCCAAGGACAACAGGCCCTAGAGTATTTGCACGGTCAAAGGGGTCTGAGTGAGGAAACCATCATTACCTTCGAGCTAGGGTATGCTCCAGCTAGTTGGCAAACCATCTACCGCTATCTGGTGGAACACAAACGGAAGCCAGTGAAGCTAGTTGAGCAAGCGGGATTGATTAAGCCTCGGGACAATGGTGGGTATTATGATGGCTTTCGCGATCGCATTATGATTCCCATCCACGACACCCAAGGTCGAGTGATTGGCTTTGGTGGTAGAAGTCTCGGGGATGAGCAACCGAAATACCTCAACTCTCCAGAAACTCCCCTGTTTGATAAAAGTAAAACCCTCTTTGCCCTAGATAAAGCTCGTAATTCCATTACCAAGCAAGACCAAGCTGTAGTGGTGGAAGGATATTTTGATGCGATCGCACTCCATGCTGCAGGAATTACTAATACAGTCGCCTCCCTTGGTACCGCTTTTAGTTTAGATCAAGTCCGGCAACTATCGCGCTATACTGAATCCAAGCAAATTGTGCTCAACTTTGATGCCGATGCTGCTGGTACCACTGCTGCCCAAAGAGCCATTGGAGAAATGGCTAACCTAGCTTACCAAGGACTTGTGCAGCTACGGGTACTGAACTTACCGGATGGCAAAGATGCTGATGAATTCCTCAAATCTGCTCCTGACGCTACGGAACAATACCAACAACTGTTGCTTAATGCTCCCTTGTGGCTGGATTGGCAGATTAATCAACTCCTGATTGGCAAAGACCTCCAACAAGCCAATCAATTTCAGCAAGTCGCCCAAGCGATGGTTAAGTTACTCAATCAACTCGATGACATAAACCAGCTCACTTATTATATTAACTACTGTGCTCAAATTCTCAGTCAAGGACAAGGGAAACTAGTCTCTCTCTACATCGAAAATTTACAAACTCAACTCCAAAAACCCCTGAGAGCTGCCTTTAAGAAATCCTCACCTCGGTTAAAGAAACCGAAACAACAGGGTAATCAAGACTCAAACCTACCTGTTGGTAAAGAGCGCACCCTTTTAGAACGAGCCGAAGCCTTACTATTACGGATTTATTTACACTGTCCAGACTATCGACAAACAATTATTGATACTCTAGACCAGGGAGATTTACTGTTTAGTCTTTCTCACCATCGATTCTTGTGGCAACAAATTATTGAACTGCAAGGGATAGGGACACAATTTAACACTACCACCCCTGAACAGCTCATCTCCCGTTTACAAGACCGGAGTTTACAATTTCCTAGGGAAATGACTCAAGTGGCTCATCTGTTTCATCTTGACGAAGCCTGTACAGAAGATATTTTGCGAGCCCCGATGGTAATACAAGCTGCAGCAGCTTCCCTAGAAATAGTAGCCTTGGAAAAACATCGGCGCTATTGTTTAGAGCAATGGCAAAAAATTGACCTTAGTAATGATTCGCAACGTAAGCAATACTATTGGCAGGAATGTCAAGATGCTAATCGCAGGCTGATCGAATTAGAGAAGATACGTCAGGTCGGTATTTCAGATCTATTAACTATAAATTCATTATAGAATTGGCGTTGCTTCATAAGAGGATATCTCCCAAGTTTTTTGATACTGAATTTTGCCCCCCTAGCCCCCCAACTTTGGGGGAAGAGTCAATTTGCTTCTAAAAGTCCCCCGCCCCCCTAACCCCCCAAGCGAGCAATCCCTCGCTTGGGGGGAATTAGCGGATGCTTCGCTTTTTTACAGATGGGGACCAACGGGGGCTTGGATGTAGCAAATAATACTTCTCAGACAACCTCTAATGGAATGATTTGAAGAGTTTTGTGGAATGGGCATCAGGCGTGGAAGCGATGCAGCGCGGTCTTGGGGGTCTCCCCCATGAGCGACTGCCGTGGTTTCCCCCATGAGCGACTGCATCAAGACACAGGCATCTTGCCTGTTACAGTTTTCGGGCAGGCAGGATGCCCACCCAACTCCTATTCATTCCTTAATTCAGCAACGCCAATATATCAATAATTGCGATGATATCGATCATTATCTCTGTATCCTGCATTGTCTATGTTATTATTACCATTTCGATTTCCAGGAAATGTCTGAGGGTCAACCACGCATCGGAAAGAGTGAGGTCTTCCGTCCCGAAAATCTTTTGTCCCACCACCACAGACAAATTTTTCATTAATCGGTTGACCATTAATTGTGCCTTTTACCCGAAAACCGTAAGCACCGTCATGGGTAGGTTTGAACCAAGTATTATAACGGTTTTCAGTACGAAAGGCTTTTCGGAGTTCACCCTTGAGTTTGGCTTTACGAATCACCTGAGCATCAAATTTATCTTCTTTGAGATACAGCACATAGACATCAAGATCTATTTTGTCTTCTTTGTCTGTGTCTACAGGAGAGTCATCAGCAGCATTGCGGAGAATAACATCAACCGCATTCACCACATCCTCAAAAGCTGGTTCGTTTTTAAAGCCCACAGTGACTTTATATGCTCCCACCACTCTTGTTTCATGAGCGCGGGCTGGGATGGCAGATAGCGCCATCATGCCAATCAGTGCCGCCGTTTTACAGGCAGATTTAATTTGACGAATTGTCAAAGAAAGTGTCATCGAATATATTTGAACAAAAATGCGACGCATTCCCCCACCTCGTCCAGGTGGGGGTTAAGGAGCAAGTCAATCAATCGTCGTAACCTTGGTTTTCTATATATTGCTTTAGAACCGAAAGGGGGGCTCCTCCACAAGAAACAGCACTAAATCCCCTTTTCCAGAAGACTGGCTTCCAGTAATAGGGAGCCAATTCTTTTGCGTATCTTTTTCTAATCTCTCTACTGGTCACTGTCTTAAGGGTGTTGCAAAGCTTGGAAATTGATACCTTAGGGGCTAAATCAATTAGGAGATGGATATGATCATTTGTCCCCAAGTCCGCCTTGGCATCCTCAAGGATGCAGTTATTTTTCTCGCAGATGCTTTTTGCCAAGTCTAAGATGTCCTCTTCTATGTCCCCAGTAATTACTGGATGGCGGTACTTAGTGACAAACACTATGTGAATCTTGATTAACGAAACAGTGTGAGCGAAAGAGCGAAAGGCGGTTGACATTTTGTGATACTATAGGTTAATATAGTGACATATTAGCAATTCCGTTGAGATTGTGAAAACACCAACTCAGATCATTCGCACCGACAAATGGAGGCTTAACGCAACTAGTGAGCAGCGTCTGCTGTTCACTGAGACGGTTAAAGTCTATCGTCGTGCTTGCAGATACTTGGTTGGTATTATTTACACTCACTGGAGTAAATTCGGGAACTTAACGGCGGATCAGCTGACTCCTGCTGTCGAGAAACTAATGCATCAGACAGCTAAGCGTCCCAGTGTCAAGTATCCTCAGTTCAACAAAGCTTTTTATAAATTTCCCAGCTATTACCGTCGTTCTGCGCTCGCATTTGCGGCGGGTCAAGTTAGTAGTTTTGTGACCCGTTACCGAGAATGGCAAGCAGGCACTAGGAAACTACCTAATGCCAGTCCTCCGAAACTGAATGCTGACACTGGCTGTTACCCAGCTTTATATAAAGGCCAATGCTATAAACTACACCGATTCAATCAAGTCGAAATCAAAGTCTTTAACGGCTCTGACTGGGTCTGGACTACCGTTCAAATTACCGGATTAAGAGAGCGTCATCAGGTGGCAACCAATAAGATGTTGTCACCATCTTTGATATTTAATGAAAGAGCTTGCCATCTGTCAGTTCCGTTTAGTTGCAAGCCAGAAAAACGGAAACCAGAGGCTAATGTAACAGCGGTAGATCTCGGAATTAATACTACTGCAACGATATCGGTTGTAACCCACAGTGGCACTGTAATCCACCGAGATTTCATCCATCCGGGGAGAGACATAGACCGCAGGGACAAGCGACTGAAGTCTGTATCTATGCGTGCATCTAAAACCATGGGGAAGGGTGGCAGACTTCACAAGGGTTTTTGTTCTAAGACCTACCAAAAATGCCAAAGAATCAACAACCAAATCAGTCATGTAGTCTCTAGGCGAATTGTTGAGATTGCTGAAAAGTTTAACTCCGAAGCGATTGTGTTTGAGAACCTTAAGGCATGGAAGCCAAAAGGGGGACGAAAACGGTCTAACCTTCGGCAAAGATTTCACGGATGGCTCAAGGCAAAAATTCGCGATTTTACGCTTGAGAAATGGGCTGAGTTAGGAGGCAAAGTAATAGAGGTTGTTGCAGCATATACCTCAAAGCTTGCCTATGATGGTTCAGGCATTGTTAAACGTGACTCAGGAAATTATGCCCTAGCAACTTTCTCCTCAGGTAAGCAATTCAATGCCGACTTAAACGGTGCTTACAATATCGGCGCTAGAGGTGTGCTTAAACTCGTTCGCAGAAATGACAACGAGGGTCGTTTCAGCAAAAGCTCTGGACGACCGCCTAGAAGCTGGGCTTGTCTGTGTGATTTGTGGGCTGCGGCTAGCCCTAGATTAGCATAGGACACCCCCACCTCGGTTTACCAGGTGGGGGAAGCTTCATTAGTATCAACATACTGTGCCTTTCCTATTCAAATCTATTTTTATCAATTATCTTATTAAATTTTGATTAAAATCATATTTTAACTAACATCTCGCACTTCACCATGTAGTATTAATAGAACACGGAAGCGGCAATGAAACAGCCCTGGGGCTAGGCAGGCGAAATTTGCTGTAATTGAAGGTACCAGCTCTGAGTTCATCACAGGTGTTCCTCTGACCAACAGTGCCGGGAACTCTAGGACTGAGACTAATCGGCCAGAGCTATCCATGAAATCCGTATGCATCCCCCAATCCCACAAAGCTAATCCCCTCACAGAAAGCCTACCCAGAGAACCCATTTCACTAATGCAATTGGGCTTAGTGGGATTACTCGAAGTTAGTAGTCTATGTTTATTACTCGCCTCACCTACCCTCGCTCAAATTACCCCAGATAGCACTTTGGGGAATGAAAATTCTCAGGTTACTCCCAATCAGACTATCCGTGGTGCAGTAGCCGATTTAATCGAAGGGGGAGCCATACGAGATAGTAACTTATTCCACAGTTTTTTAGAATTTAATGTTGGTAATGGTCAACGAGTGTATTTTGCTAATCCCGATGGCATTACTAATATTTTGACTCGTGTCACCGGCAGCACCCTCTCTCAAATTCTGGGCACCTTAGGAGTAAACGGTAGCGCTAATTTATTCTTGCTTAATCCCAATGGTATTAACTTTGGAACCAATGCGAGCTTAGATGTCGCAGGCTCCTTTGTCGCTAGCACTGCTGATAGTGCAATGTTTGACAATGGTTTCAACTTTAGCGCTAGTGATCCACAGGCTCCACCATTGTTAACCATTAATATTCCTATCGGTTTGCAATATGGTAGCAATCCTGGCTCAGTCAACGTTAGAGGAGCTACTTTAGGCATCGAGACCGGGCAAACCATGGCCTTACTTGGGGGTGAGGTGAATCTCAATGGTGCCACCGTTGAAGTGCCAGGGGGACGGGTAGAATTAGGAGGATTATCCAGTCCAGGAACAGTTACGCGAGCTGGCGCAACATCGGTTAGTTTTCCCGATGGAGTTCAACGAGCTAATGTTTCTTTGACTAATGGTAGCTTGGTAGATGTCACTAATGTTAATGGCGGAACTATTGCCATCAATGGTGCTAACTTCTTGATGTCTCAATCTACTTTACAAGCTGGATTGACTTCAGGAGCATCCATACCAGATGCCGTAGCTGGCAATATTACTATTAACGCTCAAGGTAATAGCAATCTCAGTGACAGGAGTTTAATTGCTAATGATTTACTAACGGGAGCCATCGGCAATGGCGGAAACATCCAGCTAACCACTAGCGCTCTTAGTATCACTGGTGGCTCAAGAATTCAAACCGTTACCAATAGCAATGGGGCATCAGGAGATATTGAGATTAATGCTAATGGTGCCATTGATATCTCTGGTTTCACTGAAGATGGGTTATTTAGTGGGATTCTGACTCGTTCCGCTGCTGACACTAGTGGCACAGGAGGCAACATTACTATTAATAATGCCCAAGGGTCACTCAATCTAGCTAATCGGGGGTTTATCGGTACAGTTACCAACAGTAGTAGTAATGGCGGTGCGATCGCACTCGATCTCAATACCTTAGTCCTTGAAACGGGCGGACAGATTATCACCCTTACCACCAATCTAGGCAATGCTGGAGATATCACCATTAACGCTACCGAAAGCGTTACTATCTCTGGGGAAAGTCGGGATTTTGTCCCTAATCGTTTGTTGGACTTAGAACCCTTTGACTTAAATGATCTGGAGTTTATTACTGACCCCAATCCCAACGTGGCTGAATCTGGACCATTGGGAATACCCTATGTGTCCATTGAACGGACTCCAGAACAGATTATTAATGGCACCACTGTCTTGGGTACAGCAGAAAATCAAGTCGATTACTTCTCCTTCAGTATCACGAATAGCAACAGTCGAGCTATTTTCGACATCGACAATGGCCTTACAGAGGAAGACGGTAGCCTAGTTACCAAGATTTTCCTGTTTAATCAAGGTACAGGAGAATTATTAGAGGTCAATAATTTTTCTTTGGTTACTGATGGTGCTGGTGGCAGTTTACCATTCTTTGGCGATTTCACCGCAGACGCCTATATTGATACCACCATCACCTCCCCAGGGGTTTACTTACTCGGAGTCGCTGCCTATGGCTCTGATGCTAGTAATAATGAATTGATCGAAGGCACAACAGCAAAAGTGGGGGACACTTACACCCTGCAAGTGTCTTTAGAAAACCAAGGTACTGAGGGAGTCTCTTTACCCGAAAATCCTTTAAATCCGGCTAACTTTAATCCAAATGTGGAACTCAACAGCGGCTTATTTTCGGAATCGAGAGGCACAGGGGATGGTGGGAGCTTAAGAATTAATACCCCAAAATTGATACTTAACAATGGTGGCATAATTTCTACCGATAGCTTTGATGCAGGTGCTGCTGGCAATATTACCTTCAATGTCGGCTCATTGCTGGAAGTCAATCCATTAAGCTTAATCTCAAGCATTGCCTGGGGTAATGGTAATGCGGGCACAATCGTGATTGATACCAAACAATTGCAGGTGAACGGGGGTATTCTCAGAAGCAACACCTTCAGCTCAGGTAATGCTGGTGATATTACCATTACCGCCACAGAATCTGTGATGCTCTCAGGTACAACACTTTTGGAACCGAATGGGTTAATCCGAAGCCAGAGCCGACCTGGAGCAACTGGGAATTCAGGGATGGTGGTTATTGACACTCCAGTTTTGCAATTGCGTAATGGTGCTCAGATCAGCACGATTAATCGGGGGGATGGGGATGGGGGCAGTATAACAGTAACAGCTAAGGAAGTCTCAGCCATTGGTAGCTCACCTAATCGTAGATTTCCCAGCGCTTTGGCCACAGCTACATTGGGCAAAGGCCCTGGCGGCCATATAACCATTGAAACCGAGCGTTTGGTTGTTAGTGATGGAGCATTCTTTACTTCTGCTACATCTGGAAATTCGGATGCCGGAAATATCACAGTCTACGCTTCCGAGTCCGTAGATGTGATTGGCACTGATGCAAGAGGTCTAATCCCTAGCAACCTATCCACCAGTGGACAAGACCCTTCTACTAATACGCCAATTACTGGGAAGGGGGGCGATATACTGATTGAAACTGGGCGTTTGCGAGTGTCAGAAGGGGGAAGTCTCTTTGCCTCTGCGGTTGGTGCTGGGGATGCTGGCAATATTACCATTCGCGCCACTGAGGTGGAGATCAGTGATGCTTTTGAAGGTTTTACTGACCTGGTCAGTGGTGTGTTCGTTTCCGTGCGTCCAGGAGCCACTGGCGATGGCGGTGAATTAAGGATAGATGCTGAACGGTTGCACATCTTCGATGGTGGACAGCTGATTGCTTCTAGCTTAGGGGATGGTGCAGCTGGGGATATCATCCTCAATGTTAATGACATAGAGGTCACTGGTATTTCAGAGGAAGGTCGGTTTCCTAGTCAGATTGCTGCCTTCTCAGAGGGTAACTCTCCTGCGGGTTCGGTGACCATTACCAGCAATAACTTGACCGTTCGCGATCGCGCCGAAATTTCGGTCAGTGCTCGTGGTAATGGGGATAATGCCAAGGCAGGTAATCTCGACATTACTGCATTGTCGATTGTATTAGATCAATCCGCTACCCTTTCTGCGGAAGTCAGTGCTGGGGACAAAGGCAATATTATCCTGGATTCCGAGCTGATTGTAATGGGCGATCGCAGTAACATCACTACCAATGCCGAAGGTGCTGCCACTGGGGGGAATATTACTATCGATACTGATTTGCTAGTGGCTCTAGACAATAGCGATATCACTGCCAATGCGGAAGATAGCTTTGGGGGACGAGTAATTATCAATGCCTTAGGCATTTTTGGCACTGAATTTCGAGAAGAACTTACTCCAGAAAGTGATATTACCGCCTCTTCCCAACTCGGAGCTTCTTTTAGCGGTACTGTGGAAATTAATGCACCTGACCCTGACCCTAGCGCAGGATTATTCGAGCTACCGGAAACTTTTGTTAATCCCAAACTGCTAGTTGCCACTGGTTGCGCTACCAATCAGGGCAATCAATTTGTCCAAACTGGGCGGGGTGGCTTACCCACAGACCCCACTCAACCTCTTGTGGGTGAAACCCTGTGGATGGATTTACGGCCATTACCTCGCCATATCGCTCGCCGCCGGAAAAATCGTAATCATGCTTCCAATACAGGTAACTCGCGTCGGTCTAGAATTATTGAAGCTAATCGATGGATTATTAATAAAGACGGAGTGGTGGAGTTAGTGGCTGATTCAGTTCAGTCGAGTCCGTTCATTTCCTGGTTTGATCCTTATTATTGCGTACGGTAACAGCATTTGGGTAATAGAAATGCTATACAGCAAAGGGAACAGAGAATAGGGAACAGGGAATAGGGAATAGGGAACAGGGATAAGAAAATTGCAGGGTGCATCTCAATGCATGCTATTTGACGCGGTGGTGCGTTACGGGACGGACTGTCCCAAAACTTGCTATGGCTTGCGTCTTGGCGAGCCCGTCCCTAACACACCCTAGGCCACTGGTTTGATCCTTATTATTGCGTACGGTAAGCTGTTGTGGATTTAAATTTCACAACAGTAAGGCAAAAGGCAGAAGCGATGCAGTGCGGTCTTCCCTGCTCCCTGCTCCCTGCTCCCTGCTCCGAAGTCCCTACTCCCTAAAACCCAGAATGAAAGTATCTAACCCCATTGAAAAACCCTATAAATTGCTATTATTTAACATCATGAAAGTGACTATAATCAATAATTCTAGTGCCGTCTGATTTATTATGAAACATATCTACAAAACGCCTATCCCACAAAATTTCTGATGCGGTGTAGGAGTGACGACTGTGAATAGTCTGGGAAACCGTTTCATCAATACCGACTAGGGTGATAATAAGTGTGGCTTCCATTTCAGCGAGAGACTCTGGTGTTTCCCCATATAACGGACTACTTTCATCAATTGGATGCATCACTGTCCAAGTTAGAGCAAAGCTAGGGGTTTGGCTACGCAACAGTTTCATGTCGTAGAATCGACGCATGGATTCCCCTTCTAAGGTCACTTCATTGCGCAGCAAACTTACCCTGAGCTGAGCTTCCAAAATCCGATTATCCCGTTCATTGGCAGTGCGGAACATGAGGGTAGTGACCCCATTATGGGGCGCAATCACTGCCCTACGACTGAAGATCACTCTGGCAGTAGGGCGAGAGAAGCGGGCAAACATGAGTCCGGTTGCCATGGCTAGGGCCATCAAACCCACTAGAGCTTCTATGGTAACGATGATATTAGCATAAGAGGTGACGGGATACATGGCACCATAACCAATAGATGCCATGGTCTGAACGCTGAAGAAAAAGACATCTAAAAAAGCACCTGGACGGGCATTTTCAATACAATTTCCTCCAGCTAGGTACAATAGGGCAAAGACAATGTTTATGGTTAAATAACAAACCGCAATTAGCCCGAAAAATATCGGCCAATTAACGGTCAGCATTATATGATAAGGGTCACGCCAATGGTTATGGGATGACCCTTTGATAATTATGTCTAATTGTCTAGGTCTAGTGCGTTTTCCGATGCGCATCTTCGTTAGTTTAAACTTATTTAGCAAAGGGAACAGGGAACAGGGAACAGGGAACAGGGAACAGAGTTGCGTAGGGTGCGTTAGGGGGAGCCTCATTTTCCGCCTCTAGCCCTTGGTTATGTTGCTGCCCGTAACGCACCACCTTATCAAACAACAAAAATGAGATGCACCCACAGCGGATCTGGGAACAGGGAACAGGGAATAGAGAGTAGGAAAGAGTAAATGGGATTGCTATTAATTTAAATTAAATCTTTTAACTTTTAACTTTTAACTATAATCAGATATTATTTCACTCCTTAATACTGTTTAGATGAGATGATTACTTTTTTAAAATATTTATCGATTGATTGACTTGATTTATTAGTGTTTTACTATTAGCGTTTATTTTGAGATTTTGTAAAGCAGAAATAGCCTCTGTTTTTACCAGTTGGTTTTTAGAATTAGTTGCCAAGTCTTCCAAGGACTCAACCGCCTGTTGCTTCACAGTAGTATCTTTAGACTCTTTTGCTACTGCTTCTATAGTTTGAATAGCATTTTTCTTAACCTGAAGGTCTGCGGAATTGTTTCCTAATGTTTTTATATCTTTAATAACCTCTTTTTGAACCTTGGTCTCTTTTGAGGTTATTGCTAATTTTTGATTAGCTGCCATCGTTGCTTGTATGGCTTGATTTTGTTGCTGCCTAGCTTCTTGAACTTCAAGGTTCAAATTAGTAATGGTTGATGCTGTGCTAAATACACTAGGGAAAAACAATCCCAACATTAAAGCTAAGCCAATCACCTTGAATTTGGATTTCCTAAATACTAAAACATCACTCAACAAAAACGTCCCAATCACAGCACTAATCATACCTAGAAACAGGTTTGCTGGTAGCAAACACAAAAAGGAGCTACAAGCTGGGGGATTAACTGGTATACTAGAGGGCGGTTGTACTATTTCTAAGACTATTTTGGTTAAGCCACCAATAGCTCCAGGCGCTGCCACATAAGCACCTAGCTCATTCATGGTCATTTCTTCTGACGAGGTTGCTTCTGGTTCATAGGCTTTAGAGATATTGGATTGAGGGTTATTCATCCTGATAATTTTTAAGTTATCTAAATATATAATCTATAGCAAAGGGAGCAGGGAGTAGGGAGTAGGGAGTAGGGAGTAGACTGGTGGTGCGTTAGGGGACGGCCTGTCCCAGGCGCGAAGAGGCGGAAAATCAGAGGCTTTCCGTCTTATCACGCACCCTACATGGCTATAGCGTTTCTCATAGTAATGAGGTACACATAATTTTTTCCCTGTTCCCTGTTCCCTTTTCCCTATTCCCTGAGATTTCCCCATCTGATTTATTCAGTTACTTGACCACGGACTAATGCCCATCCTGTGGTGACCTGACCGTAAGCCCAGGTAATGTAAGGAGCTATACATAACTTAATTAACCAGGGTATCACCATGATTGCGCTAAATATCATCAGCCCCAATACCTTGCTCCCGATGTTCTGAATTCCGTTCACCAACTCCTGCACTCCTGCTACAATTTTTTGGGAATCTGCTCTAAGGGAATCGAGGTTAGGAATACCGCTAACAATAGTATTAAAAACCCTAAGTATTTCCAAATTATCCTTTAACACTGCCTTGACCTGTTGCAAACCAACCACTTGTACTTCAAACCCAGGAATAGTAGGCATAGCCACTGAAACGTCTTTCATCTCGATATTCACCTTAGGCGGAAATCTACCCTTCAATTTGACATTTGGTTTCACCGGAAGATTAACATCTGGGATGCCAAGATCAGGCAAAGTTACTCCTGTAGGAATCTGTTCAACTATCTCTAAAGCTTCTTGCACCTCTGCCTTTACTGTTTTGATTGGTTCTATGATATTAGCAATTTCTTCTTTGGCTTTTTGAGTACTTTCCTTCACCTCCACTAGGGTGTTATTGATTTCCACTAAAGGGCCACTTACTAGACTCTTGATGTCATGTAAAATTGTTAAAAAAGTAATCAAAAATACCACTACTAGGATAATCGGTATTAAGGCATAGATTATCATGACTATACCATTAAGTCGTTGCCTTAAACCACTGCTTTGATCAACTCTCATTTTCTTACCTCTAGTCAATTAATCACGTTGTCTGACTAAGAAAGTATCTTAAATGTTCCTCGATTAGATATTAAGTTTTAAAGAGCGAGTGGTGCGTTACACCGACGGGCTGTGCCAACACTGGCTATTTATAAAACTAGGACGAGCCCGTCTTATCACGCACCCTACCAACTTTTGCCTCTAGCATGCATGCCTCTTGCCTTAGGTTTTAGGGAGCAGGGAGCAGGGAGCAGGGAGCAGGTAAGAGAGAATAGGAAAGAGCCAATAGTCAAACAATTATGTGTACCTCATGAGTCCTAGAAACGCTATACTATATCATGATCTGACCTGTGCCAAAATACTCTCCATTTCTGATAGGTTGAGAGGAACCTGAAGTACTTCTGTGTTTAACATAAAGAAAGGAGTACCCTTAAGAGCCAAGCTCTGAGCTAATTTCAGATCGTCCCTAATCGCAGCTTCCGCTCCAACGCTGATGCGATCGCGATTAAATTGCTCTAGATCGAGATTAAGATTTTGGGCGATCGCCACATACAAATCTTCATCCAAGTTATCTTGCTGCTCAAACAGGGCATCTTCATACTCCCAGAATTTCCCTTGCTGAAAAGCCGCCCAAGCTGCTTTAGCAGCGGGGATTGCTTCAGGATGAATCTGACTTAGGGGCAAATGCTTATATACTAAGGTTACCTGATCGGAATGTTTGTCCATAAACTGCTTTACGCTTTGGTTAGCTTGGGCACAAAATGGACATTGAAAGTCAGAAAACTCCAACAGCACAATGTTATTTTCCGCCACACCAGTAGTAGGAGAATTCCCAATTATCGATGCTGGCTCTGTACTCATTTGCTGCAAAAATGCTTGCCTGGATTGGGCTAGCTCTTGCTGTTTTTCCTGCTGGTAAGCTTGCAGCGACTGTAAAATAGCCTCTGGATTATTCCGGATAATGGTTAATACTTGCGCTTCTAGTTGATCAGGGTTATCAAAGTTGTTGCTGCAACTGCTCAAAGTGAGCAAACACAGGAATAAGCTAACAATAGTTAAGGAAATTCGAGACAAATGTTTCATTTTTAACTGTTTACTGTTTACTAGTAATGACCAACTGTTTACTATAGCATTTTTAATAGTTATGAAGTACAGTCCAATTAAGAACGCCCAGATATCAATGACATAAGTCCTTGAAACCAAGTCAACCACCATCAGCTTTCCTTCGGGAAGCCATCAACAGGAGAGTTGTTCAGTCGTAGTTCAGTTTCAGCATCGAACATGCCATTCTCTTTAATTCGGTCTGTTGGATTGTTCAGATTCCAGAGTTGCTGGAAAGCACGGACAGAATCAGCTCCGATGTAAATGGTATTGCCTCCTCGATAGTCGAAATGTGGAGCGTCTGTTGGTCCATACCATTTCCAGCCATACTTTTCTAGAAAGGGTTTCCAAGCCTGCTCATCGTTAATATCGAGAGCTATACCAGTCTGATGATTACTTCTAGGTGGAGGAGCAACACTGTCTCTGGAAATCCCGCAACGCTGATTACGGGCATGGTTAAAGAGGGCGAGTTGCTGAGCAATAGTGCGATAGGCACTATTCACAGATAATGATCTACCTCTTTCATCAATAGCTTGTTGAAGTGCTTGTTTAGCTGGTAGTTGAAGATAGGGCCAAACAGCGGGTCCCATATCTACATTCAAATCTGCAAAACTGACCAGGGAATTGGGAGCTACGACATTTAGCCTATTGATGAGTTGTTGATCAAGTCCACGAACAGCTGAGGTTGAGCAGCCAGGCATATCCTTAACTTTTATAGAGGTAGAATCTGGTGGAGGGGATGTAAGTGGAACCCAGGTCACTGTTCCAACTGTTCCAGCTGAAATTAGAATAAGTATCCCCAAGGTCCGCCAGTAAACTCTAAAGGATTTTGGTTTTTCCCTAGTCAATTCTTGATTCTTAGGGAGTAGTAAACGAACTCCAGCAACATGAGCGTGATTACCCCAGCGTCGAATTTTATCAAATTCAGCTTTTGCCCCCTCCAAATCACCACGAGCAAATCTGGTCATACCACGACCATAAATCAGCAGCTTCTTAAACTTAGATAGGGGCTCGCTTAAGGTTTCTACCACAGCAGCAATCCGGATTAAATCATCCCGGTCGTGCTGATATGCTCGTGATAGGGCTAATCCTAATCCTTTGGCTGATGCTTTTGGTCGAAGATAAGCCTGGGCTGTCCACCGTTGAGCTTTAGCAAATTCCTGAATATCTGGGTCATCGCTTTCTAGTTGCGGCTGGATATAGACTAACAAAAATTCAGATAACTCTTTAATACGCTGTTCACCAAAATTGTGATTATCTTTGAGATAATTCAGCAGCATCTCCCGGATAGTTGCATCCATTTCATAGATTTCTAATCCCACTTCTTCCCAAAGACCAGAAAACAGTAAATCTGTTACAGCTACCCAAGGAATATCTATCCCTCTCCCCTTGACATCTTGCTGAAAGTTTGTCCAAATACAATACAACAAGTCAGGGGTAATCGCTAATGGTAAAGCAGCGTGACAAGCTAGTAAAAGATGTGCCTCTCCAAAGCGTTTTTTAAAGGATTTAATCTGTCGCTGGATAGTGTCAGTTTTCATGGTTTCATGTTAGATAGCAAAGGGAACAGGGAATAGGGAACAGGGAACAGGGAGTAGGGAGTAGGGAGTAGGGAGTAGGGAGAATAAAATTGAATATAGCTCATTAGTACGAGAAACGCTATATAGTGTTTTTAAATAGATCATGAAAACCAATGCTGACTGATCATGACACCAAAAACTCCTCGGATATCTTGACACTGTTCCCTGTTCCTTTTTTCTATGAATCCTATGTTTACATCTCAAATCAACATGTTATAGCGTTTATCATGGGGTTGCTGATTCTGGGTATGGTTTCTCCCCCCTAGCCCCCCAATTCTGGGGGGAACAAAACTCTTAAAGTCCCTTCCG
Source organism: Moorena producens PAL-8-15-08-1 (assembly GCF_001767235.1). Lineage (GTDB taxonomy): Bacteria > Cyanobacteriota > Cyanobacteriia > Cyanobacteriales > Coleofasciculaceae > Moorena > Moorena producens_A. The sequence continues at coordinate 5,018,536 of NZ_CP017599.1, forward strand.
GTGCGCGCCTCCAAGGGCGAGTAAATCGCCCTTGGGTCGCACCGCAAAGTTGGGGGATTTAGGGGGCTTTAATAAAACCAGATAATCGGGCATTCATTCCTTAATTCAGCAACGGCTTTATCATAGCTATAAGCTACACCGAATTGTTTCCCTATTCCCTATTCCCTATTCCCTGCTCCCTGCTCCCTGCTCCCTGCTCCCTGCTCCCTACTCCCTTTGCTAGCTAACCCAATTGAAAACTGCTCTATAATCAAAATACCTTCAGTTTACTCATCGAACCCGCAAAACATTTATTGCATTTTGTAAACCTTCGCGACTGAATTCAAACATTGGTACCAAGGCTCTAATCTCACCAGCGGTGGTGCCAGTCCAACGGTTGCACGGCATGGGATTAAGCCAAGCCATGGCACGCACCTGCTGTTTGAGTTGTCCTAGAAAGGCTTTGGTCAATTCAATGCGCTGAGGGTTAAGTCCACCACGAGCAGCACCACCATCGCTAAACATCAAAACTACAGTCCACTGCACAGGAAGCTGGGAGAGAATCATGGTCATGGATTCTGCTTCAAGCTGATCACGGTCGTGATAGAGGTAATCCACTGGACAATTGTGAAAATAGTAGATAGTGGTTTTACCCCAGCGTCCAGCTTGTAAGGCAGTTTCTGTTAGCCGATCGGATAGTCGATGAAACGGTATCATTGAGCCACCTTGGTCGATTAACAGTAATAGCTCTGTACGATTGACCCGAGGGGAGATAAAGACAGGCTCTAGCAATAGACCTTGCCGTCCAATCTGGTTAACGGTGGCTTCTATGTCTAGTTCTGTCCGAGGCCCTTCCCTGACCAGACCGCGCAAGTAACGCCAGCTTTGTTTCATTTGCCTACGGGTAACGGGACAGTATCCTGTAGTGATCAGAATGCGATCGCTAAACCCTGGCTTAGTCTTACGAGAACTCTGCCTTACTGTTTTCGCTATTTGTACTTCATCTATTTCATGAATGATTAGTACTGGCTTAAACAGTGTTTCTTGCGGGCGATTGCGAGATTTAATAATGTGCCAAAATACCCAGAGAGTCAATAACGAGCCTCCACCTATAGTTAGGATAACTGGCCAACTACTATTGTTTTTATTATTCGTATTGTTTTGAACATTATTGATAGCTATTCCATTGGGGTTAGTTGGGGGTGTTACTGGATTTGTTTCTTTTGGTTGAATTACTTCTTGTTTCTCTGGCTGAGGGTTTATTAGAGGAATTATATTTGATATAATAATTCCAATTCCAATAATAACTACTCCTGCTCCTACTCCTATAAACCAATAACTAAGTCTTGGTAAATAGTTATTTTCCTGTGAATCACCTTCATCTGTTGTATTAAAATCATCTAAATTATCTAAAGCTATACTAGTTGGAATAAATTCTTTAATAAATTTGTCAAAGTACTTATCAAAAATATGCTTTTCTTCTTGCGACTTCACCCACAACGTACAGCACAAACGCGCTAACGCTTCCCGGTCTGGAATCCCAAAACCAGCCTGCAATGCCCGCAATAAGGCTTCATACTCACCGATTCCTAAGGGTAAGCCAGCGTCTTGCAGTTTTTCAAACAACTCAATTAGGGGTAAGTCATTGACCCTCATAGCCTTTTTGGGTTTAGATAGCGCATATGGTCATTGACGCTTTTCAGCAATACACCAGGATAGGGGAGTTTTCCATCCAATTGTGCCAAAATTTCATCGGTGGGATGGCGGCGCAGTACCTTGAACCAATCAATTAATTCGCTAGTACTAACCTTTTTACCAGTATTCCCTTTATGCTTTTCCATTTGCTGACGCAATTCCTGAAAGCGACTTACAGCCTTCTTCACTAGCATCTCCGGTGATTTCGGAAAATGAGCATTAAGAATGTCACTTAACTGGTGATAAGGAAACTCAACATAATGAAATAAACAGCGGCGTAAGAAAGCATCGGGTAAATCCTTCTCGTCATTGCTGGTAATAAAAACAATTGGGGCTTGGTTGGCTATTACTTCCTCACCGGTTTCATCTACAGTAAATTGGCGTTGATCAAGTTCCATTAATAAGTCGTTAGGAAAATCAATATCCGCCTTATCAATTTCATCAATTAACACCATTGTCAGGGTTTCACTCCGAAACGCATTGCCTAACGGGCCCCAACGTACATAGGTCTCGGGATTACTAATACGGGGGATATCCTCTGGTTTAATCATGCCGGTTGCCGCTAACTGAGCATCCCGCAAACGAGCCACAGTATCATAGATGTAAAGACCATCCTTTGCCCGAGTAGTAGATTTGACACCCCAGACTCTCAAAGGCAAGTTGAGCTCATAAGCCACAGCATGAGCCAAGCGGGTTTTCCCACATCCCGGTTCCCCTTTCAGTAACAAAGGGCGTTCCAGGTAGATCGCTAAATTGACTGCTTCAATTAATTCTGGACTAGGTAAATAAGGATACAACAATTGTCCCTTGCTGTCTCGTTCTCCAGGCTGCGGTTGTAGTGCTGGATTACCTGTATATTCAGGTTTTGGGTTGTTCAGAGTCTCCACCGTTGCTTTACGTCATTAAACCAATCAACGCCACAGCGATCGCAAATTTCTGCCAGTACATACTCTGGAATGCCATTATCGCTGTTTTCTAGAACGACTTTAACAGTTTCATCGACCTCATGGGTAAATTCGATCGGTAATTCCTCAGATTCTCGCATCATCCAGTCAATCAATTCATCTTCATCAAATTGATTAATCTTGGGAGATTTGACTGGCATTTGGGGTTGAGTACGGTCTATTTTATCAGAAAATATAGCATCCAAATTCCCCACAGTGCCTTCGTAGTCTACTAAAAACATCAATAATTTGAACCGACTGGCACTAGGGGTAACCTGGCGAGCGTTAGTTGCCAAAGGTGTCCAGAACTCACGAATCAGTTGATCTAAATAGGCTTCTGGCATCACATGTACATCATGGAAGACCAGTAGCACATTCTGGGTTTGCCAGTAGCGATAAACTCGTTCAGTAATAGCATTAACTGACACTCCCTTTCCCCACAAACCAACCTGATTACCCAGTTCACGCCAAAGGGTTTTGATATCAGTTCTGCGGGCTTTTCTCGCTAAATTAACTTTGATAACTTTGCCAGTAATAGTATTAGGAAGATGTTTTTCTACTAAGCGATTCAATAACCAACGTTGTCCGTAGTCTGGATAGCCATGAATTAAAAAAGCCGCGACAGACTGTGTTCGGATTAACCTAAAAAATAAGCGTTCCTGCTCCTCGTAACCAAGCTTTACTAATACCTTATAAAGCTGATCACCATCTAAAACCCGCCAAATTCCATCAAGAGCACCAATGGATATGGCTAAACCAGTTTTACCATCCCCTTGTCGATGGCTAACTACTCCCAAAAGCTCACCACTAGCTTCATCCACCACCGGCGAACCACTATAACCACGCTGTAGCCCATAGTCATCAACAATGTGCAAATCCCAACTTTGAATTCTTTCCCCTGATTGTTTCGACCATCCCACTTGCTCCCCTAGGGTACCGTGCAGTGGTCGGATTAAATGGTCTTTAGCAAATAATTGAAAGCCAGCAGTTAGGAAAGAGTTACCCTTCTCACCAAATCCTTCTTGTCGGTGTAATTCTGGCTTATTCCAAAGTCCATCTACTCTCAACACTGCCAAATCCAATCCATGATCTTCCCCAGAAGCAATCACCGTGCCAGGTATGCCATCAGCTTTGACATTCTCTGGCCCACCAACCTCTTTCACCACATGAGCACAAGTCAACAAGAAAGCGGTGCCACTAACCTGGCGAATCACAAAACCAGTGCCAAAACCAGTGATTTTAGGGTCACAACTGGTAATTAAAACCACCGACTCCTGTAGTTCTTCTGGGGTCATTCTTTAGCAAAGGGAACAGGGAATAGGGAACAGGGAGTAGGGAATAGGGAGTAGGGTATCAAAAATTATCACAATTCCTATAGGAATTGCTATTAATTAATCAATTAATCTTTGGGTTTTAGTACCAGTTTCACTTTCAGGTTAGCATTTGCCGCTGACCTAGTAATATATAAATTCCCTTCTCCTTCAAAACTAAACCCCAATTCTACCTCAGCCTTCTCAATATCCATCTCCTTATTCAGCTCTTTCCAAGTCTGAGCAATGGGCTTGCACGTCTTAACCAACAGCGGTCGAATCTTATCGAAAGTAGCACTAACTTTATCAGCAAAACCACCAGCGATAGGTTCGACTTGATTCCCTGGTACTTCTACTTCTACCAACGTGCCATCTTCTAATTCAATCAGTTTAGTCGCCATTACAATTTTATCCATTAATTTTAGATAGGTTAAGCTATCAGCTATCACCTTTCATTATAATTATAATAACATCAACCTTTAAGAGTAACCTCTTTATTAAGCCATTCCATAAAACCAGAGTTGACTGATTCAGTAGAAAGTTCTGCAATCAAATTGGTATAAGTAATGTGTTTAGCAATTACTTGTTCAATATCTTCTCGATAGCCAGACTGGGTTTTGATAATCAGCAGCGTTTCTGGTTCTTCTACAATTTTACCTTCCCAAGAGTAAGCACAAGTAATCGGAAACCAGTTAGTACAAACAGCTAGCTTTTGTTCCAGTAATGCTTTACTAATTTTACTGGCTTCTTCTGTAGTGTTGAGGGTGACGTAATAAAGTTTCATCTTTATCAATCAAAGAGATAATAACACTATAGCGTTTTTCTATTAGTTTTCAATGTGGTGATGTACAAAGTTTATGGTTTTAGGGAACAGGGAACAGGGAACAGCACAAAAATTATGTGTACCTCATTAGGGTAACAACCGCTATATCTCGGTTGTAAAGTCATCGATTGCCGATTCCCGACTCCCGACTCCCGACTCCCGACTCCCGACTCCCGACTCCCGACTCCCAAACAAATTTGTTACAAAAGTTTTCAAAATATGTTATAATAAAAGATTATTTTGTGTTATTATAAAAATGTGGTCGTTAAACGTCCACGGGAAGAGCCAGCCCACAGATTTTCTCGGGTCTCCGGCTGGCTCTTGGTCCCCATCTAAGGAGATACACCAATTATGTCCTATTCTGAACGCCTTCATCCGTGGGTGATAGTTCGGTTATTGCCCAAAATGCAACGAGTGATTGTGGCTCGGTTCCGCAACCGATCGGATGCGGAAGGTCACTTGTGGGCTCTGAAACGACTGATGCCCGAAGCGAAATTTATTATTATTTTTGATTTAGGAAAGCCGATGGAACAAGACTCTGAAGAATCTTAGGGTTGCTTGTAATTCGTGATTCGATAGGGCTGCACCCAAGGGAATAGGGAGTAGGGGTTGGGAAATGAAACGGGCAAGATGCCCGCTCCGGCAACATGCCCGTTCCACCAACATGCCCCTTCCACCAACATGCCCGTTCCACCTACCGGGTCAAAGTAAAACTACTCTTCCCGATTCCCGATTCCCGATTCCCGATTCCCAATTCCCTAAGTGCAGCGCTATAACAAAAATTATCACAATTCCTACACGGATTGCTATATTTTGAGCTAACAGCTGACGGCTGACAGCTGACAGCTGACAGCTTAGAATTTACGACAAAAACTTCAAGCCTAAAAACAAAGCAGCAATTGTTCCAGAAACACAAATTTCTCCTTGTTCAATTTTTTTCATAACCTCGTCTACAGGTACCAAAACAATTTCAACCTCTTCCGTAATATCTAGATTTTGGATACCCGATGGTTGAGCTTTCTCCGCCATAATTAAATGAATTGTATTGGTATCTTTTACCGGATTATCATATAAGGTTGCTAAGGAAACCATCTGCTCGGAAACATAACCAGTCTCTTCTTCTAATTCCCTAGCAGCTGCGCTCATACTATCTTCTACCGTTGAGTTGAAACCACCCCCAGGGAGTTCCAATAAAATTTTTCCCACTCCATGGCGATATTGACGAACAAAAACAACTTTGCGATCGCAAGTAATTGCCAATATCAGCACAATATCCGGTCTAACATTAATGAAGTAGTCATCAACAATTTCACCACTGGGTAATTCCACTTCATCTTGCCTGACTCGACACCATTTATTGTCAAAAACCAACTTTGATTTAAGGGTTTTCCATGGCTTGATTGAAATCATTGAATTACTGAATAATCACCAAACTATAAGTTAAAATATGAAGGTTGTTCGCGTAGCGTGGCCTTTTGGCCGAGGTTACAGGTTGAAGGTTACAGGTTGAAGGTTATAGGTTGGGTTATAGGTTGTAGCTTATAGGTTACACCTTATAGGGGGCAGATGATCGGGCAAACCTATTCCTCACGATCGTCCTAGTAGAGTATAACCTTGGCCAAAAGGCCACGCTACGCGAACATCCTACCCTACAAGGGACGCCTCAGGGAACCAAATAACCTACCATTCACCGAAAGCCAAGGGCGAACAACCAACTAACTTTCAACCTTAAAACCAACTAACCTTCAACCTTCAACCAACTAACCTTCAACCTTCAACCAACTAACCTTCAACCTTAAACCAACTAACCTCCAACCTTAAACCAACTAACCTCCAACCTTAAACTAAATAACCATATACTAAATAAACAATGCGTATTGGCGTTGAAACCTTCACGGTACATAAGCGTTTCCCTTTAACCATCAGTCGTGGCACCACCTCTGAAACTACCAATGTCTGGGTCAGGATAGAACAGGAGGGTATTGAAGCGTGGGGCGAAGGGTCTCCATTTTCCCTAGGAAAGGCAACTAGGCTGAGCAGTAGCTCGTCAGATCCAGGCACAGAGGGTTTCCTGCCCCCCACCCCCCATAAGCAAACCACTGAGATTCTCCTGGAAGCCCTAGAGGTGGTTATCCCGATGCTGGAGGCATTTAGTCCTTGGGAACACCAACAAATTGAACGGGTGTTGGAGGAGGTACAGGTGCCATCAGCGGCTTGGGCCTCCATTGATTTGGCAATACATGACTGGCTAGGGAAGCGGGTGGGATTGCCCCTCTGGCGGCTGTGGGGATTGAACCGCCGCCGAATTGTGCCAATTTCCGCTACGGTAGGCATTAGTGACCCACAAAAGGCCAGGCAACGGGTGCAGGACTGGATTCCCATGACTGGTGCTCATGTACTGAAAATTAAATTAGGTTCCCCGGAGGGGATTGCTGCAGATCAACAGATGCTGCTGGCCATCCGAGATGAGGCACCAGAAGCCGAGTTGAGTGTAGATGCCAATGGGGGTTGGAGTTTGGAGGAAGGGGTAGAGATGTGTAACTGGCTGGCGAGTCAGGGGGTGAGGCATGTGGAACAACCCCTCGCTCCTGGAAAAGAGGTTGATTTACCCGAGTTGTATAAGCAATCCCCTTTACCAATTTTTGTGGATGAAAGTTGCAAGACTTGCCAAGATATTCCGCCGTTGGCAAACTGTGTCCATGGTATTAACATCAAACTAATGAAATCCGGTGGTTTAACTGAGGCAATACGGATGGTGCATACCGCAAAAGCTTGTGGGTTGCAGGTGATGTTTGGTTGCTATTCTGACAGTACTCTGGCCAATACAGCAGCTTCTCATCTCTCACCAGTGGCAGATTATCTAGATTTAGACAGTCACTTAAACCTAATAGATGACCCCTTCACAGGGGCAACCCTACAAAATGGGCATTTGATACCGAATAATTTACCAGGACTGGGGGTGAAACGCCGTGAATTTAACCACTAATCGGCGTATTGCGATTCTACTCCATGAAGGGATTTTTGGTTCCAAAGGCAAAACAGGAATGACTCTGTTACGGTACTGCCCAACTGAGATTGTGGTGGTGATTGACCAGCAGTGTGCTGGGAAATCTTTGTCTAAATTAACTGGAATTCAGGTTAATGTTCCGATTGTAGATTCCGTGTCTGCTGCCCTAGCTTATCAACCGGATATCCTAGCCATTGGTATTGCGCCATCTGGGGGAGCATTACCAGAGCCTTGGAGGCAGGAGGTGAAAGTGGGGGTAGAAGCAGGGTTATCGATTATCAATGGTTTGCATACTCCCATGGCATCTGACCCAGAGTTACAGGAATTACTGCAAGACGGTCAGGTAATTTGGGATATTCGTCGGGAACCGAAGGGATTAGGAATAGCAAGTGCTCAAGCGCGATCGCTACCTTGTCGGCGCATCTTGACAGTAGGTACCGATATGGCTGTGGGCAAAATGTCAGCAGCTCTGGAGTTATATTTGTGCGCCCAACGTCAGGGTATACCATCGAAGTTTCTAGCCACTGGTCAAGCTGGAATTATGATTTCTGGGGATGGCATTCCCTTGGATGGGATTCGGGTAGACTTTGCGGCTGGTGCTGTGGAACAAATGGTACTGCGCTATGGTAATGACCACGAGTTATTGATCGTAGAAGGGCAGGGTTCCCTATTGCATCCTGGTTCCACAGCTACCCTACCCCTAATTCGAGGAACTCAGCCCACGGGATTACTATTGGTGCATCGAGCCGGACAGCAGTCTGTTCGTAATCATGACCATGTGCCGATTCCCCCATTACCCAAAGTGATTGAGCTTTACGAAACCGTTGCTAGTGCTGGTGGGGCATTTGGTCAGGTTAAAGTGATTGCGATCGCACTTAATACTGGCCACTTGGATGATCAAGCTGCCCGGTCGGCCATTGAACAGGTACAAACAGAGACTGGCCTACCTTGTACCGATGCCGTGCGATTTGGAGCAGATGTATTGTTGAAAGCAGCAATGGGTGATCGGGAGTCGGGAGTCGGGAGTCGGGAGTCGGGAGTCGGGAGTCGGGAGTCGGGGTAAGACAACAATTTACTTTCCCTATAAAGTGAATGTTTCCCATCTCCCCATCTCCCCATCTCCCCAGCTCCCCAGCTCCCCATCTCCCCAGCTCCCCAGCTCCCCATCTCCCCACCTTCCCATCTCCCCAGCTCCCGATCTCCGGATTAATCTTGGCGTACCTGGCATACTGAAAGAAGGGGGCAAGTAGCAACTACTCCCAGGAAATCTTGACCCAGAAAATTCTACACGTTAATTACGTTAATTCAATCCAATGAAACGTGAATCCAACAGTTCTAATGGGATACCTGAAATTAATTACACAACCTTAGCGATTCTTGGTGGGGTTTTTGTCTTGGGACTTGGGGTTGGTATTGCTTTTAGCTCTGGTGCAACTCTCAACCCAGAAAACGTTGCCTCCCGTGAAGTAATTGACCGCAGCGCACCAAACCCAGAGCTTTGTATTCAGTATGGTGCCAGTGCGATGGTGACGGATATGCAAGTTTTCGTGACTCTCAATCCCTTTAATGTGTATGTAACCCAGCCCAAGATGCGACCTGGGTGTGTTTTACGTCGGAATAACTGGTCAATTCTAGAACAGAGGAGGCTGATCTCATCGGAACAGGTCCGGGAATGCAAAAACAGGATGAATACTTTTGGTTTCACTGGTGTGCTTGAAGGTACACCAGAAATTCGCTGTATCTATCAAAACGATGCCACCGGTAACTTATTCCTTAATCAAGGCGGTGCTAGCGGACCACGAGAAACCGATCAATTTTAAACTTTGTACTGGTGTAAGATCTCAGCTTAGCATTAGTATTTTTATCGAATAAGGGAGTTTGAGGGAAAAAGAATACCCCACTCCTCTTAGGATGGGGATGAATTTTTCCCTCAAGCAATACCTATGGCAATAAGCCAGTTTTTCCCAAGGCTTCCAAATACTCCGATAGAGTCAAGCCAGCCTTACTTGCCATGTTTTTCAAGCCATTCCAAGCAGCTTCCGTAGTCCTAACAGTGCGTGCTTTTTTAGCCTCTCCATGTATTGGAGGTCGTCCAGTTTTTTTGGTCATGCTATTGACATCAGTATTTCTAAAAGCTATAATCAATATAGCACGGATAAAAAGGTCGAATCATGCAGCTTGGATACACCAACAAACTCAAACCTAGCCGACAACAAGAAGCCACGATGTCTAACTGGCTAGATATGTTGCGCTCACAGTACAACTACCTACTTAGAGACAGAATCGATTCTTATGATCAAGCGAAAGCCCCTAGACTGGGTAACTACTGCGATCTAAAAAGTAAGGGAGAGGTGTGTCCATTAACTTGTTCTGTTAGTAAGTCGCATTCAATTGGCTATCCCTGGAAAAACCACAAAAATAATCCTAGAAGAAACGCTTATGAAGCTCAAAGTTCGAATCTTCCCATACTAAAGAAAGAGAGACCTTGGTACAAAGCTATCAATTCAACTGTCTTGCAACAGACATTGAGACAACTAGATGTAGCTTTCTCTAAGTTTTTCAAAGGAGAAACGGGATATCCTAAGCCTAAAAGAAGATCTAGATTCAGAAGCTTCAAATATTCTCCTGGGCAGGTCAAGTTAGATGGCGACCGGATTTACTTGCCTGGTATTGGCTGGATGGGTTTTCATAATTCCCGTCCTATCCCCGAAGGGTTTGTTTTAAAATCTGTCACTGTCCGACGCAAGGCTCGTGGATGGTTCGTGAGTCTCCAAATTGAAGATAAAACGGTACCAACTCCACCAGTAAAGACTAAAGAGGAAATTTCCCCTGATCGAGTCAAAGGGTGTGACTTAGGTATAAAGAAGCTTGTTAGCATTTCTGATGGTGAGATAGTATCAAACCAGGCTCAAGGGTTGCCATTTAAGCGTAGAGAAAGGCGTCTAAAAATAAGGCAAAGATCTGCTAGTAAGAAAAAGAAAGGTTCTAAAAACAGAAGAAAAGCCTACTCTAGAGTTGCATCTCTTTACGATCGTATAACCGATAAACGAAATGCCTATCACTGGGAAACAGCAAAAAAGATAGTAAATGAAGCTGATGCTCTTGTCTTTGAAGACTTAAATGTCAAAGGGATGAAGGCTCGCTGCAAGCCTAAACCCAATAACAATGGTGAATATGACCGCAACGGTCAATCAGCCAAAAAAGGACTGAATCGTGCAATATCTAATGCCGCTTGGGGTGAACTGGTTAAAAAAATCGAAGTTGTGGCTGCAAAGTCAGGCATTCCAGTTGTAAAAATAAATCCCAAGCACACATCTCAGAGGTGCCCAAAATGTCACCACACGAGTAAAGAAAACAGAAAAAAAGAAAAGTTTGTATGCACCAATTGTGGTCACTACGACGACGCAGATATCAATGGTGCAGTAAACATAAAAATTCGGGGTCTTGAAAAACTGGGGATTAACCCTATCCAGCTACCTCCGGTGCGGGGGAAAGTTACGCCCATGGAGAGAACAGCCACTTAGTTGGTTGTGCCTGGGAATCCCCATCCTCTTAGGTTGGGGAGGTTCAACATACCGTTTGCGTCAATTCTTATCCCCTGCTCCCTGCTCCCTGCTCCCTGTTCCCTATTCCCTATTCCCTCCACTATAGATAAGGAAATCAAAAAATTTCCTTATCTCAATTTCATATCTCCTTAATAAGGAGAAGACCAAGAGCGAACTTCGCCTAAAGTCACAGGAATTAAATCACTAACATCAATGGTAAACCGGAAGACTTTCTTAGCTCGACGGTTGTTTTCTGGGTCAAAGAATTTCAACTGCACATCCCAACAATCACTATCCATCCGACAGAAAGGACTGCGCTGAACTACAATACTATCTAATTCCATTCCCGCTGCTACTGCTTCAGAGAACGTTTGAGCTGCTTGGAAAGCGTTTGTTGCCGCAAAATTCAGCGCCCGGTCTTGAGAGGTTTGTCCTAAGTTACGGAGATCATAGTAAACCCGGTTGAGGAAACTGCTGAGGCTTTTCCGCATTTGATTATCATCTGCCTCTGCCTGTTGACCCCGCACCGCTTCCAAAGCAGAAGAAACCAGGGTATTGACCTTCCAACCGTAGATGCCACGAGGACTTACCGGTTCAACCACTGGAACAACTTGCCCAGAGAACAGTTTTACCGTTCTTCCTGTTAACCGTCCAGGGATACTGACCCGTTCAATGTATTCCTCAGAATCTTCTGCTTGTACTTCCCCAGAGAGCAATTCCTGAAATGCAGCATAGACATCTCTGGCAAAGGACCCCGAAGGTTCGAGGGCGTAAATCGGAGTCAATTCCATATTCAGCGTCCAAATTAAGGACTTGGCTTCCGACAGATTTGCCTCCAGATAGTCCACCATCTGACGGGCATCATAGGGATTTGCTGGCACCTGAGTCCCTTCAATCTCATAAGGTGGCATCAACTGTTTGAAGGAGTCGCGCCGTGCTTCGCTGCCAAAGTCGTAACCGAGGGTTCCGATCACATAAATTATATCGCCACCACTGGCTTGAACGGGCTGGCTGGGGGTAATCGCATTTGCAGTAGTGTTGGACATTGCAGAGATCTGGTGATTTGATGTGGATACAGAGGTCGCGGTGACCGGGGCTTGTGTAGAGTGAGGTTCAGAAGCAATAACAGCAACCTCAGTCGGTTGGGCAGGGGCTACCGCTGTCTCAGTTGAGGAGGCCGCAACGGCAGGTTTAGCTTCTGTGGGAGTAACGGCTGAAGTTACCTCAGCATTTAGTGCCACTTGGGGGCTGGTTTCTAGTGTTCCGTCACAGCCACAGCCCGATGCTTCAACGGTTGAGAGTTCTTCGGATTCAGACATGGTTTCTCCTGTTAAATCAGTAAACGCCCCAGCAATATTAACCTCACCCACCAAACAACGAGGACGCTGATCGTTTTCCGGTAGGTTACAGGGTAGGGCTGTTTTTAGCAAAGCAGTACGAACTTTTTGGGGGTCAGGTTCTTCACCCCGTTGCCGTTGCAGACTCAGCAAAAGTGCCGCAACTCCACTGACAATGGGGGTGGCAAAGCTGGTGCCACTGAGTCTGACTGTACCACCTCCGGGTTTAGCTCCCAGAATATTCTCTCCCGGAGCCAGAATCCCTTGGTTTTGATAGGTTTGACCCCAATTACTCAGTTCTAGGGGTTGTCCCTGGCCATCCGTGGCTCCCACTGCTAGGACAGCCGGAAGGGCAGCGGGAACGTGTAAACACTCACACCCGTCATTGCCCGCAGCCGCCACAATTAATACATTATTGTCTCGACACAGACGGACAGCCTGTTGGAGCCAGTCTTCTGCTTCGCCATAGTCAGTCAGTTGTCCGCCGCTGATATTGATAATATGCGCTCCGGCATTAACGGCCTGTTCAATGGCACGAGACAAATCCAGTTGGGAGAGGCGGCGACCTTCATCGGCGAACACAGGTATGACTAACCCCTGGCAGTTTGGGGCAATCCCCTGCACGGGAGAACCATGCTGACCCAAAATCAGACTGGCAACATGAGTCCCATGGCTCGACATCCTCCCACTCGGGTGTGCCTCTCCCTGAACTAACGTTGGCAACCGCTTTAGCCTAGCCCCATCAAAACAAGGATGAGCCTGGTCAACAACCCCATCTAGAACTGCAACAACAACTTGGGAGTCCCCTTTTGTTTTTTCCCAAAGTCCCTGTATTCCTGGGATTTTAGCAATTTCAGACATTGAATCCCAAACTAATTTTGGATTGTTAAGCCATTCGTTAACATACTATGTCCAGTGGTATAGAAAACTGATATAGCCACAAAACTTAATATTTAGGCACTTGCCTGTAAAAAAAATATCAATTAGATTAGGATGGGCAAAGTTATATATAGCAACTTTTAGCGACCTTTGAGGACAAATCTTATGCTTTTAAGGCAAAAGGCAAGCTATCAGCTATCAGCTATCAGCTATCAGCATATGCTTAGATGGGCAAATCCCCAAACTTTCAATTCCGTCAAATCTCGATTAAATTATCCTGTTCGATGTTTATTTTAAGCATTAGGCATTATAGCTGACCGCTGACTGCTGACCGCTGACTGCTGAATGTTAACGGCAAAAGGCAATATTCAAGAGGGGTTTAAAGAAATCAGCCTCAAATAAAGCTTTACCTCATAACTGCGATAAACGCTATCATCTGGAATAATCAAAAAACCAAACTGTTTTTGAGCACCCTCAAAGCTTCTTGATCACCTCTTATCTCTTGCCTCTTGCCTCTTGCCTTTTGCCTTTACCAAATCAAGATGACCTCTTATCTCTTGCCTCTTGCCTCTTGCCTCTTGCCTCTTGCCTTTTGCCTTTTGCCTTTACCAAATTAAATCGAAATACTATAGTCCAGGGCTATAGTAGGGTGGGCAAAGTTCTATAATCTAGAATACTCAAAAAAACCAAAGTGTTTTTGCCCACCCTACAAGCTATTTCCAACGGCCCAGGGCTATAGTTTTTATTAAGGTTTAACTGGAACAGAAGCTAACATAAATTCCCCGACAGAAGACTCTTCATAGTAGTCAATTCCAGTGGCTTTTTGAAATAGATCAGAATTACCTGCTCCAATTCCGCAGGGAGCTAAATTCATACTGGTGGCAACCAGATAGAAGGTTTGATACATGACTCCAACGTGTTTCAAAATTGCTGCATAGGCCATGGATTGATATTTCCAAAACATTCGTCCGAAGCGGGCGGTAATAACAAATACAACCTGGGGCTGATCATGTTGAGCGCTGGCAAACCAGACATCCTGAACTAATGCTTCCGTTTCTGCGGTCCATGCTGAGACTTGACACAACACATGGTCTAAGGGGTGATAGTTATATAATCCCTGTTCTAATCCTTGGCAAGCGTTAACCACGGGATAAATTTCTAATTCATAAATCGCACCTCCACCGGGATAGGGACGGTTACTGACCTCTCCCCGTTCTGTATCGAAGAGTTTTTTCACCCTGGCGCAACGGTAGAGAAACTGTCCTAATTGTTCAAGGGTGATCGGGGTTTCGTCATATCGCCGGATCGAACGGCGAGTTTCTAATGCCTGACTCAAGGGCATATCGGTTTGATTGAGTTCCTCTAAGTTTGGTTTTGCCAAGGGAATCACCACATCGCTCATCAATGGCTTCACCCCAGGCAAGGGGTCAATTTTACCGACATAGGGAAATATGCCACCCAAGGGATTATTATGTCTACCGAGGCGACTGCGGGAATGGAACAGTAAATCGTGAAATTCCCAAAACACTAAAGGTGGAGTTGCTTCTTCGCTCTCAACCTCTTCATCTTCTTCAACAGGACTGGCAAAGGATGCAGACAACATCTGAGCCGCAAACAGTAAACTGATAAACTGTTGGGCAATCTCTTCTGTAATTCCAGGAATTTCCTGACTTAAGCTGGCAGCGGTTTGGGGTTGAGATAACTGACTCACTAAGGCAGGACCCAGCCAGTCTGAAAATTTAATCTTACTTTTGGTAAGGGGAGACTCTAATACCATTTCCCCTTCGACTTGATGGAGATAGGCGAAGCGAGAGAGGGTAAATGCGATCGCATCCCAATCAATCTCAGGACAATCGAAGTAATAATCCCCTACCATGGGAATAGCGATCGCAAGGGGAGAAAGCTCAGGAGATGAGGGGGGGATAGCGTGACAGATCCAGCCCAGTTCGATCAGACGATTCAGGTAAGCATCGAACTTTTCCCGGACTTGTGTGCCATCGGTTTCTAGGACTAAGGTTTGAAGTTGCCCGGGGGTGTGGGTTCCCTGTTTCAGAGCATCTAGAGCAATTTTTAATCCCGGTTCCGGTTGATGAAATGTTAGCTTGCGGCTTGAAGATTGGAGCAGAATATTGCCGTCAACAGGGGTGAGGGTGATTTCAGGTTTGAGGGAAACAGTTAAGGATGAGAAAGTCATTATTCCAGTCAGAAGTCAACAGTAGGCTGCATTTAACATTAACCCAAGGTGACAGCAGATAACGAGAAGAATTGTTGCGGGTTAGCAACACCCCATAAGTTTTATAAGTTTTCAAGATTCAACAGTTCTGATTCAATCCTTAGTATGCATTACTACCAATATTTTTTCCTAAATTTTCTTAGATGTTAAGGTCATAACAATATCCTGTTAATATTTGATATAGGCAAACCAATGACAATCGAAATCTACGTCAGCACGGATATTGAAACCGATGGTCCTATCCCTGGACCTCACTCCATGCTCAGCATTGGCTCGGCAGCTTTCAGGGCAGACAAAGAATTAATCGCTACCTTTACCGCTAACCTAGAACCCTTGCCGGGGGCACAAGGTCATCCCAACACCATGAGATGGTGGTCAGAAAACCCTGAAGCTTGGGAAGCCTCACGAGTCAACCCCAAGCCCCCGGCACAAGTGATGCAGGCATATCACGCTTGGCTACAAGCATTACCGGGTAAACCGGTCTTTGTGGCCTATCCAGCCACCTTCGATTTTATGTTTGTCTATTGGTATTTGATCAACTTTGTGGGGGATAGTCCCTATAAGCATTCGGCACTAGATATCCGCTCCTATGCCATGGCATTCCTAAAACGAAACTATAGCGAGTCAGGGAAGAAAAACCTACCGCCTGAGTGGTTAGAGGACATTCCCTTGACCCATGTTGCTCTTGATGATGCCATTCAACAAGGTAAGTTATTTTGCAATCTCTTACAAAACAACTTACAGCGTGAACATTGATTTAGCTGGCTTGGTAGGTCAAGGGATAGGGGCAGCGACGGTGAGTATAGTGAGGGTCAGGATCAAGTATTGAGACCCTCAATATAAGCCTTAATTGCAGGTAGTGCTGTCATCTTTTCGTAGAAGAAATTGTTGACAATATTCATAATTTCTGATTGGATTACTTTGACCTGGGGACCGAGGGGAACCCCCTCCTCTTGACGACTGATACAGCGGGATAAACGTAGGAGAGGACGAACGATCTCCAACTCCTCTTCCCCTTCCAAAACCTTGATAACTGCCAGAATCAATTCATCAGTCTGATCGAGAATATGGTCGATATCAAAAGAAGCATTTTGTTCGGTAGCTTCTTGAACAGTTCCTACTAAAGCGTGGACTTGATAAAGTAATGCCGCAGGTTCATCAAAAAGTTCCCGGAGGAAGGCAGCTTCTTCATACTGCCCATTCAGCCGGAATATATTATACAAGCGTTTGGCAGCTTTGCCATAGTTGAGATGATCTTCCTTAACATATTTTTTAACTTGGTCTTGCAATGCCGTGACGTAATCATCCATCACATCGCTGGAAACCTGCTTCACCAGTTTGTTAAAGATGGGGGCAGATTCGGCATCCAGGTAAACCTCTTGGAAATAAGCGTCCAGATAGCCATCTAAGGGAGTGATTGTACCATCCGGAGCTTCCCAGGTGACATCCAACATGTTGCTAGCATTGGCTAATTGACCGCGCACTGGATCAGAAATTACCCAGTCGAGCTTACACCAACCGGGATCGTCCGCTACAGAATCCCAGGTGATCATGACAGGATTCCCTTCAGAGTCACTGGCTTCGATCTTTTCAGCCACAACTTCGTCACGGGACCAGGCGATCGGTGAACCTTTGCTACAGGGGCGTTCGTTGCAGATAACGTCTTGAGGATAGCTACCAAATTTCAGTTCAATGAATTGAAAATTGTCACCCGACAGGCTATTGATTGCTTTCTCACGCATAATTCGGGCAAGAATCTGGCAAGCTTCAGCCTTGGTGGGGGCAATGATATTCACTCGCTCGAAGTAATCACAGTCTCCAGGGTGAGTTTAAACCTTGGATTGAGCTGCTGAACCAGAGAGGGCTAAAGCAGTTTCTACAACACCAGGAACATCGTCAAATTCGACAATTTTACCAATGGTGCGAAAACGCTCCAGGTCTTTCGGGTCAAAATCCAACATGCTGACTTTGTGACCGAAAACCCCTGTCTTTTCATCGACAACAATATCGCTGCCCTCTGTGGTTTCGGTAATGGAATTCATCCATCGTTCCAATTCTTGTTCATTGAGTTGAACCCCTAATCGCTTGGCGGATTCAATGACACGGTTCCGTGCATCTGCGGTTTGATCTGGTGTTGTACTCCTGGGGGGGCGACATGAGAGCTAAAAAGTAGACTGTATAAGCTTCATAGCTCTCATACCTCGTAAATAATTATCGAGCTTATGACGACTTAAACGCATTAACTTATCAACTAATTCCCAACATTGCGACCTAATATTAATCCATTTTTGAGCATACATTCCAATATAAAAATTACTATGTCTTTTAGTTGATCGCCCATATTCTTTGACTCTAGCTACATAGTTCTGAACTCCTTTTTTATTAATTATTTCTCCCTGAATAGTTGCAATCAAGTAAGCAAAAGAGATTATAATAACTAAAGATATAAAGCGTTCGCCGACAACATTACTGCCTTCCATGTCTTGATGCAGTCGCTCATGGGGGAAACCCCCAAGACCGCGCTGCATCGCTATTATATCCACCACTTTTATAATCTCGGAACATCTCTTCAATATCAAAACGTTTTTTATAAGCGGATATTGCTTCAGATACTTCGCTCATATTTGTTAGAATAAACCAACCTTCTTTTGTTACTGAATTTCGATAACTTTTCTTCCATTTACAGGCAATACTAAATCCTGATACTTGTTTAGTTTTGGTGACTTTAACCTTTTCAAAAAATAACGAAATTCCTGGTTTCAATCCCGAGTTTTTCAAGGAAATCCACCCCTGATTTTTGAGCTCAATTTGCTCGTTTTCTCTAAGTCTTAAACAAAACTTAAAACCTTGTTTATCTAGCCACTCAGCCAATTTAACTGAACAAAATTCCCGGTCACCCAAAATGACAACATCATAGCCATTAAATAGCCCTATAATAGTTGATATTATTTGTTGTTGCTCTGAAAAATTACTTGAACCAAGTTTTGAAATAAGTTCAAAATAAATTGGGATTGCTCGATTTTTATAAATTAGACTAATCATCAATAAATTTTTGTCCTTCCAATTAGTTCTATCGATAGCTAAATAGATTATTTTCTCTTTAGGAAATGTTTGATTTATCCATTCTTGAATAATTGGAAACCACAAATATTTGACATCAAATACTGGCAAAGACAAAAATCTCTGTAGTTTTTTACGTCGTGAGTGAAATTGAATGGGTAAAGGGAGTGACTCTGCGATTTTTTCAAGTTTTATATTTTTGGTGTCTTGTATAATTATTATGATAAGGTAAAAAAACAATAATTGAGATTCACAAAGTAGATTTTTTAGATGTTTTTGATATAATTTTGGTAGCATTTTAAATTGATAGGTCGTATTGACAAGTTATGACCTATCTTTTTTTACCATAATTTGCTCAATTTAAGATATATCAAGGGTTACAGGGCGCTTGTCGCCCCCCCAGGTTGTACTCATGTGGTATCTCCTGAATATATGTAATTGATAATTAATGATCAAAAAGGTTAAAAAAACCTAAAACTTTCTAGTCTTGCCAAAGAGCTTGGGTGTTGATTCCACTAGGCTCGAAATGCATTACAATAAGTTAAAAGCAGTGTCAAATGTTAATTTTTTGCTGATTTTTCAGAGAGTATGTAATAAAGTATCATGTATCTGAATGGTTGCAGAGAAGATACCAATTTTCTTTACAATGTTTTTAGCAATATTTAATACTATAATTATAATTATCAATTAGACATCTCCAATAATCTGTAATCAAGTCACAGCAATCAACCTAAGGGGATCAATAACTGATTCAAACTTGAGCCAGAGAAACGATTTCATGAGTTTTTGGAGTCTCATTATCCAAATTTGGAGTAAAACTATGAGTCATTACAATGTCAATTTTTTGACCATATTCAGGGTATTCTATTACTTCTAAAATTAGAGAGCCAATTCTTAATATTACTAAGCCACAAACGGTTAATATTACCGATTCATAACGCTTCTTATTTAAGCGAAATCTTTCTTGAAAAATTTTAAATATTTTTACTATTCTGATCAAATGCTCTACGAAAATTCTCGATTTTGATAAAAGTTTATTATCGGCTTTCTGTGAATCAGTTAATTTTCCTTTCTTAGGCTTTTTAGATGGAGTAATTATTTGGGATTCTCGGATATAAGCTTTATCTCCACTAAAAACTTGCTGGTCATCAAATCTATTTAAGGTTTGGCGACATATTTTAATATCACTCATGGGTCCAGGTTTTCCCACAACTACATCAATAATGTCCTTTCCTTTTGGTAACACAATAAACTGACTTTTTAAAGTATGTCTTTTTTGTTTACCTGAATAATACTTTTTTTGAGTTTGGTAGTCTGTTCGCGTAGCGTGGCCTACGGCCAAAGGTCTCTCGATGACTTGCTCTGAACTATCTACTATCAATTCATGGTTGCTTAATCCTTCCCGAATCTGTTCTACTTCTTCTGGAAACTTTTTTACTTGTTCTAACAGACTTGGTGGTAAAGCTTCTTGAAATATTTTTTGCCAATAAGTAAATAAGTTATGAGCCGTTGACTCGCTTACTTGAAAAAGCAAACCTAAAATTTGAAAACTTAAGTTATGCCTCAGATAAACTAACATCAAAATTATTTGTTCTTCCTCAGATAATTTTGGATGATTACCACCTCCTGCTTTAATAAGTCTAATTTTATTTTTTTCATTATCTTGTTGTTTTTATTTAGCTATAAGCTTTCCTTGCTCTATCAGTTTTATTAATTGCTCATAATTAATTCCTAATAGCCTTTTTGTTTGTTTAGGATGTTTTTGAATATATTCCCAAGTATAATTGCTCATTTTTACATATTATCTATGAATAATTATTTCCATTATACTCTATTTTTAGGATTTTATGGTATTATGGAGATGTCTATTATAAACCCGATCTGCTACGAGTACACCCTTGGGAGAAATATAATCGTCCAACACAATCAAGGTAATGTCAACAACCAAGATTATCGTAATGCTCTCTAGGTGAGGTTAATTATAAAGGTTTGCATGCAGGGCTATTTCATTCTGGATCTAGGTAACTAGTTTAGAGGCTTTCAGGCATCCCATACCTGAATTATCGAAGGCTGAAACGACGTATCCTCGTCAATGCATAAAATATTGTAATTTAGAATGAAATAGCCCTGGGAATAATCTCACTAGTGAGGGCATTTGACCCTAACAGAGCTAATTTCCAGCAAGTCTCTAAACTGTAGGAAGGAGAAAAAAAATAGTGAAACGAACTTTACAAAGAAGCTTGCAAGCTTTTGTGATGATGATAGTGTTGGTGCTCACAATGGTGGTACAGCCCGCCATTGCAGCAAACAAAGCCATAGCTGAGACTCAAAAGAGTAATTATGCTCCCAATGAGTCGATCGTGGTATAATACTCCAACTTTCCGGGTAATAAGAATGACTGGATTAGTGTTGCGCCTGCTGATTATCCAGATAAGAACTACAACGAATACTTTTACACTCAAGGGGCTCAGAGTGGTACCCATACATTTCGTGGTCTTACTGTCGGCGATTATCAGGTGCGTGGATACTTTAACTGGGCTACAGGTGGCTATACCGTTCAAACTCGTTCTAGTTTCACCGTTAGGGAAGACAACGGTGTCAAGTATGGTGAGTCTTACCACCTAGAAAATCAATGGCCTTTGGTTCATACTTATCTCGATGCATGTGGCGAAACTTATTGTATGCCAACAACTAAACTCAGCGTCTTTGCAGATGCTGAACCAGATCAGGCAGGAGTTGGAACTGGGACATGGAAAATTGAGTCTGTCACCGGAGCATCTACCGGAACTCCTGTATCCGTTGGTGACCTGGTTTACCTGCACAACCAATCTGAGAGTAAGAGTTATCTAGATACATGTGGTCTAGAGGCTTGTTCGTCAACAACTAAATACAGCGTTGTCACAGATGAAACACCGGATCGGGCTAAGCAAGGAACTGGGATCTGGAAAATTGAATCCGTCACGGGAGCATCTGAGGGAACTCCTGTATCCGTTGATGATCTAATTTATCTAAAAAACCAATGGTCTGTTGTTCAGACTTATCTAAATGTGGATCGCATAGTGACTTGTGGTTCAACAACTAAGCTCAGCGTTGTCACAGATCCAGAACCGAACCAGGCAGGCGAAGGAACTGGAACATGGAAGATTGTTGATTAATGGTGGGTTTTGAGCATACCCTTTCAAAGGGTACTTTCGCGGATCACAAATCACCTAATTTGGAAAAAAACAATGAAAAATTGGCAAATTGACCCTCTTGCCCTTAAGGCACGTCAACTGCTGAGTTTTATACTTACCACTTTGATGTGGGTAAGTGTGGCAGTCAGTCCAGCACAGGCAACCGAACCGTTAAATACTATTTCTTATCCTTCGTCGGAACTGACGATGGGTGCGGTGGAGGTTGCCCAGCTCGCCCTGGCCGAGGAGCCCACAAATACAGATCCCAAAATAATTGGCAGTTTCGATACTCCGGACCCGGCCTTAGGATTAGGTCAACCTTTCAATACCTATCAAGTAGCGATCGCGGGCAACACGGCCTACCTGGCTGATATCCAATACGGGCTGCAAATTATCGATGTGAGCGACCCGACAGATCCCAGCCGCCTTGGCCGTCTCTATCTCCCGGGCACTCCCCAAGGAGTAGCGGTAGCGGGCAACACGGCCTACGTGGCTGCTAGGAATTTAGGGCTGTACATTATCGATGTGAGCAACCCGACAGCTCCCAATCTGATTAGCAATGTCGGTAATAAAGATAATCTTTATGATGCCACAAAAGTAGCGGTAGCGGGCAACAGGGCCTACGTGGGGGCAGGGCTGTTTCAAACTTTAATAAGTTAACGAGAAAAGGAGATAGGGGGATAGGGGGATAGGGGGATAGGGAAATCAACTAAAATTTCCCGAAAAATCCGCCAATTTAGTCATTAAAATCTGACAAATTAGTTGGGAGGAAGCAACTCCAATGACTAACAATTCGTGATGAGGTCAAAGAGGAGGGTTAGATAAATTTGGCCAAAATTCCGACATATCGCGCTCCAATACTCCCCATCTCCCCATCTCCCCATCTCCCCATCTATTTTTGGCGAGAATGAAACAGCCCTGGGTTTGCATGTAGGTGAAGTCTAATAATTAATCCTGACTACTGACTAATTTTGTGATTGTCATTAGGGAAGGTAGCAAACTGCCACTTCACACGAAATAACCTAATAAGTTGTCAATAAAGCGGCATAAATTTACTAATTAAGCTTCTCTATGAGGATTTTATTCAACATAGGAATCTTGTAAAATGCTAAAAAAAATAGATAATTGGGCATTCATTGATTAATTCAGCAACGTCCTTATAGCCGTTTTTTTTGTTCGAGTAAGTATTCCAAAATATGTGGATAGTATTGTTGTGCAGCAGAGGTATTTTATTGCTCTTATTTTATGGGGTAGCGATCGCGTTAATAATTGTTATTAAAAACGATAAATTTGTTAAGCTAGGTATGTGATCAAATTGGTAATTTTAGTGTAATATATATTCAAATTGGCGATTACTATGACTTCTAGTTGGAACGGTAAAAATTAGTGTACTCGATCAATCATTAACCATCAACCATCAACCATTAAGCTTGCAATCTTTTAATCTGTCCTGCTTGCACTGAAAGAATCTGAGACGAATTCAGCCATTGGGAATCAAAGGCTCCCAAGTGAGTAGTAGTAATTAAAGTCTGAAACCGGTCTTGAATAGCATCCAACAATAAATTTTGCCGATTCAGGTCTAGTTCAGCTAATACATCATCGAGTAACAACAGAGGTGGCTCTCCCACCACCTCTTCAATCAGCTTCAATTCTGCTAACTTGAGCGCTAATACTAACGTTCGCTGTTGACCCTGAGAACCATAGGACTTGGCTGGGGTCTGATTAATGGTAAACTGTACATCATCCCGGTGAGGACCGACTAGGGTTCTCCCTTGATGAAATTCAGGAATAGAGTACTGTTGGATTTTCTCTAGAAAAGCCTGCTTGACTAGATCAGGGTCATCTTTGGAAAGACTGACATTAGGGGCATAGGTAATATCCAAAACCTCTGTCTTGCCACTAATACTAGCGTGCCATGCTTGGGCTATAGGAGCTAACCGTTTTAGCATTCTCTCTCGACGGCGGGTGACTCGTGAACCAGCAGTAGCCAGTTGGGCATCCCACAACCCTAGCTCAGCATTGTACTGCTTGGATACCGATGGATCAACTTCCCCTTCTTGTTGAAGTTTACGGATTTTTTTTAGCAAAGCATTGCGCTGTCGCAATACCTGGTTATATTGCTGCAAAATGTAAGCATAAATTGGTTCGAGCTGAGTCAGAATCGAATCGAGCCAGGCGCGACGCCGCTCTGGTGCTCCTCGCACCAGTTCTAAATCCAGGCTAGAAAACTGTACCGCATTGAGAATACCTAAAAAGTCCAACTGCCGACGTAAGGATTCTTGATTGAGAGCCACAGTACGTCGTCCTTGAGTGCGCAAGGTTAATCCTAGTTCTACTGAACCATAGGTTCGTTCTAGAGTAGCCCGAATCTCAGCAATGGGAGTAGTTTCTAAGACCAATTCGCGATCGCGTGCTGACCGATGACTCTTGAGGGTAGAGAGCAACTCTACTGCCTCTAGTAGATTCGATTTTCCCTGAGCATTATTACCCAGCAAAATTGTCTTGGGAGCATCGAAGTTGACCAGGCAATCCTTGTAGTTACGAAACTGTCGCAGGTGTAGGCTCTTAAGGTACATCCAATGAAGGTTACAGGTTGGGGGTTAGTAGGTTGGGGGTTAGCAGGTTGTTCGCGTAGCGTGGCCTATTGGCCAAGGTTAGCAGGTTGAAGGTTAATCGGTTGAAGGTTAATCGGTTGTTCGCCCAAGGCGTCCCTTGTAGGGTAAATTAGTTGCTTGAAAGTTAGCAGGTTCTAGCTTAATAGGTTAACAGCCTTAAGATGAGAAGTCTGATCTGAACTAAAAAAAATATCTAACCGTCGAACCTTTAAGCTGCAACCTTGACCTTTCGGCCACGCTACGCGAACAACCTACTAACCTTGGCCAATAGGCCACGCTACGCGAACAACCTTCAACCTCCCAACCTTCAACCTCCCAACCTTCAACCTCCCAACCTTCAACCTCCCAACCTTCAACCTCCCAACCTCCCAACCGGCTAATCTGCAGCTTTTCCCTTGCTAGACCAACGAATAAATAATTTCTCCAGCTCAACCCAAACAAATAGTGAGGTACTAAAGCCAAGACAGACAGCAAATTCCATCATAGTCAGAGGTTCAGTGCCAAAGAAATCTTGCAAAAAGGGTACATAAACCAGTAGCAGCTGTAAGATAGTAGTTACAGTAACTGCCAATAGCAAATAAGGGTTAGAGAATGGGTTTAATTCCAGAGTAATGCGTTTGTTGGAGCGGACTGCCAGGGCGTGACCCATTTGAGCAATACATAGGGTAGTAAATACCATTGTCTTCCAGTGAGGGAAGTATCCGTAGGCGATTGCCATTAAGGTAATGTTGAAAATGGCAAAAACAATACCAATGCGCACCATATAAGACCCCAACCCTCTGGCAAAAATACTTTCCCGAGGACTAAAAGGCGATCGCTTCATCACATCCGGTTCTGCTGGTTCCACGGCTAGGGCAAGAGCGGGTAAACCATCAGTGACTAGGTTCATCCAGAGAATTTGTAAGGGTGTCAGAGGAACATCTGGTAGTCCCATGATCGGGGCTGCGGCAATAGTCAATACCTCACCGATGTTACTGCCCAGGATGTATCTAATAAAGCGACGAATATTGTCATATACTGTCCGACCTTCTTCTGTGGCAGCAACAATGGTGGCAAAGTTGTCATCTAACAGCACCATATCGCTGGCTTCTTTACTGACATCGGTTCCGGTAATTCCCATAGCAATACCAATGTCAGCTTGCTTGAGAGCGGGTGCATCATTCACTCCATCTCCCGTCATGGCAACAAATTTACCCCGACCCTGGAGTGCCTGAACAATTCTGAGTTTGTGTTCAGGAGCAACACGAGCATAAATGCTGACTTGGTCTACCTGTTCCTCTAGATCGAGCTGGGAGAGCTTTTGTAACTCCTGACCAGTCAGTACCTGATCACCGTGATTAGCAATTCCCAAATCCTGGGCAATCGCTTTAGCGGTAAGTTTGTGGTCTCCAGTAATCATAATCGGACGAATTCCAGCATTCCGGCACAGCTGAACTGCTTCTCGTACCTCTGGGCGTGGAGCATCCAACATTCCCACTAACCCCAACCATACCAACCCTTGCTCTAAGGTTTCATGGTCTGCTTCTGGAGCTGATAAGCTATCTAGGGAGTTATAGGCAAAACCTAGCACTCGCAAACCAGCCCCTGCCATTTGGTTATTCTGTTCCAAAATCTGTTGCCGCTGGTCTTCTGTCAAGGGTTGACACCCTAGAGTTCCTCCTGCTCTGTCATCATTATGTATTGATGAAGTACAATGCTCTAACACCAATTCTGGAGACCCTTTGGTCAACATCATGTAACTTGTCAGTTCTGGGTTCTCGGTTGTTCGCGTAGGGTGGCCTATTGGTAAAGGTTGTTCGCCTTTGGAATTCGAGTAGGGTAGCTGAGCAGGTAAGTTAGCAGGTTGACAATTATCTGGAGAACTATCCCACTGACAAATCACACTCATACGCTTGCGCTCAGAAGAGAAGGGAATTTCATCCACACGAGAATACTGTTGATTCAGGGGTTCCTTATCTACACCCCCTTTAGCAGCCAGAGCAATTAATGCTCCTTCTGTGGGGTCTCCTAAAATCTTCCACTCCCCCTGTTCATACTGCAAGATGGCATCATTACACAGAGCACAAGCTAGAAGTAGGGGTTCGAGTTCAGGATACTGTTCTGTAGTAATGGGCTGATTGTCTAGGAGAAATTCCCCTACAGGTTCATAACCATTCCCAGTCACCTGAATACTAGTGTTGAGGGTATCCACCCGTTGCACAACCATTTTGTTTTGGGTCAGGGTACCAGTTTTATCAGAACAAATGGTAGTCACACTTCCTAAGGTTTCCACAGCTGGTAGTTTGCGGATTAGAGCATGACGGCTTACCATTCTCTGGGTTCCTAGGGCTAAGGTCACAGTCACCACCGCTGGCAAGCCTTCTGGAACTACAGCAACTGCCATACTTAAAGAAACTTCTACCAGTTGTTGGAACACACTCAAGTCCCAACCGCTTACGCCCAAGCCAATGATAATTACTAGTGCTACTAGCAACAGCGAACCGGTTACCAAGACTTTTCCCAGCTGAGACATGCGCTGTTGCAGAGGTGTCGGTTCACTTTCCACCCCTTGTAGCATCTGGGCAATTTTCCCCAGTTCCGTATTCATCCCAGTACCAGTAACTAGGACTTTACCTCTGCCTTGGACAACTTCAGTTCCCTGAAAAACTAAATTAATGCGATCGCCTATGGGAGTATCTTCCGATAGCTCCACCTCTACGGTTTTATTGACAGCATTAGCTTCCCCAGTCAGTGCAGATTCTCTGACCTGCAAATTCGATGCCTCGATCAGCCTACCATCTGCTCCAACTTGTACCCCAGCTTCCAGCAACATGATGTCCCCTGGCACAAGCTGTTGACTATCTATCTCTAAGGTACGACCATCCCGCAGCACTCGTACCTTAGGCGATGCCATACTTTTCAGGGCTGCTAGGGCTTTTTCAGCACGGCTTTCCTGGAGATACCCGAGGATGCCATTAAGAATCACGATTGAGAGGATAGCAATCGTATCTTTGAAGGGGAATTCACTGGCCTTTTCTGAGGCTTGTTGCAGATTGATCAGATCTAAAATCCCGGAAACTATCGCTACCGCAATCAGCATCAGCAGCATGATGTCCTTGAATTGATCAAGGAACATTGCCCAGGAACTGCGCTTTGCTTTTTCCTCTAGTTCATTTAAGCCATAGTATTCCAACCTCTGTGATACCTGTTGAGAGGTCAAACCGACTTGAGGGTCACAGCCGGATTCTGCTAGAGAATTTTCAACAGATTGGGTGTACCACGCTTTTAACGGGTCAGGCAATAAATTAGAATGGGTCAATGGATTCACCGGGAATGTTTGCTTTTAGATGATATTCATTCGATCATAAAAATTTCCTAGGGAGTTTGGAAACCAAGACTATAATCGAATCTAGCGCAACAAAATAGCACCAGATGCAGCAAGTGAAGATCTGTTGTTAAAACTCTGTATTCTAAAGATAGGCAGTTGGCGCTAATCCTAGTAATTTAGTCCGTATTTGATCAGGTTTTATTTACTGTTGAAGCTCAAGGGTTGACTATTAACGGTGATCGTCAGAGTTGAAATAATTTAATCTAAGGTTTATCATCCCTATGAGGTACAAATAGTTTTTTACCTTATTACCTATTAGCAGCTCCGAAGCTCCCTTTTACCTGTTACCATATCCGCTGTTCCCTGTTCCCTAAAACCCAGAAATTTGTACCTCATGAGGAAAGATAATTGCTAGATTGATTAATATTGATAGCGAACATTGAAGTAGAAGCCCTCATCCTGGGCATTGTTACTGCGATCATCCAAATCAACCAGAGGAATGCCATAGTCAAGTCGCAGATTAAGCCCTGTCACTGGCTGCACAATTAGCCCTAAGCCAATACCCGCTAAAAAGCGTTGTGACGGTAACGTATTAGGATTGTCAGGGTTATTCCAGACATAACCCATGTCGAAAAACGGAATTAGTTGTAATGCGGGGTCATCGTCTACGTCTCGATGTAAAGTGATACGGTCTTCAACAGAGAATCGTACTCCATTGTCCCCTGCTCTGATATTTTGACGGTAGCCCCTCAGGGATTGACCACCCCCAAGCAAAAATTGTTGGGGAGGCAATAGGCTATTGGGGGTAAGCTGAACTTCGGTTCCCATAATTAAGAAATTATCCTCTGAGAGAATCTGCAACCGCTGTACTTGACCTACCCAGCGAAAAAAGCGCCCATCAGGTATAGGATCGGGGTTGATAGTGGAATCAAACCAGCCAGTTCCGAGACTCAAAAGCGATCGCAAAAACCAAGTTCCTTCCAAATCCCGACGTAGATACTCTTGTTCAAACTTAATCACGCTCAGGGTAGTCGAGCCATCTTGATCTGGACCAAAGCCAAACCCAAGAGGCTCATCACCCAAAAAAGTCTGACCATCTCTGTAGCTGAATCCTAGAGACAGAGCAAATTCTTCCCGAGGTGTGCGGTACAACGGCTGACGAAATCGAATTTCATATAGCTCAGATTCTCCCTCAATATCAAAAACATTGAATGGTGCTTGAGTCACCCGATTACGGTCGATCACTGTTCGCAGTTCTAAGGTACCATTTCGGGGATTGAGGGGAAAGCGATAGCCAATATCAAAAATATTAGACCCCCCAGTGGTCGAACGGCGATAAGTGAAAGAAATTTCATCCCCATTGCCAGTTAGGTTGAGATGCCGAAGATTAAAGCTCATTCGTTCAGAACCAATACTAGGAGGTGAGTAGTTATCAACCCATACACTGCCTTTGAACGGATTAGCTTCCACAACACGAACAATCAGAATGCTCTGTCCTACTTTTGTTCCTTTGCGCAGGCTGGCTTCTATACTTTCCAACTTTGGGTCAAGCCGTAACAATCGTAATTGGTTTTCCAAATCAGTAGTATTGAATGGTGTTCCAGTACCTAACTGGACACGGCTGCGGATATAGTTGGCATTGAGGCGGCGTGTTCCTTCAACTTCGATCTTTTCTATACCCCCTTCTAGGACACGAATTGTAACAATGCCCTTGTTAATGTCAATGGTTTGCTCGGCCAGAATTGCTCTAGTGTTAATATAGCCTTGCTTGAGGTAAACCGTAGTAATAGCATCCGCGACTTCTCTTAGTTGCTCAATAGTCAGGGAGCGTCCTTGATAAGGTTGTATGATCTGCTTAAACTGCTCTGGTGAAAAGATAGTGCTGCCAATGACTTCAATTTTATCAACTTGAATAGTTTGAGAATCAAAAGCAGTTAGTCTAGCCGGTGTATTGGGTTTATTCTCTAGTAGAATTGGTCGTTCTGAATCTGATAGTATGGGCGGTAATAGTTCATCTATCTGATTTTGATAATTTCCATCAACCAATTGTCCTGACTCCTGAGGGATTTTCTTCTCCTGCTGGTTAACCAGAAGGTTACTTGTGCTTAGAGATCTATGATTGCTTGGCAAAGAGGTTAGGGTTACTGCTAGGGCATCATTACAATTGCTACAGGCAATTATTAAATACAACGGTGTAAATTTATTTGATATTAATTTATTTAAGAAATACTTTATAAGCACAATTTGAATTAACATCTGATGCCAAAGCAATCCGATCTTCGAGCGCATCGGGTTTTTTATTCTCCTTAGGTGGGGATATCTAGGGATTTTGGGTGACAACGAATGGTTCAAACGTAAACGCCACTAAAAAGCCTAACCCTGATTAGTTCAAAAATTCCAAAAAACTATCACCATCGTCTCTCGCAGTTATAGCTTATATCAAATTCGTTTAATTACCCATAATCAAAATCTCTACCCTGTCTGACCCTGTGGTGGGTTTTCCGGTGTCAGTCTAACCTTTGTGTATTTAACAGGTGCGCACAAACAGCGAATTCAATTCTTAATGGGTCAAGCACACCTATTAACTCTTGGCAAAAAAATCCCTTGGCTAGTGTTGGGGGTTAGTGAACAGTAGGTAAAAGTATCACAAAGGTTGCCAAAGCCTCAAGTAATTTGCTATACTTTAACTATGATCTTAGTGCCACGACCTTGTCTTAATTAAAATTTCCCGAAAACCAAGGGTTTTGTAGTGACATTGGATCTGGTTCTAGAAATTTAACGGCGCACGAGGAATATTTCTTCGTGAAGCGCGGAGATACCCCCTGGCTGAGCAATCAGCTTGCATTGGCGGGCTAAAGTTTATCTTGGTAGACTTTGGTAGCTAAAAAGTATCGGAAATACTAGTTCTTGAACTATATAGCAATAGTTAGTAAGTACCTACACAAAATTAATTTCCTACTCTCAATCTCTGTAACCCTTACAATGTAAAGGTTTTAGTTTTGGTAAATGTGTAATTAATTTTGTGCACCTGCTTATATAGCTATACAAACTAGTCGATAAACTGTAGCTTTTGATACAATTTATCTAAACAACTATAAAATTATTTAATTATAGCATATTTATTTATAATAATCGTCTGCCTTAATCTACTGCTCTTCCGCACTTGTTATGGTAACAGAGCAGTTCAATCATCCTGATCGCCTTACTGGGAATTGGATGATGGCAGGACTTGGTCGTGCAACGAGAGCCAAATCGTCTTTGGCATACCAATGGGATCGTACCATAGAAGCTGACGCAACGCGCATGCAAAAGCTGATTTGGCTTACCCCACCCAACTGATCAAATATCACTGAAAATTATGGGTGGGGACTACAGTCAATAATTTTGTTCAATTGAACACCATATCAGTATGAGATGATGGCGTCTCGCGGATGAACTTCATATGAATTGAGCAAGTTTGCTTGCCATTCGCTGAGACGGCCATGATTGGGTAGTCAATCAGAGCATCCTGCAAAGACATCTGGAAACGGAAGGTACCATCTGGGTTAATCTTGACCGGAAGTCCATCAATAGTAACGGAAGCATCAGGATCAGTGGTACCATGGATAACTAGATCCGCATCTGCCACTAACAACAATTCCGGAGAAGGAGCGGGGGGAGCAGAATCCCTCAAACCAGCTCCCGACATGTTTGGAGAAACCCACTTACCAATACCCGAAGGGAAAGCATTGGAAGTTATTGCTGACCTTGGAACTTGCTGCATAGAACTATAAACAGAACCAGCTACTGCCTGAGATTCCCCAGATGGAGTTATGCCAAAGATTTCGCCATAGATAGGGGGATTAGGCATTTCCGAGCTACTCCCATTAGCTGTTTGGCTAGGTGGCAGAAGTTTTAGGACAGTCTTACCCTGTAAATTATCATTCCAGTTGACCGTGATGAATTGGTCTTCCATCCATTTAGAGGGATAGGCTGGGGGGGCATGGATAGGTGCTGAACGGGCCAGAACTAGCCATTGACCATCTTCACAGCGATAACCAATCTCAACTACATAGTCGCGATCGCTAACTGGCATGGGTAGATACCATTCTCGCGCTAGCTCATCACAGGGATATTCTTGGATACTATGAGGACTTTGATCATCGAGTTTGATTGCAGTAACATCATAGAGCCTTAGAGCGAGTTGTTGACCTCCCTGAGAGCGCAGTTCTTTTTTATGTTCATTCGGAATATCCCAATAAGCATAAGACCAATGTGGATCACGAGGCATTAGGACAATCCGGCTTTCACCATAACCTTCTGGTAGCTCTGCTAATCCCTCATCAACAGAAACTAGACTATCACTAGTCGGCTCTTCTTGAGCTAATTCAAACTGGCTTGATTCGTCCTTTGCTTGTGCCTCAATTATCGGCGATGGAGTGGTAGACCTTTTGTGACGTTCTATTGCTTGAATTTCCGCCAATAAGCGTGCTTTACGCATTCTGCTGTATCGAGATATACTATATTCACTGGCAACTCTACGTAATTGCCGTAAAGTCATTTCTTCTAGGGGAGTTCCTTCTTTTGCCATGATTTATTTTCTATACGTTGTTAGGTTGGCTGATAGATTACTGATGTCAATCTTGAGGTGTGACCCGTGGCCTGGTTCCCCGGCCTAGGAGGCGCGCACAAAGAGCGAATTTAATTCTTAAGGTGGGACCGGTGGTGAATTTAATTCTTAATGGTAAGAGCGCACCTAAGGGTCAAGCACACCTAATTAAAACAAGTTTTGCTTGCTATGAAACTTACCTAAAGTCAGACCTGACTAAAGTTTTTATCCTTCTTGATTCCCAGATTTTCAAGGCCCGACCCTAGGCCGCGAGGGATTGCTCGCGGCCTAGGAGGCGCGCGCCTTGAGGGAAATTACCCGTCTACTGCTTATTCGAAACTTCAGTTATTTTTTCTACCTACAATAGGGTAAAGTCAGCCATCGATAATTTGGTTAAATACTAACAAAGCCACATTTTTATGGAATCCTCTGAGCAACTATATATAACAAGAAATTTTTTGGTCAGGTCAAGGGTGAAATCAGCCGATTTTCGGTAAATTCACGCATT
This sequence comes from Moorena producens PAL-8-15-08-1, assembly GCF_001767235.1. Taxonomy (GTDB): domain Bacteria; phylum Cyanobacteriota; class Cyanobacteriia; order Cyanobacteriales; family Coleofasciculaceae; genus Moorena; species Moorena producens_A. The sequence goes on from NZ_CP017599.1 coordinate 5,051,539, forward strand.
TGTCAGAAAACTGGGACTCAAAATGTCATGAAACTGTGACATCACTCCTCACTAGTTAGGACTTCAGTCATCAATATTATCAACTTAGGAACCATAAATGATCTGTAGCCAAGAAGGATAAAACTCTGATCTACTTATCATTGAAATTCTTTATTAATCATTTATCTCTCAGCCTTGATGATAAGCAACACTATATGACTACTTTCATCAACGGTGAGCGAAGCGTGGGAAGCCAAAGCTAATCGCATCATCAATCATAGACAGGAATAATCATTAGTTTTCCCTTTTCTTTTCGACAGGAATTAACTGGTCAGATATATTTTTAGCTTCCGGCAAAAGAAGCCCCACAACGAACATGCGCAGCATGAGTGTTTAAAGTTACCGTAAGGATAGGGTCGCCTTTATGGTTAGTCGGTTATGCGTAAAAGGGTTAAAACTTTTTGATTAGCGATGCAGCGCGGTCTTGGGGAGGCAGCGCGGTCTTGGGGGTCTCCCCCATGAGCGACTGCCGTGGTTTCCCCCATGAGCGACTGCATCAAGACAAGGCTCCACTAACAATCAGGTTTCGTCTCCAGGGATGAATTTTTCACAGAGTCTTCCACCAAAGACCAATCGATGTGTTATACTCGAAATACTGACTTTCAAAGCCGTTCGCGTAGCGTGGCCAAAGGCCATAAATGCTGGAAAGTTGATCAAACATTATTAAACAAAAAACCAAAAAAACAGAGCGGCAGCGATGCAGCGCGGTCTTGGGGAGGCAGCGCAGTCTTGGGGGTCTCCCCCATGAGCGACTGCCGTGGTTTCCCCCATGAGCGACTGCATCAAGAGAGGGCAGTCCGTTCTTAAAGCCCAGCGCCTCCTAAGCAATAGCTGGATTGGCGCTTGTTGCCCACACTGACTCTTTGAGTTCAGTGTGGGAGCTGTCACTTATCTTACCATCCAACCTTTAATTAGCCACTGACCCCCTTGGCGTACTAACTCATACTTGACTCTTAAGTTGTCATTACTCGAAGCTGCCGGACTCAGCATACCATCTTGATATACCTTTGCTTGCTCCTTGACCGCAGCATCTATCACAGCTTGATTAGGATTCGATGTGTTAGTCTCAACTGAGTTAATTTTGACGCTGTGCTTGTAGATCCGGTAAGAGTTATTGGTTTTAGCCGCTTTAGCACTTTTGAGCCAGACAGACAGAGCTGGCTCAGCTAAGATTTTATTAAGTTGCCCTACCTCATGTTTTGGTCCAAAGGCAACTTTCTTAGTGTTTAGCCAAGTTTCGATGACTTGCTGAGCCGTTTCTTGATTTAGAGGACCACTCGGAGCAATGAGCCCACTGCCGCTAGGAGGAATTGGGACTGGAGGTTGGTCAAGCTGCACAAAAAGTTGTTCTCCCTCTAAGGGTGGTTTTGAAAAACTTTTAAGAGCTTTATTGAGCAAAATCAGCAGGATGCCCAGTCCTAGCAAACCTAAAAGACTCAGGAAAATCAGACGTCTTAGTTTAGCCCCTGGTTTGAATCGCTCTGGTGAATGTTCAAGACGATCAGGGGATGAATGATTCAGACTGCTCCGCTGACTTGAGGAGTCTTTGACCAAAGAAGCGCTTCTAGACCACCCACTTGAGGTGGTTGAATTTTGACTATCCAGGGTTTTGCCTGACTTGCCCCCACCCAGAAAGCTACCTAAGGACTGACGCCTACGACGCCGTCCATGACTCCGCAAGCCTGTTGTGTTTGACTCTAAGTCCTGAGAGGTTTGTGGTTCTGAGCCATTTGATGAGTGTGATATCCCTTGACCTGTAGGCAAAGTTGATACCCCATTAGTGGTTAAGCGATCGCTATTGACCCCGTTTTGACTAACACCGTTTGCCAACGCCCCACTTGGCCACCTTGATCCCACCGTTACTGGTTCTGCCGTTGTCTGTGAGCCTTGGCCATTGCTTAGTCTATCTTGCCCCAGGATGGTTTTAGAAGAGCCTACCGTTGCATAGGTGGTTGTTTGGGAAGGTACAACCGTCCACTGATTGCTAGTTTGCTCAGATGAATCTGGTAAATTTTCTAGATAGGCTTGTACTTGCTCATCAGCAAAGTATTGCTTCAAAGAAACCTTCTGATTGGCCAGATCCCGGAAGTGGGGAAATACCGATTCTTGTAGCCAACGCTCTCCGTACAGGCATAATCCTGGCAATAAGTCTGGGGAATTTTGAGAATGTTCCCGAATGAAAGCTAGGGCTTCGTATTCCTGGCTCAGTTCCAAGGCACGACTGGCTTCTTCCGTTTGGCCCAGAAGCAGAGCACACACCCCTTGTTCTAAGTGAACATCCTGCCGCTTCCCCAAACGCATCAGCATTTTCTTGGCACGAGCAATCAAAGCCGGTTCTCTGTGGGCAAATCCCCTTGCTAGTAATGCGTAAACAGCTAGGTATGTAGCAACAGCTGAAGGACGTCGTGCTTCAGCTTCAAATAAGGTTTGCTGTTGGTTGGAGGTAAGATAGCCTCGTAACTGTTGGATAAAGCGAAGAAAGTCATCAATCCCTAAACCAGATTGGTCATTACCAGTGCCATCAATCCCTCGGCGCTCCTGTAACATTTCTTGGAGCAACCGCAAGCCTTTGCGACGCTCAATGGCTTTTTCTTCTGGCAGGGCTAATAATTCTAAAATCCGATAAGGGCGAAGTTTATAGAGGTCTGCCTGGATTTCCCCTCGAACACTCGGAAATAAGCCTTCTTGTAGGAGTAATTGTTGTCCAGTTTCTAGGGACATAGCTGCGTTTTCATACTCCCCTTGCTGCCATTCCTCTCGACCTAGCTCTAAGCAGGCTATAGCTAAGGTCAAAACTACGTCGGGTCGAACAAGTTGGGGATCCCCCAATTTCCCCTGACTTAATCCAACGCTGTTACCTTTTTCCAGTAACGGTTGCGCCAGTTTTATAATCAGTTCGTATTCCCCAAGTTCTTGAAGAATCAGTAAGCTTCCGAGTAATTGGTCGTTATCAATTTCAATGGTGGGAGTGTGAGCTTCGACGGTTTCACCTGTTACTGTTTGATTAGTACCAGGAGCACCCGCCACTGATGGGTGTTGCTCTTGGAGTTGATAAGCTTTGGCAATCAAGCCAGCATCATACTCCTCTCTTGTTTCGGGGTCACTCAAAACCCCGTAGGCTTTTTCAAGGAGAGTTTTACGAGAGGCTATTGCTGCTTCCGAATATTCTCGGCGCGGTAGTTGTAAGGTACGATCACGATAGGCTTGGCTGAGCTGTTGGGCTGTAGCCTGAATCGGCAATCCTAATATGCGGTAGTAATCGAGCGGAATGCGCACGGTTCACTTCCCCAGCTTTTCGAGCAACTGAATGAGTTGATGATAGCCCATATCGTACTCCCTAAACTGGCTATAGCTATTTATCTGTAACTTTAAAAGACACAGTATCGCAGCTAACCGGTTTTGTCGAGTCCCTAAACACTATTAATTCTAGCAACTAGGGTGGAGCATCTTCTTTTATTAACTTTAATTAAAGTAAACAGTAAAGCAGTAGTGTGATTTTAATTCAATTCAACTTGAGCTAACTATTCCCTCTAGGCTTGACCTAGAAGATAAATTCTGGAAGATAAATCCTGTAGGCTTGAGTGAAACTTTATAATAGCTTTGCTTAAATTGGCTAAACAAGTAGTTTGGCTAAATGCCAGTATAGTGTTGGGACAAGTATAGGACAAATTAATGGCTCAGGAAAGAACTTTACCTAAAGTAGAGGATTACAAACCCATTACCAGCGCAGAAGGATTACTCCTTTACGAGGATATGATGCTCGGGCGCTTGTTTGAGGACAAATGTGCTGAAATGTACTATCGGGGCAAAATGTTTGGTTTTGTCCACCTCTACAACGGTCAAGAGGCAGTCTCAACAGGAGTCATCAAAGCGTTGCGTAATGGTGAAGACTTTGTTAGTAGCACCTATCGTGACCACGTCCATGCCTTAAGTGCAGGAGTGCCAGCACGGGAAGTGATGGCAGAGTTATTTGGCAAAGCAACAGGCTGCAGCAAGGGACGCGGTGGTTCAATGCATATGTTCTCACAAGAACATAATCTCCTGGGAGGCTATGCCTTTGTAGCTGAGGGGATTCCCGTTGCCACGGGTAGTGCTTTCCAAAGTAAATACCGTCGCGAAGCCTTGGGGGATGAGAGTGCTGATCAAGTCACCGCTTGCTTTTTCGGTGATGGAGCTTGCAATAATGGTCAGTTCTTTGAATGTTTGAATATGGCAGCCCTTTGGAAACTGCCCGTTATCTATGTCGTGGAAAACAACAAGTGGGCAATTGGGATGGCTCATGAACGGGCAACATCCCAGCCAGAAATTTATAAAAAAGCCAGTGTATTCGGCATGGCTGGAGTAGAAGTTGATGGCATGGATGTAATGGCTGTCAGAACTGTTGCCCAAGAAGCGATCGCTCGGGCTCGTGCAGGAGAAGGCCCAACCCTGATTGAAGCCCTGACCTACCGCTTCCGAGGTCACTCTCTGGCTGATCCTGATGAACTCCGATCCAAAGAAGAGAAGGAATTCTGGTTAACTCGCGATCCCATTAAAAAGATGGCAAGTTACCTGACAGAAAATAATCTAGCTACTACCGAAGAACTCAAAGCCATTGAGAGCAAAATCCAGGAAGTTATTAATGATGCAGTTGAGTTTGCCCAATCCAGTCCTGAACCTGACCCTAGTGAACTATATCGCTATGTTTTTGCTGAAGATTAATTAACTGAAGTAGGAAGTGTGAAGTATTTGATAGTTCACACTTTCTTAGTTAGGGTCTCAATCCTAGGAGTAGCATCAGCTGGTACCCAGGCAATGTAGGTGATACCGTGACCCAGGGCGTATTCTCTAATTTGTGCTGGTGAGCGTCCCCCTAAATCCATTTCTACCCTGACCAAATGCTCAGAATCTCTAAGTTTTTGGGCATAGGTAAAAGCGATTGCCTCAGCTTCGGGCAATTCTGGCACCACTAACCAATCACTAGCTGGTGTTTGGCTGGGTAGTTGATTACTGGACAGTAAGACATAATGAAGGTCTTCTAGGTTGAGGCAAAAACCAATTCCAGGGTAGCTTTCTCCTTGAGGATGATATAAACTCAGCAATTGATCGTACCGCCCTCCCTGACCTAAAACTCGGCTAGAGCCCTCGCTACTACTGACTACTTCAAAGACAATACCAGTGTAATAGTCAAAGGTTTGTACTAAGGTCAGGTCGAGAACGATCGGTAAGGGGCTAGGGGAACTACTATTTAAAAGTTCCACCAGGGATTTGAGATTGGTCACAATCTCGTGTTCTGATGAGTCTAAATCCAAGCTAGCAACCTTTTGCAAAACATCAGCAGGGTCTCCCCTCAGGTCAAACAGAAACAATGCCCGCTCTCGCAATTCTGGAGAGAGGGGTAAGGTTTCTAGGCTAACCCGGTCAAGATAGGCAATAGCTTGACGAACCTTTTCTTGCATAGGTTTGGGGAAGGGAGACAAAAGCGATCGCGTTAGCCGAGCTTCCCCCAAAATCAGGTGCCATTGTTGTAACCCTAAATGATTAAGACAATCGGCTAACAACAGCAGAATTTCCCCATCTGCCAACAGCCCGCCAACTCCCAATAATTCTACCCCCGACTGGTAAAACTCTAGTTGACGTCCGTGGTGACCTATAGTTGGTCTGCGAAATACATTGGCATTGTAATAGAGTCGCTGGGGTAAAGATAGGCAGGCTTCACTATTACTGCCAGCAATACGACTAACCATTGCTCTGGCTATGGATGCCGTTAATTCTGGACGGAGCCCCAGCGTTCCTTCCTCAGCATCGTGCAACTGAATAACCGTGGAACGTTCCACAGCTCCTCCTGCCATCAGAGTATCCAACCATTCTAGGGTTGATGTGATAATCCGGTGGTAACTCCAGCGGTGAAATACTTGCTGTAAGTGGTTAGCAATCCAGCGTTTTTGGGTAACTTCTAGGGGGAGTAAATCCCTTGCCCCTGGGGGTGGTTGATGAATCATTACTTTTTCTTTCCACCAAATAAACCACCAAATAACCCACCACCATTAGATTTATTCGACGGTTTCACTTTAGCTGCTTCAGGCGACACCTTTGACTGGTTACCGCCACTTTTCGGGGTGAATTCATTGATAACCTGTTTCGCCTTCAATGCTTTTTCGTTCTGAGGATTCAATTGCAACGCCTTATTAATGTGTACTTTAGCCATTGTCCCCTTATTTTGCTTCAAATAAGCAATTCCCAATAAACTATGGCAGTCGCTATTGTTTTGCTCCAACTTGAGAGCTTCTCGCAACTCCAGAACTGCCGCAGCAAAATTGTTCTTGACCAAATATCCTTCAGCACGTCGGATATAGCTATCCACTCGTGATACTCCCTTAGGCCCAACCGACCCTCCCTGTGATGTGCCAGCGGTACTAGTCTGACTATTTGGCTGGGTCACACCAGTTGCTTGAGTTTTCACAGGGGTTGACACAGAAGTTTTTACCGTTTCGCCCTTACCACTTTTACACATCAAATAAACTAGGTTAAGTTCACTGATTTCGGCAATTTTTGCCAAGGCTTTGTCAAGGGCTTGGTATTGCTGTGATGCTAGTTGGTCAACGGAGCTTCTGTAAAGATTATCTAAATTTGCCCCTGCTTGTAATAATTGCTTAGCCGTTACGCTAGCTAGGGAAATTTTATCTCCTTGAGCCCCTAACCGCTTACTCAAGTGGCTTAGACTAGCAGCATAGTCACGATGACCTCTAGAGAGCTGTTCATAAGCGGGATTAACCAGCCGTGTTAATAGCAGATTTGCTTGTTTTTTTTCCACTTCGGTACTGGCTTTGCAACTGTCGGGATGCAAACGTCTAGCAATTTGAAGGTAGCGTTGACGGACTGCCTTAACATCCGCATCAACTGGAATTCCTAAAACTGCGTGGTAGTCAGTGAAATCAAGCTTGAAGAGTCCGTATTCAATTTTCAAAGACATAGGCAACTGTCCCATCTCAACTGCTGCAAGGCTCGTTTCTAGTATCTCTTAGATTAGCTTCCTCCGCGAGAAGCCCCACACCTCAATGCTACGCCATGAGTGTGGCATGAATCCCGGACAGGAACAAAGCCCGATAGCGATGGCTGGTGTTGGTAAGAAGTCCACACTCAACCTTCATTAGGTGATTGTGGGAGTATGTCACAGAATCTGGGTTTGTTTGGGCAATAAAAAGCAGCTGCTTCCTTGAAGAAGCAGCTGTAAGTATGCTTTTTAGTCAAACAATGGTGCTTTAATTCATTCCGTAGGCTTTAGTAATCAAAATCGCCACCCATACCAGCACCAGCAGGAGCATTGTCCTTAGGCTCAGGCTTATCTACCACAATACACTCAGTGGTCAACACCATACCTGCGATGGAAGCGGCATTTTGGAGAGCAGAACGAGTTACCTTAGCTGGGTCAACGATACCAGCTTCAAACATATCTACAAACTCACCATTGGAAGCATTGTAGCCAACGTTAAATTCTTTTTCTTTAACTCGCTCAGCGATCACCGCACCATTCTGACCAGCGTTCTGGGCAATTCGCTTCAGAGGTGAAGACAAGGCACGAGAAACAATCATAGCACCGGTAAGTTCTTCAGCCTTAAGGTTCTCGTTTGCCCAAGTTTCTAGGTCAGGAGTCAGGTGAGCTAGAGTTGTGCCACCACCAGGGACAATACCTTCTTCCACAGCTGCCTTGGTAGCGTTGATGGCATCTTCCAAACGCAGCTTGCGGTCTTTCATTTCCGTTTCTGTCGCAGCACCCACTTTAATCACTGCGACACCACCAGCCAGCTTAGCTAATCGCTCTTGCAGTTTTTCTTTGTCGTAGGAAGAATCGCTTTCGTCCATCTGACGGCGGATTTGGTCACAACGACCCTTCACTGCATTTTCGTTACCTTCAGCAACGATAGTAGTGTTGTCCTTAGTTATGGTCACACGACGGGATTTACCCAGCATTTCCAGCTTGGCGTTGTCAAGCTTTAGACCTGCATCTTCAGTGATTACTTGTGCACCAGTTAGAGTAGCAATGTCTTCCAGCATAGCCTTACGGCGATCGCCAAAGCCAGGAGCCTTGACAGCTGCCACATTCAAAACACCCCGTAGGCGGTTGACCACTAAGGTTGCCAGGGCTTCTTTCTCAATGTCCTCAGCAATAATCAGCAACGGCTTGCCAGAACGAGCCACTTGCTCAAGCACTGGCACCAGGTCTTGTACCAGGGTAATTTTCTTGTCAGTGAGCAGCAGGTGAGGTTCTTCTAGAACTGCTTCCATCCGCTCAGTGTCAGTAGCAAAGTAGGGAGAGATATAGCCTTTGTCAAAGCGCATCCCTTCGGTAATTTCTAGTTCAGTGGTCATAGACTTCCCTTCTTCAAGGGAAATCACACCCTCTTTGCCCACTTTGTCCATTGCGTCAGCAATCATCTGACCAACGGTCTCATCGTTACCGGCAGAGATAGAACCAACTTGGGCAACTGCTTTAGAGTCTTCTACTGGACGAGCATGTTCAGCAATCTTGTCTACCAGAAAAGCAGTAGCTTTATCAATACCCCGCTTCAGGGCGATCGGGTTAGCACCTGCAGCAACGTTGCGCAAGCCTTCTTTGACCACAGCATGAGCTAGTACCGTAGCGGTTGTAGTGCCATCACCAGCAGCATCATTGGTTTTGGAAGCTGCTTGCCGAATCAGAGAAACACCAGTGTTTTCAATGTGGTCTTCCAGTTCAATCTCTTTAGCAATGGTGACACCATCATTAACAATTTGAGGAGCACCAAACTTCTTCTCTAACACTACGTTGCGACCTTTTGGTCCAAGGGTGACAGCTACAGCTTCAGTCAGAGTGTCCATTCCCTTTTCTAGGGCGCGACGAGCATTTTCGTTGTAAATAATGCGCTTAGCCATAGGTTTTGAATTCAGTTCCTAAGGGTTATTAAGGTTGAAGGTAAAAGGTTGAAGGTAAAAGGTTGAAAATTTAAGGGTTCAACTTGTTTGCCTTCAAGGTGTTAGCTGACGACTGCCAAGATGTCTTTCTCTGACAACAAAACGTACTCTTCGTTGCCTAACTTAATATCGGTACCAGCGTACTTCGAGTAAAGTACCTTGTCCCCTACTTTGACTTCGAGAGCAGCGTGAGAACCATCATCGTTGCGCTTGCCAGGTCCGGTGGCTACAATTTCCCCAACTTGAGGCTTTTCCTTAGCGTTATCTGGTAGTAGGATACCGCCAGCAGTTTTTTCTTCAGCGGCGCTTACCTTAACAAAAACTCGATCCCCTAAGGGCTTAACGGTGGAAACACTCAGAGTTACAGCTGCCATATCAGTTTTTCCTCTCTACTTCATCTGAGCCGATTTAGCACTCTCAGCTCCTGAGTGCTAATTTACTCAAAATCAGCAGGAGATGGCAATAAATACCTCTGTACGGGTTCCCGAACTCATAGCAGGTTAACAGATGGCGAATGCACAGATGATATAGCTTTGAGTTATTCTCTGTGTATGCGTATGACTATGCTGTAGCTTGTACCTGTTTCATTGAAGGCTTGACCTTAGTCCCAGCAATTGCTGAAAAGAACAGAACTGCAACCAATGGACTGCTGATCACTGATAACTAAAATAAGCAAATAGATATAACAGGTATATTCTTACTCTCTCCCTTTCCACTCATCCTCACACAAAAGCCGTAAAACTCATGCCAGCAGACAAAACTGAGTCTGAAGCTACCCAAGCATCTGATTCTGATAATTCTGAAATTTCTCACACTTCGACTTTCGACGGATCACAGCAAATTACCCTAGCAACTCATGTAAAGAGCTTAGGACTTAATCAAATTCAGCGCCACATTTTCCTGTGTGCTGATCAAACTAAACCCAAATGCTGCTCAAAAGAAATTAGCCTTGAATCCTGGGAATATCTCAAAAAACGCCTTAAAGAGCTAAAACTAGACCAGCCAAAGGATGTTCAAACAAGTTACATTTTTCGCACCAAGGCTAATTGTCTGCGAGTCTGTACCTCTGGTCCTGTCATGGTAGTTTACCCAGACGGTGTTTGGTATCACAGTGCTACCCCTGAGGTGATTGAACGTATTATTCAAGAGCATATTATTGGCAACCAAGTTTTAGAGGACTATGCTTTTTTAGTTCATCCTTTGCCAGAAACTCTTCAAGCATCTGCTTCAGACTACCAGGCAATGGAAGCAGATCGTCCGCAACCCCAACCAGGTTAAGATCCTAATCGTCATGAACCCCACCTTTGCGATGCAACGGGTTCTAAAATCTACTGACTTGGCCAGCTTAGGCTTCCGGGGGCAAACTTCAAGTTCAGTCTTTTCCTTACCAACCCTAATGATGGTGAGGTAGGATTATTGGTTGGAGAGTTAAAGCAGCTTGGTAACTTCCAGGCATTAGAAAAGGCAAGAGGAACTACCACTATTTACGAAAATTAAGCAAGCAAAGTATAACAAACGTTACAGTTATGAAGGACAATGCTGTAAGAGAGCAAAAAAAACTGCTGCTGATTGATGATGACCCCAACCTGATATTACTAGTCAAGGACTACCTCGAGTTTCGGGGATACCAAGTGATTACTGCTGAACATGGAAAAGAAGCTCTGGACATTTTAGAGCAGGATATTCCTGATATGATTATCTGTGACGTGATGATGCCAGAGATGGACGGCTATACCCTGGTAGAAAAGGTCAGAGATGATTCCCGCACCAGCTGGATTCCCATATTATTTCTCTCAGCCAAAGGTCAAAGCCAAGATCGAGTAAAGGGACTCAATAAGGGTGCGGATGTTTATATGGTGAAGCCTTTTGAGCCAGAAGAACTGGTAGCACAGGTGGAATCCTCCCTAAAGCAAGCTTCTCGTCTAATCCTTCATTCAGGTTCTGGTCCAGACAGCACACCCAAAATTAAGGTTCCTTACGATGTTGAGTTGACTCCTACTGAGCTAAAGGTTGTCCAGTTTGTGGCAAGAGGTATGGCAAATCGGGAAATAGCTGAGAAACTGAATGTTTCTCAGCGCACCATAGAAAGTCATGTATCGAACATGCTAGGGAAAACTGGTCTCCATAACCGTACTGAATTAGCTCGTTGGGCAATTGAAAATAGTATGGCATAACGCTCCATACGCTGATTGGTAAATCCTAGAAAGCCAACCTTGACCGTTCACTAATCACACCAGGACTAAGCTCGTGAGCCCAGAAACTATTGTTAACAATCCCTCGCCACCGGCAGAGTCAGCTCCGGCTGGGGGTGCACCTTATGACCTAACTGAATTCGATGCTAGGGTCATGAAAACCTATGGACGGTTTCCTATTGCCTTAGAGCGGGGTGCCGGTTGCCATATCTGGGATACTTCCGGGCGAGACTATCTTGACTTTGTGGCAGGGATTGCTACCTGTACCTTAGGTCATGCTCACCCAGTTGTGGTAGAAACGGTAATTAAGCAAATCCAAAAGCTAAACCATGTTTCCAATCTCTACTACATTCCAGAGCAAGGGGCATTAGCGAAGTGGCTCATTGACCATTCTTGTGCAGAACGAGTATTTTTCTGTAACTCGGGAGCGGAGGCTAATGAAGCTGCTATCAAACTGGCACGGAAATATGGCCACACTGTGCTCGATATTGAACAACCAGTGATTTTGACCGCTAACGCCAGTTTCCATGGGCGCACCTTAGCAACAATCACGGCTACTGGTCAGCCTAAGTACCAAAAAAACTTTGACCCCTTGGTACCTGGGTTCGAGTATGTACCCTACAACGATATTCAGGCATTGGAAAATGCGATCGCAGATATTGATGAGGGCAATCGGCGGGTAGCAGCAGTGATGCTCGAACCATTGCAGGGAGAAGGGGGTGTTCGCCCAGGAGACCTAGACTACTTCCAGCAAGTTAGAAAGATCTGTAATGAAACTGGCATCCTACTGATTCTAGATGAAGTTCAGGTGGGTATGGGTCGCACTGGTAAATACTGGGGCTATCAGAATCTGGGAATAGAGCCAGATATCTTCACCAGTGCTAAGGGATTGGCTGGTGGCATTCCCATTGGAGCGATGATGTCTAAGAAATTCTGTGATATCTTCCAACCGGGAGAGCACGCTAGCACCTTTGGTGGTAATCCCTTTGTCTGTGCAGTTGCCCTATCTGTAGGAAAAACCTTGGAACAGGAGAATATTTTGCAAAATGTTCAGGTGCGGGGTCAGCAGCTGCGCACCAGACTCTCAGCGATCGCTGATAAATATCCCGAAGTGATTGAAGAAGTGCGAGGCTGGGGTCTAATTAATGGGCTTGAACTGAAATCAAATATTGATCTAACTTCAATTGATGTAGTTAAAGCTGTGATGGAACGGGGTTTGTTGTTGGTACCAGCAGGAGCAAAGGTAGTTCGCTTTGTTCCACCCCTAATTGTCTCAGCCGAGGAAGTTGAGCAAGCGGCTCTTATCGTAGAGCAAGCTTTAGAAGCTTTAGCTTAACCGTTAACGATCAACGGTTAACGGTCAACTATCAACAATCTCGATAATCTTGACGTTAACTTGACCCTCACCTAACTGAATTTGTAGTTCTTCTCCAGAAGCCAAATTCTCTGTAGACGAAGCAATAGTTCCCCCTGCGGTGCGCACTAGTGCATAGCCTCGTTGTAGGACTTTTTGAGGGTCAAGGCTATTGAGCTTTTCCTTGAGAAGTTGACAGTGCTGGATCCCTTGGCTCAGACGCTTTGATGTCACTTGCAATAATCGCTGATGCTGAAATGCGATTGCATTTTGTTCCTGGTGTAGTTGTTGGTCTAGAGCTAGGTGTCGCAATCGTGTTCGTAGATGGTGCAGTTTATGGCAAGATGCCTCTGTGATTTGAGTCACCGCTTGATAAAGGGTAGTCCGCCGCTGTTGATGTTCAGCATAAAGGGTGATCAGTTCTGGTACAGCTTTTTCCGCTGCTGCTGTCGGGGTGTGAGCACTGTGATCAGCTACTAAGTCAGCTAAAGATTCATCCCGTTGATGACCAATACCGGTGATCACCGGTATTGAGCATTGAGCAATTGCTCGCACCACCCGTTCATCATTGAAACAAGCTAAATCCTCTGATGCTCCACCCCCCCGAGCTAATATCAGTAGTTTGGCTCTGCCATCCCGCTCGACTCGATCAATAGCGTTAACTATTGATGCGATCGCAAGTTCCCCCTGAACCTGAGCCGGTGAAAACAACACTCGTAAACCAGGATACCGTTGCTGTAGTGTACGTTTAATATCTCCCCAAGCAGCCGCTTGGGGAGAGGTAACCACAGCAATAGTTTCAGGATGAATCGGCAGGGGGCGCTTTCGTTGTGGGTCAAATAATCCTTCGGCTTCAAATCGTTGGCGTAATTGGCGTGAGCGCAAGGCTTGCAACCCCTCACCCGCCGGTAAGGCTTGCCATACATTCAGCTGATACTGTCCCCGCTGAGGATAAACTCGGAGGCTGCCCAAAATAATCAACTGTTCTCCTACTGCTGGTAGCTGCACCAGCTTGCTTAACTGGCTCCTCCAGGCTACACACTGTATAGTAGCCTTGGCATCTGGGTCTTGGAGGGTAAAAAACATCCCTTTTGGATGGTGGTTGCTACTAGAAACTTCTCCAATCACCCAAACTCTATGGAGTTGGTTATCTTCCTCTAACAACTCTTGGATATAGTCGGTTAACCCAGCAACCGACACAATTGCTTCTGAGAATAGGGAATTGATTCTAGATGAGTCCATTGTATCGGTAATAGTTAATAAATTAATATTTTTTCACATCATGCTCTTGAATGTTTCCTAGTTACTGATCGCGTAGCGTGGCCAAAGGCCTTTCAAGACTTTTGCTGATTCTATATAACCCATTTTAGTGAAATCCTCAACAAAAGTTTTCCTAGTGGGTAGGCCATGCCAAAATTCCTACCCATAGCAACAGGTGCGCGCCCGTCCGCGCCCCGCGTCTCCTACGGAGAAAGGAAAGCAGACCTATGAGAAAATCCCACCAGTTCGTTTAAGGTAATTTCTTTACGAGGAAGTACTTTTGTACTATAATTTACCCAAGTAACTGATCCTACTCAGCATTCCTACCCAGCTTAAGCAAGCAGTGTTGCAGAGAGCTCAAGGAGCTTAAACAGTTAAAATGGATCAGTATTTTATAGTCTGGCCTGATCCTTACATTTGAGAGCCAGGAGGCTTGAACAACACCAATCTTAACAAGGGATAGGATTTACCAGACCGTTGGCCTAATATAGAGTATCAGTCAGATCGCTGAAGACCCCTAATTTTAAGAAAATTAAAATTCACAGCACAGCTGTTGTTGAGGTATTTTCCCTCGTCCTGTGGCAATAACTACCACAAAGCGTGTTAGTCAAATCCTACTTTTAAGGTTGCGTGTAGGCGGTCTATAACTCCTTGGGCAACATACCCTCTCCATCCCCCATGTTTCTTTAGGGGGAGAATTAAAACTACAAAACCCGTCCCGATACAGTAAATTTTTTGAGGCATCCATGGCTACCCCAATCACAAACAGTCCCGAAAAAGAAAAAGCTCTGAACCTGGTACTAAAACAAATTGAGCGTAGTTTTGGTAAAGGTGCCATCATGCGCTTGGGTGATGCCACCCGCATGAAAGTGGAAACAATTCGGAGTGGGGCAATTACCCTAGATTTAGCCTTGGGGGGTGGTCTGCCGAAAGGTCGCATTATTGAAATCTATGGTCCAGAAAGCTCTGGTAAGACAACCCTAGCGTTGCATGCTGTCTCAGAAGTCCAAAAATCTGGGGGAGTTGCAGCGTTTGTTGATGCAGAACATGCTCTTGATCCCACCTACTCTGCAGCTTTGGGGGTTGACATCGAAAACCTTTTAGTATCTCAACCTGACACAGGGGAATCAGCCCTAGAAATAGTGGATCAACTGGTTCGTTCTGCGGCAGTGGATATCGTTGTAATTGACTCCGTAGCTGCTTTGGTACCCCGTGCAGAAATTGAGGGGGAAATGGGTGACAACCAAGTTGGGTTACAGGCGCGGTTGATGAGTAAAGCGCTGCGAAAAATTGCTGGTAACATTGGAAAGTCTGGGTGTACTGTTATTTTCCTCAATCAGCTACGACAAAAAATCGGCATCACCTATGGTAGCCCAGAGGTGACTACGGGTGGTAATGCACTTAAGTTCTATGCTTCAGTTCGCCTGGATATTCGTCGCATTCAAACCCTGAAAAAATCTAACGAGGGGGAATATGGGATTCGTGCCAAAGTCAAAGTTGCCAAAAATAAAGTTGCCCCTCCTTTCCGCATTGCAGAGTTTGACATTATTTTTGGCCAAGGGATTTCCCGCTTAGGGTGTCTGGTGGATTTAGCAGAACAAACCAAAGTCATTCTGCGCAAGGGAGCCTGGTATAGCCACAATGGAGACAATATTGCTCAAGGTCGGGATAATACAGTTAAGTATTTAGTTGAACATCCCGAGTTTGCTGAGAATATTGAGCAGCAAGTACGTCAGGCTCTCGACATGGGAGCAGTAGTTTCCGCTAACTCAGTAGCTCCTATGGATAGCAAGGAGGGGGATAGCATCGAAGCAGGAGATGAGGAGGCTTAATTTATCAGTTATCAGCCATCAGCAATCAGTTATCAGCTATCAGCTATCAGCTATCAGCTATCAGCTTTTGAATAAGCGATGCAGCCCGCGCTGCCGTGGTTCCTCCCACTTGCTATTGCATAAAG
This sequence comes from Moorena producens PAL-8-15-08-1, assembly GCF_001767235.1. Lineage (GTDB taxonomy): Bacteria > Cyanobacteriota > Cyanobacteriia > Cyanobacteriales > Coleofasciculaceae > Moorena > Moorena producens_A. Next base: position 5,067,272 of record NZ_CP017599.1, read on the forward strand.
ACAACAGGTAAGGATTGGTTTAATCTGAGTGAAGTCACAGGCTGGAAGCCTGTGCCACAAAGCTGACCGCTGACCGCTGACCGCTGACGGCTGACCACTGACCGCTGACCGCTGACCGCTTAATGCTTACAATTTACTTTTCTTGAGTGTACTTTCTAATTAAAAAGCGGTCTAGAATTTCTAACTGCTGAGCCGGAGTTAGTTCAGAAGAGGTTGCTCCTTCAAGCTCTTGCATTTCTTGTGCAGAGTCTTCTGAGGCAAATACGTCTGTTTCTTCCCCGTGTACAAATGGGTTAGTATCTTTGCTGATCTGATCTAGGGATAAGGATGAGGCAATTGTTGCTTGATCACTGCTTAAGTTGTTTTCTGCTGCTAAAGCTTCGATTTGGGCTAGGATATCTGAGCTAATGTTGTCTACAGTCTTAGTCTGTTTGCAAAATAAAAAACTAAAACTAATGCTAGCGAGTTGAACATACTCCCCATCCTTGAGCAGATGAGGTCCTTTGACTCGTTTTCCATTGATAAAGGAACCATTAGTGCTCTCCAGGTCAATTAGATAAAATCCCTGCTTCTGAATGTGCTGAATCACAGCATGATGTCTAGACAAACGCTTCTCGGGGAGCTGTATTCCTGACTGGCGTCCCCGACCGATTGTCCAAATTCCTTGAGGCTGGAGCAGGGTTTGACTTGTACCATTCACTAGGTTAGTCAGCAAATAGGCTTGTTGACCCTGAATGACACCAGCTACATATCGTGTTTCAAACAAGCCAATAGGATGGTTAGTTTTTTCCAGCTAAAGATTCTTTGTCTAGTAGAGTGTATTGATACTTTTCAATAGAATCTAGACGAGCCTAAACATTTACTTCACACCTAATCCAAGCCGTTAGAGATGCTATGCTCACCATGGCTTCCATAATTTTCTTATCCTACTATTATACCCTGAGATTCCTCTGTGGATCCAAGGAGTGTCAAGGTTTTCCTTCTATAATTTCCGTTCTGCCTTATTTTCTAGGCGAAATAGCCAAACCATCAAGATAACTACACCGATTTGCAGAGCCAAGTTAGGCATGGCAGTAGCTACAGCTTGACCAGCAGCTAACTGGGCTAGAAAAACCATTGCACCGATAAAACCAGAGGCACCGAAGGCAATATAGATAAATTTTCTTAAGCCTCGGTAGGGATGTTGGGCTTCTGCTTTTAGCCTGGCATACTTCTCTGGATTGATTTTTTGCCGAGAGACTTTGGGATTGGGGTCAGGATTTTTTGAGTTCGAGTTTGTCATTAATGGTTTACCCTAACTTAGCTGACTGATTTGCTATTGCTATAGTAATATTTGCTATATTAATAAACTGGTGCCGATGTAGCTCAGTGGTAGAGCATTCGATTCGTAATCGGACGGTCGGCGGTTCAAATCCGCTCATCGGCTTGGGGTTAGCATTCAGCTATCAGTTATCAGCTATCAGTTATCAGTTATCAGCTATCAGCTATCAGCTATCAGCTATCATCTATCAGCTATCAGCCATTCGCGTAGCGTGGCCTGTGGCCAAGGCCTGTGGCCAAGCTACACCGAACAGCTTTTGAATAAAATCAGCTGACCGCTGACCGCTGACCACTGACCACTGACCACTGACCACTGACCACTGACCACTGACTGCTGACTGCTTACCCAGCTTTTATCCCACTTTTCAGGATATTAAACGTTAAATGGGAGCCACCTTTAGGTATGATCTTAAAAAAGTATGAAGTTAGTCGTGTCAAAAGCTCCGATGGTGAAAGTTCTAGGGTTGGTAACCTAGAACTTTCACCATCGGAGCAATGTCTCACGTAGTGCTTCATCTTCCGTATTTCATATCTTCTTGGGAGAACTCAACATGGTAACCCTCAAAATCGTTGTTTATGTAGTCGTTAGCTTCTTTATTGGCTTATTTGTCTTTGGATTCTTGTCAAACGATCCATCTCGTAACCCCAAGCGGAAGGATTTCGAGTAAATAGCGACCGCTCAACTAGAGATAGCCACAGCTATTTAACACGGGACTATACAGACAAAACCACGCTCTGAGAGGAGGGTGGTTTTGTCTTTGTGGTTAATTATTGTAATATGGGCTGTGCAACATTTAACCTGTACAAACCTACTAACAAGCAGATAGGACGATGGTATAGCATTAGTTAAAACTAATGGTTGTTGCCGACAAAGCAATGCCAAAAGCATTGCGCTAATTTTCTTAATGGAGGCTCTGCTGCCTACTCTCAAACCGCACTGTAACTTCACTCAGTCCATTATTTTACGTCGCTTAACTTACGACCAGCTGCCAAGGCTTTTAGTTCTTTGTTGGGCGGTAGTGTTCCCTTGTTAAACAAGTTACTAACTTATTTGATTCTAAAACAGTAGATAATGTTTGACAAGGTTTAGATAGCTATAAGTAATAGTTGCACCTCTTTGTCGATAACCGATTTGGAACTACAATCTTGGGGATTGAGTCAAGGATTGTTGGTCTGAATAGTAAAACACCAGCCAATTAGTGAAACATGCCCCAGCCAGTTCAGCCGCCGGTCGTACCCGCAATTATTCAAACTGTTAAACTTTCCCAGACCACTAGCGAACTAGATAAATTATCTCAAAGAATAACTGTTTCGGCACAGTACCAAACACAGAAAAACCAGGTACTGCTCAAACCCTACCCTACAGGAGAGCTCAAAATTGAGGCTGTCCCAATATTAGGCACAGACAAAAGCGCTGCTAGCTTAGGTCTACCCATTTCCCGAGCAGTTGGCCAGACCTTGCTAAGGATAACAAACAGCCAAGACAATTGGCAACTAGGGCAAGGAAAACAGTGGCAACAAACTCTTCTAAAACCAGGAATCAAGCAACCACTCCATCCTGATTTAACCTCCTTACTCAAGAGTCCAACTCCAGAAGCACGATCAATCTCGGTTACTTCTGAGACAGGGGTTGTTGATTCTGGGTATAATTCTGCCCCCCTAGCCCCCCAGCGAGCAATCCCTCGCTGGGGGGAACAAAACCTTCCAAGTCCCCCAAACTTGACCGTTGCTGATTCTGGGTATGATTCTGCCCCCCTAGCCCCCCAGCGAGCAATCCCTCGCTGGGGGGAACAAAACCTTCCAAGTCCCCCCGAGGCAGGGATTGCTCCCTCGGGGGATTTAGGGGGCTTTCCCAAAACTACGCGATCGCCCATTCATAATTCAATTCAGCAACGCCAACCTAATAGCCAACCTCAGATTAAACCTGAGCTAACACCTGAGCCTGGGAATCAAGAAAGATTCTTTGCTGTTAACTCTTACCCCAAACCATGTTCTACTCTCGAAACCTTACCCAGGCCAGATGACCCCTTAAGCATCAGTCCAAATTGCCCTTTGCCATTGCCTAGGAGCAAGCGTATTATAGCTCAAGAGCGGGGGGGAGAGACTAGAGAGTTTGAGTTAATCATCCCTGAACAATCTAACTCACCTTCCCTAAACGAGACTGCACCAGCATCAGACCAAGACTCGTCTCAACTCCAATCTCGTTCAGAGTTAGATTCAGAAGTTACTGCTCCCACAAGTACCTTCGATACTAATGAGCCAGACATACTTGAACTGACTTCAGACCGTCAGGAGTATGACGATACTAGACAAGTGATTACAGCGGTGGGCAATGTTACCTTGCGGTTTCAAGATGCCTTACTAGAAGCTGACCGTTTGCAAGTCAACTTGCCTAATAAGATTGTGGTCGCGGATGGGAATGTGGCTCTGACTCGTGGGAATCAGGTGTTAGAGGGAGAGCGCTTTGAGTATTATTTTGTTCAAGATACTGGTGTGGTTTTGAAGGCTAGGGGAGAATTTGTCAGAGCAAACTCAGATTCTGGGGCAACCCCCCCAACTCAACCGGTCAGTCGCAGAATTATTAATAGCCAGCCCTTAGCTGGAATTAGTAATCCCGGAGCCTTTGCCATTGAGTTTGGTGCTAGGATTATTCCCAATTCTGAAACTGGGGCAACCACAACCACTATCGAATCCCCGGACATCGAAGGGACTATCAATCGATTCCGCTATGAAGCAGACCGGGTGGAGTTTGATGGGTTAGAAGGAGTTGCTACTAATGTCAGAATTACCAATGACCCCTTTTCTCCACCAGAGTTGGAGTGGCGCACAAAGAATGCTCGATTTCGGCGGATTTCCCCAGAAGTAGATGAAGTAATTGCCAAGAATCCTCGACTGGTGTTTGATCAAGGGTTTTCCTTGCCCACATTTCGTGAACGGTTTGTGATTGACCGCCGTGAGCGGCAACCGAATTTATTGGATTTTGGGTATGATGATGACGACCGGGGTGGTGTGTTTATTCAGCGTGGCTTCAAGGTGGTTGATAGTCCCTCCTTCAGGTTCAGTCTAACACCACAGTTTTATATTCAAAAAGCCATTCTTGGAGACAATGATGAAGATGAGAATAATGATGCAGAAGGTGGTGGCGTAATTGATCCCGCTAACTTTGGTTTGCTTGTTGACCTTGATGGTTCCTTAGGGCCACGTACTACACTAATAGGTTCCGCAGAACTCACTAGTCTGGATCCTGATGATCTAGAAAACGAATCTCGGGGAAGTTTGCGGCTCCGACAAACTATTGGCACCACTTATCCTCATCGCTTAACTTTGGAATCCAGCTACCGCGATCGCCTTTTCAATGGGTCTTTGGGTTTTCAAACCGTTCAGAGTAGTATTGGGGGTATATTTGAATCACCAACAATTCCCATCGGGCAAACAGGCTTGACCATTCGATATCAAGCTGGTGTTCAGCGTATTAACGCTAAGACCGATCGAGCAGACTTGCTACCTCTGCCACCTCGGGATAACAATCGGGTTAGTTTAACCCGTTATCAAGGCAGTGCAACTCTAAACTGGACACAACCCCTTTGGCAAGGTGACATATTGCCAGCAACTGCTGAAGAAGGTATGCGCTATACACCAGCACCAATTTTACCAAATGTTCAACTAAATTCATCCATTACCGGTGTGGCTAGTGCCTATAGTAACGGTGATTCTCAAGAATTTCTTCGTGGCAGCATTGGCTTAACTGGGCAATTTGGTCATTTTTCTAAACCTTTTCTCGACTATACCGGTTTTAATATCGGCTATAGTCAAGTCGCATTAGGCAACACATCACCATTTTTATTTGACCGAGTTGCAGATAATCGCATCCTTAATGCTGGTATTACCCAACAACTCTATGGTCCGTTTCGAGTCGGTTTCCAAACTTATCTAAATTTAGATACAAATGAGGAAATTAGTACTGACTTCTTTTTAGAGTATTCTCGTCGAAGCTACAATATTTTATTGCGCTATAATCCCGTTCAACAACGGGGTTTAGTTGGTTTACGAATTAATGATTTTAATTGGACAGGTGCAACGGAACCTTTTGATACGTTTAGCAACAGCTGGGAGGATGATTAGGGAGTAGGGAGTAGGGTGTAGGGTGTAGGGTGAATAAAATTGAATGGCTCTGATAATTATCAGAAACGTTAAAATTATTTGTGTCGCCAAATAAATCCTACCCAAATTAATATTCTGGATAGGTTGGGTATCTCCAATGAAGACTAATAAGCATCGGTCAGTCTGTGGGAAATTTAAACAGCGGTTAAATAACGCAGTTAAACGCTGGTTTAATTCCCCTAAAAATCGTCATAGCAGCACCACACAATCAATAGCTGTTACTGTGGGAGAGCCTTATGTTCCCTACAAACCTCCCTCAATTACTCAGCCACCTAACCACAGCTACGGCGTAAGTACTATTACCTGGCCCCCTGGTTATCGGCTACAAAAGGGTAAGTACACCATCGAAAAAAAACTAGGAGAAGGTGGGCTGGGTATTACCTATTTAGCCCGAACTAAAACAGGCGATCGCATTGTTATCAAAACTATCCTTAATCATGTACTCCGCCAAGATAATCTATTAGAATTTTGGAAAATTTTCGCCAATGAAGCGGTAAAATTAGCCCAATGTAGCCGTGGGAATCCTCATCTAGTCCGCTTATCAGAAGAAATTATCCGAGAAGGTGAACTGCCCTGCCTAATCATGGAATACATCGAGGGGGAAACCTTGTCGGCTCTGGTGAAACGGCAGGGTGTGCTCTCAGAAGAGAAAGCCTTGCTCTACATCGGGCAAATTGGTAGCGCCCTCTGGGATATTCATCAGCAAGGGTTGCTCCATCGGGATGTTAAACCTGATAACATCATGGTGGGTCAGGATGGTTCTGGTGCCATGTTGATTGATTTGGGTATTGCTACTAGGTTTGTCCCTGGGGTTACCCAAACTCATCTGTGTGGGCGGACTCCAGGTTATGCTCCTCTGGAACAATATGAGTGGCGTTCGCAACAGGGTCCCTACACCGATGTTTATGCTTTGGCCGCTACCTTTTATGTTCTCTTAACTGGAAATAAACCAGTACCAGCTGACGAGCGGGTTGAGGGAGCTGTATTACCACCACCAAACCATTTTAATCCCCAGATTAGCGGACGCATAAATCGAGCCATTCTCAATGCCATGAATTTGGTGGCTAGCGCTCGCCCTCAGTCTATACCAGAATTTTTAACATTACTCGGTATTGAATTACCAACTAATAATAGCAACATTAATAGCACAAATAGCACCAATAATCAACCACAAACAACCGCTAAAGTTGGAGACTGTTATATAGAACGTCCCCAAGATGCTGAGTGTTATCAAACGATTTTACAACCAGGGGCGTTAATTCGTATTAAAGCACCCAAGCTGATGGGTAAAACCTTACTCAGTAATAGGATTATTGCTTATGCTAAGTCTCGGGGTTATGGAACGGTTTATTTTAATCTGAATCAGTTACCTTGCCATGACTTGGATGCATTTTTGCAGTCGTTTTGTGTACGAGTTGGTGACAATTTGGGCTTATCAGACCAGTTGGATAAGTATTGGAGTAAACGGTTATATAGTAAGGTAAATTGTCAACGATATTTTGAGCAGTATCTGTTAGCATCTTTATCCAGTCCTGTAGTTTTGTGCTTGGATGAAGTAGACCGAGTGTTTCCTTATCCAGAAATAGCTGGAGAATTTCTAGGGTTGCTGCGCACGTGGCATGAGGATGCTAAAAATAATCAACTTTGGAAAAACCTGCGGTTGATTGTCGTTTATTCTACAGAAGTTTATATTGAATTAGATATCAATCAGTCTCCTTTTAATGTGGGAGCCGCAGTAGAGTTATCGGATTTTTACTTAGATAAAATTCAGAGTTTAGCTGGGCGTTATGGTTTAAATTTATCCATTGAATCAGGGCAAAAATTAATGGGTATCGTAGGGGGACATTCTTATTTATTGAACCTGGCTTTCTCTACTCTTAGCAAACATCCCAACATGACTATGGAGCATCTTTTAGAAACCGCCCCCACAGAATCAGGGATTTATCGCCATCATTTGCGAGAACTTTTAAATAATCTCATTCTCCATCCCAATTTACTAAACCCTTTCAAAAAATTACTGAAAACTACTAAAGCTGTGCGCCTGGGGTGTAAGGAAACCTATCTGTTAGAAAGTCTGGGATTAGTCAGAGCAATCGGTAATGATTGTATTCCTCGATATAATTTGTATCGTCAGTATTTTAGTAACAGGCTTTTCTAGAAAGGGAGCAGGGAGCAGGGAGCAGGGAGCAGGTAAGAGGCAATAGGCATGCTAGCAATAGGCAAAATAAATCCACCACCTAACCCCCGATTATAAATATATTCGGAGTTTTATTGTCCAATAAAAAAAGATATCCTAGTTGACATATCAAATACAAATCCGATAGCTGATATAGGGTTTATAAATGAATTGTAAACAGCGATTATAGTTTTTTCCATTCCAAAAAATCCCTATATAATAGTTGATTAGCTCTTGCCTCTTGCCTCTTGCCTCTTGCCTCTTGCCTCTTGCCTTTTGCCTCTTGCCTCTTGCCTCTTGCCTCTTGCCTCTTGCCTTTCTACTCCCTACTCCCTACTCCCTTTCTGATCATGACCAACCAATCAACAATCTACCAAGTTGGGGGAAGTTTACCTCAAGATGCCACAACTTATGCTAAGCGAAAAGCTGATGACGAAATTTTTCAGGCTTTGATGGCTGGGGAATTTTGTTATGTGCTCAACTCCCGACAGATGGGTAAATCCAGTTTGCGGGTACAAACTATGAAGCGTCTCCAGGAAGCAGGAGTAGCCTGTGGTTGTATCGATTTTACCATGATTGGAAAAGAGAATATACCGCTAGAAATGTGGTATTAAAGCTTGATAGTGATGCTGGTGGATGAGTTTAAGCTATCAGATAAGTTTGATGAAGAGGCTTGGTTTCGAGAAACAGAACACATCGCTCCCTTGTTAGGATTTGGCAAGTTTATTGAATCGGTATTGTTGGAAACTATTCCAGAAACTATTGTTATCTTTCTAGATGAAATTGATAGTATTATTAAATTAGGGTTTAAAGATGATTTCTTTGCTTTTATTCGCAGTTGTTATAACAAACGAGCGGAAAATCCTGCCTACAATCGCCTGAGTTTTTGTTTGCTGGGAGTAGCAACTCCAGCGGATTTGATTCAGGATAAACAGCGCACTCCCTTTAATATTGGTCGGGATATTGAACTGACTGGGTTTACCTTTGAAGAAGCCAAAACACCACTGCTCCCTGGTTTAGTAGGGAAAGTGGATAATCCTGAACAGGTGTTAGGTGAGATATTGACCTGGACAGGGGGACAACCGTTTCTGACTCAGAAGTTGTGTAAGTTAATGGTGGACAATGCTCTGGCTTCCCCCTTATTAAGGGGGACGGGAGGGGGATCCCATGGCAGCACTTCTGGAGGAGGATCCCCCCTAACCCCCCTTAACAAGGGGGGAACTGGAGTTGAGGGAACTTCTCGAGGGGAATCTAACCCTGTTCTGGCTTCCCCCTTATTAAGGGGGACGGGAGGGGGATCCCATGGCAGCAATTCTGGAGGGGGATCCATCCACAGCCGTTCAAGACTGGGATCCCCCCTAACCCCCCTTAACAAGCTATCCATTAGGCAAAAGTAGTCGAAACAGTGATAGAGACTAGAATTGAGGTAAGGATTGACAGAGGAGTGGTCAGAGCCATTATTAGACTAACAGGGGTCTCCTTTGACTGCGATCGCGTTCATCACAAATGGGATTGCCTAGGGCAGCAGCTTGCGCTGATCGCACTTAAGAAGGAGCACCCTCGCGGGAGTGGACTCGGAGGCATTGGTTGTGAGAGTATCAGAGGAAAAAGTAAATCAGCAGATGAAGAATAACAAATGAAGGATTGGATCAGCCAGGAAATAAATCCTAAATTTTTCAGGACATACGCCATGCCAAAAGATTGAGAAAGACACTTTTGCTCTTAAGTGAGCATCCAGCAGAAACAGTACCAAAAGCGAGTGGAAATGCCAGCAACAGCCAAAGTATATACAGGTTTTGGTCAAATAAGAAAGTGAAACAGACTGACTTATTGGCTTCACACAGGGAAGCGGTAGTGAGGAGGTGTGTCGAAGCAGGAGTAGTGCTGGCAATACAGGACACGACGGACTTGGAGTATACGACACATGAAGCCACGAAGGGTTTGGGATATATCAATCAGACCAAGCAGCAAGGAATCAAAGTTCATAGCTGTATAGCTGTGAGTGCCAAAGGAGAGCCATTGGGACTGCTACATCAGCAGAGTTGGACAAGAAAGCACAGGAGTGGAAAGAAAAAAGAACGCAAGAAAAAACCGATTCAAGAAAAAGAAAGCTATCGATGGTTACAGACTGTTACAGGAGCTGAGGAAGGACTAGCCGAAAAAGCGAAGGTCATACATCTTGCTGATCGCGAGGCCGATATCTTCGAGTTGTTCGCCCAAAAGCGCTGTGCCAATAGCGAATTACTGATTCGAGGAGAGTTGACAATTAGTCCTTGAATCATCCACAATCTTCGACAAACCTACACAGGATTGTCGAAGATGCATTATCGTCCTCATGAATTCGCCAAAATCGCCGGTGTCACCGTTAGAACTCTCCAGCGTTGGGATATTTCGGGAAAATTGGTAGCCGATCGCAGCCTTGGCAATCATCGTATTTACACCCAGAAGCATATCAATCAACTTAAAGGTCTATCCCGTGATCATGCCAAGCGGCTGGTAGTTGTTTATTGTCGCGTATCATCCCCCGCTCTCAAACCCGAACTTGAAAACCAGGTCAAAGCTATGGATACCTTCTGCTGTGCTTCTGGAATTCAAATTGATGAAGTGATTAAAGAAGTCGGTGGTGGTCTTAATTTCAAACGTAAGAAGTTTCTAAACCTGATATTCCGTATGCTATCCGGACAGATTTCTACAATCGTCGTAGCTCACAAAGACCGTCTATGTAGGTTTGCCTTCGAGCTGATCGTTGAGTTAGCTAACTATTGTGATTGTAATATCGTTGTGACTAACAATGAGTCACTTAGTCCCCAACAAGAAATGGTGGAAGACCTGATGGCAATTATTCACTGTTTCTCTTGTCGGCTCTACGGTCTACGTCGATCTGTCCAACCAATTCAAGAAAATATTGACAAAAACATCGACAATCCGGAAAATTGCGCTAAAGTAGAAATGGAAGTACAAGTTTAAGGTCGAATTCCCAGGATACACATCATGTATGCACTCAAACGAGAACTTAAAGTCAATCACAAACAATCTGGCTTCTTAGCTGGTTGCGCTGGCTTCTCTCGGTTCGTATATAACTACGGTCTCAGTATCATGATGTCTTCTTGGGATTTTGACGGTGTTAAAGCTTCGGATGCTAAGCGATTGACTGCTATCAAAAAGATTTTTACCAACGTCACCAAAAAGAATCCTGATTTTGCCTGGTGTAATCAATACTCTTCTCGCATCTATCAAAACTCTTTGAGAGATTTGAAAAAAGCTTTCAGTCGTTGGCGCGATCCGAAGCTTTGTTCAGGGATACCTAAATTTAAAAAGAAACGTCATCAATGTAGTTTTACCGTTGATGATGGACATGGTAAGCGCTTAGTAAAAGCTGGAAAATTGCTCAGGATTCCTACATTAGGAACCTTCCGAATTAAAGAAGCTATTCCGTTTAATTGTGGGTCTCAAACTTTCACAATTTCTCGTGAAGCTGGGAAGTGGTTTGTGTCGTTTAAAATCGAGGCTTGCCCCTTACCATCAATGAAACACACCCATAAAAAAGTTGGTGTTGATTTAGGTGTGAAGTGCTTTGCTACCTTATCTGACCACACCAAGATTGAGACTCCTAGTTCGATTAAGAAAGCGAAAATCAAGCTATCGAAACTACAATGGAGAAATCGGAAAAAGGTGCTAGGCAATGGTCCCAGAAAACAAAAACCTAGTAAGAACGCCCACAAATACTACCAGAAACTTCGTCAGCAACATCAGCATATTGTCAACAGTCGAGAAGACTTTTTACAAAAAGAGACAACTCGATTAGCTCAGACATATCAAGAAATCAAAATCGAAGACTTGAATGTATCAGGGATGCTTGCGAACCACAAATTAGCCGAGGCGATTTCTTTGTTAGGTTTCTATCGATTTAGAGAATTACTAACCTACAAACAAGAATTTCATGGCTTTAAGTTGACGTTGGTCGATCGATGGTTCCCTTCATCTAAAACCTGCCACAAGTGCGGTCATAAGCAAGATATGCCCCTTCAAAAGCGAATTTATGTTTGTGGTGGTTGTGGACTTATTGTTGACCGGGATATCAACGCAGCAATCAATATAGAGGGCTGGGAACCAGGTTTTACATAACACTGTCGGTGGCTACCGATAAAACGCCTGTGGAGTAGAAGAAGCCGTCTTCCTACGTATACAAACGAAGCAGGAATTGGACTTCAGACCGATGTCTAGGTTTGTGTAAGATCCATGAAGCAGGACATCAAAAGTTGGTAAGAAGTGTAAGTTTTAGCCTTGATGGTAAAACCCTGGCTACGGCATCAGACGACGCAACTGTCAGACTCTGGGATTTACAGGGAAAGCAATTAGCTCTGTTGAGAGGACATCAATTCCGGGTAAATAGTGTAAGTTTTAGCCTTGATGGTAAAACCCTGGCTACGGCATCATACGACAAAACGGTCAGACTCTGGGATTTACAGGGAAAGCAATTAGCTCTGTTGAGAGGACATCAATCCTCTGTATCAAGTGTAAGTTTTAGCCGAGATGGTAAGATGCTCGCTTCTGCATCAAAGGACAAAACTGTTAGACTCTGGGATTTACAGGGCAATCAATTAGCTCTGTTGAGAGGACATCAATCCGAGGTAAATAGTGTAAGCTTTAGCCTTGATGGTAAAACCCTGGCTACGGCATCAGACGACAAAACGGTCAGACTCTGGGATTTACAGGGAAAGCAATTAGCTCTATTTCAAGGACATCAATCCTCGCTATCAAGTGTAAGCTTTAGCCCCGATGGTAAGATGCTTGCTAGTGCATCATCGGACAAAACGGTCAGACTCTGGGATTTACAGGGCAATCCATTAGCTCTGTTGAAAGGACATCAATCCGAGGTAAATAGTGTAAGCTTTAGCCCCGATGGTAAGATGCTTGCTAGTGCATCATCGGACAAAACGGTCAGACTCTGGGATTTACAGGGCAATCCATTAGCTCTGTTGAAAGGACATCAAGAGTTGGTATTTAGTATAAGTTTTAGCCCCGATGGTCAGATGCTGGCTACGGCATCATGGGACAAAACGGTCAGACTCTGGGATTTAGAAGGAAATCAATTAGCACTGTTGAAAGGACATCTTGACTGGGTAGAAAGTGTAAGGTTTAGCCCGGATGGTCAGAGGCTGGCTACGGCATCATGGGACAAAACGGTCAGACTCTGGGATTTAGAAGGAAATCAATTAGCACTGTTGAAAGGACATCTTGACTCGGTAGAAAGTGTAAGGTTTAGCCCCGATGGTCAGAGGCTGGCTACGGCATCATGGGACAAAACGGTCAGACTCTGGGATTTAGAAGGAAATCAATTAGCACTGTTGAAAGGACATCTTGACTCGGTAAATAGTGTAAGTTTTAGTACCGATGGTAAAACCCTGGCTACGGCATCAGACAACAAAACGGTCAGACTCTGGGATTTACAGGGCAATCAATTAGCACTGTTGAAAGGACATCTTGACTCGGTAAATAGTGTAAGCTTTAGCCCCGATGGTAAAACCCTGGCTACGGCATCAAGGGACAAAACGGTTAGACTCTGGGCGGTTGAAGATTTAGGTGAGATGCTGGCTAGGGGTTGTAAGTTGCTTGAAGATTACTTTGTAGACCATCCTGAATCCTTAGATAGCTTAAAGAAATGCCAAGATTAAGATGGCAAAATAGCTGCAGCTTCTGGTCTTGTTAAACAAGGTTAGGAGTTAGCTAAAGAGGGGGATATTGAGGGTGCTATTGCTAAGTTTAAAGAAGCCAAAACATGGAATCATAATCTAGAATTAGAGCCAGAGAAAAAAGCCAAACAGCTAGCAGCACCCACTAAAGTTAAACAAGGTCAGCAGTTAGCTAAAGAGGGTAAATTAACCAAAGCCCTATCTCTCTATAAACAAGCACAACAACTAGATCCAAACCTAGACATTGATGCTGATTCTTGGAATCAAATCTGTTGGTTTGGTAGCCTCCATGGATATGCTGCTGAAGTGATGGATGCCTGTGAAAAAGCAGTGGCAAAAGAACCTGAAAATGGAGGAATAAAGGATAGTCGTGGTTTGGCTAGGGCTTTGACTGGGGATACCGCAGGAGCGATATCAGATTTTCAGGCATTTGTAGACTGGATCGATGATGATGAGTTGAAAGCAAAACGGCAAAAATGGATAGATGAGCTCCGGGCTGGTAAGAATCCTTTTACGGAAGAGGTGTTGAAGGGTTTACTTGAGGAGTCATGGTAGGGAAGGTAAGAGGCAATAGGCAATAGGCAATAGGCAATAGGCAATAGGCAATAGGCAATAGGCAATAGGCAATAGGCAATAGGCAATAGGCAATAGGCAATAGGCAATAGGCAATAGGCTGTGGAACTGGCATCTTGCCAGTGTCATGCTTATTGTCGGGCGGGCATCAAGCTGTGGAACTGGCATCTTGCCAGTGTCATGCTTATTGTCGGGCGGGCAGGATGCCCACTCTACTGATATTGATTAGGCAGTAGAACTGGCATCAAGCTGTAGAACTGGCATCTTGCCAGTGTCATGCTTATTGTCGGGCGGGCAGGATGCCCACTCTACTGATATTGATTAGGCAATAGGCAATAGCCAATAGGCAATAGTTTCCCTGCTCCCGATTCCCGACTCCCGAACAGTTTTTTACAAAATTTTTCAAAATATGTTATAATTGAAGTTTATTTGTGCTATACTATAAAGGTGGGCGCGCGCGACGTGAAAGCGTCAAGTTGAACCAAAGCCTGAAATGGCTTTCTGGAGAGTGCATCCTCCAGCCTGCCGAGATGAGGGGGGAAGAGTAATCGGAACCTGAGTGCAGATTCTCGATAAAGTCCTGTAGAAATACAGGAAATAGCACCCAAGGTCGGAATCACACCGCCGCAAGTGCTAGCAGGAAGATACCCAATGGTTAACGAAAGTGAACATCTATAAAAGCTTCGTAACTGTTGAACAGTGAAACGTGATTGAAACACTGTAGCCAAAAGGGCACCGAGTTCGATAATAAGTGATTGGGGATTGCGTCCTTCTCAATCTGATGCAACGAAGAACTCCGGAGCAAAGGATGAACCTAAAGGGATATCGAAAACTTCACTTGATGAACACGGTAACCCCTGAAATTTCAACCGCCAATAAATGGCAAAGCGGATTGCAAAAGAAGCCCAGGGTTGACAGGGAGTAGGAGACCTGAAAAAGCAAATGATGTCACGACGAAAGTCAACGGGAAATCATAACCGGACATATAGATTCCTATGAATCATACCGAGAGGTAGCAGACGTCAGGTTGGTCTAATCAGAATGTTCCAAGAATTGAGGAATAGAGACTCACCCCGATGAAAAGTAGAACCAATACTGGTACTGGAGTCTGGGACTGGACTGAGATAGACTGGAAAGTCATCAATAAACAGGTTCTCAAACTTCAAAGAAGAATATTCAGGGCAACCAAAGAAGCTCAACTAAAAGGCAGCGGATGGGATAAGGTGAAAAATCTGATGAAACTAATTATAAATAGCAAGTCAGCATTAGCCTTAGCAATACAGACAGTTACGGTTAAAAACAAAGGAAGGAACACTCCAGGAATAGACGGTTATGTAGCCATCAAAACCGAAGAGAAAAACCGACTAATGAAAAACTGGAACTGGAATGAAGTAAGCCCCACCAAGAGAGTCTATATACCTAAATCAAATGGGAATAAAAGACCCTTAGGAATACCAACCATAAAAGACCGAATAGGTCAAGCCATAATAAAAATGGCATATGAACCAGTATTCGAGGTAAGCTTTGAACCCAATAGTTACGGATTCAGACCTGGAAGAAGCTGTCACGACGCCATCCAAGAAGTGTTCGCTGGCCTCAAAAAGGGTAGCTCACACCACTGGGTTCTTGATGCAGATATTAAAGGAGCATTTGACAATATATCTCATGGCTTCATCATGGATAAATTGGAAGGACTACCGAAAAGAAGTCTAATCAAGAAATGGCTAAAATGTGGATACGTGGATAACAGGATATTCCATCCAACCAACTCAGGAACACCCCAAGGCGGAATCATCAGCCCACTACTAGCAAATATAGCCCTCGATGGACTCCAAGAAGTCATATCCGAAAAATGTAAGATAGATTACACAACTCGAAGTAGAGGGAAAACCATAAATAAGAAAAAGGAGGTAGATAAATACAGATTTGCTAGATACGCAGATGACTTCGTAATCACCAGCCAAACAAAAGAAAACCTGGAAGAAATAATCCCCAGAGTAGAAAAATGGCTAAGAGAAAGGGGGCTGGAACTCAACAGAGAAAAGACCAAAATCAGAAACATAATAGAAGAAGGTTTTTCCTTCCTGGGGTTCCAGATTCAACAAAGAAAGACAAAAACCCTGAGATTAGATAGCAAGAGGTACAAGAAGAAAGCACGAAAAATGCTTAAAAATCTAAAACCAAATGCTATAAGAATCCCGACACCAAACGCCAAAATCAGGGAGGAAATATGCTATTCATGTATAATAACACCTGACCAGGAAGAAGTTAAGAGATTCTTAAAGGAAATTCGTAGCATACTCAAGAATGAAGCTAGGGCACTAAATACAGAAGATGTAATCAAAAAGCTAAATCCGAAGATTAGAGGATGGCTAAACTATTACAGATTCGTATGCTCCAAGAAAACATTCAACAATGTAAGGTGGAAAATTCTCAGTTCCATATACAGGTATCTAAAGAGACAACATCCAAAGAAAGCCTGGAAGTGGATTAAGAGGAAATACTTCAAAACCATTGACAAAGATACCTTGAACTTCTTCACCATATCAAGTGGAAAAAGAAAGAAAGAGGAAATCCTAGTCAACGCAGCCAAAGATGTACCTATTATCAGATTTGAAAAGGTAAAAGGAAACTCATCCCCCTTTGACCCTGACCTAAAAGAATATTGGAAGAAAAGGAAGACTAAATGGGGGAAGTCCAAATTTGCCAAAGGTAGCAAATACGAAAAGGTATATATTCACCAAAAAGGGATATGTCCTATTTGCAATCTACCTATCGAACTCGATGATAACTTCGAGGTACATCATACCATACCTATCAAGCGAGGCGGAAACAGTGAAACTAAGAATCTACAGATTCTACATAGTCACTGTCACAAAGCCAAACATAAGAAGCTTCACCAGGATACCTGATTAGGCTTGAGCCGGATGAGTATGAAAGTCTCAAGTCCGGTTCTTAGGGGAGGGAGAGATGGTAACATTTCTCACCTTACCCGACTGAGACGCCCAGAGTCAAGAGCTAGCCCGTAGATTTTGGACTTTCGGCGGGCTAGCTCTGGCTCCCCAATCACAAGGAGATACTTTCATAATGACCTATTCTGAACGCCTTCATCCATGGGTGGTCATGCGGCTGTTACCGAAAATGCAGCGAGTTGTTGTTGCTCGCTTCCGCAACCGGTCGGATGCGGAGGGACATTTGTGGGCTCTGAAGCGATTAATGCCTGATGCGGAATTTATAATTATTTTTGATGTGGGGAATAATAATCCGATGGATGAAGAATCCTAGGAATTGACATACTAAGCATTCAGCAGTCAGCAGTCAGTCGTCAGTCGTCAGCCTTTAGCTGATAGCTGATAGCTGAATGCTTATACATTGACTAAATTTGATTACTGGAGCTATTCCAGCAATTGATGCTATCTCTAACCATAAATTATTTGGACGTAAAAGTGATCATGCCAAAAACCCTACTAAATAAAACATCATGCTAGTATTAAAATCTTGTGCCCTACTCTTATTCACAACTTGTTTGATAAGTTTTTCTTGGGCAGGCGTTGCTTTATTTACTCGGCCTAACGGCACTCCAAATGGTTTGAGGATTCTGTTTTTTTTATGGACACTATTAATAGTTATACAGGTCAGTACGATCGTTCTTACTGAAGAAACCAATTTAATCCTAGGGTTAATGGGACTGAGTATCTATATCATCTCATTAGTTTTGTTTTGGTGGGCAGTTAAAACAACTAAGGAAAAGCCTTTGTCTCTTTGCTATTCCGATGATTTACCAAACCACATCATTACCACTGGCCCCTATAAATTCCTTCGTAATCCCTTTTACACATCCTACCTGCTTTCTGTGCTAGCTGGTGTTTTTGTTAGTAATCAACTCTGGCTAATAATCACAGTAGTAGTAATGTTTGTTCCCTACTATCAAGTTGCTCGCGAAGAAGAAGCTAAATTTTTAGCTAGTAGTTTTGCGGCTGACTATAAAGTGTATAAGGAAAACACAGGAATGTTTTTACCTAAGTTATTCCTGTTCCCTTAGCGTGGGCGGCAGTAAACATGCAGCAGGCAACGGGCAAGATGCCCGTTCCACAATGATTGCTGATTGCTGATTGCTGATCTAGCGGTTTTCAATGTGGTGAGGTACAGAGTTTCTGGTTTTCGGAAACAGGGAACAGGATCCCGATTCCCGATTCCCGATTCCCTACTCCCTACTCCCTACTCCCTACTCCCTACTCCCTACTCCCTACTCCCTATTCCCTATTCCCTTCTATTCAAAATGGCCACAACCGTTGCAGCAACCGCCAAATTTTAACCACTAACTCTTCTATCCAAAGCATGGTGATGTCTAACCACTCTAACACTCGTTCTAAAGGATGCTTAATATATCCTTCTGGAGTTGCTTTAGTGTCAATGCAGTCTTGATCTGGCTCTACATCACTATCGTTTCTATAGTTAGCGATCGCACTATTTTCTTCTCCTTTAAATTCTTTAAGCTTGCTGTTACCCGAATTAACAACTGCTAGAGGTGGATATTTAGATTTTTGGGGAGTAGTTTTTTCTAAATTATCCTGAATTTGGGACAGGTCTGGTGATTTTTCAGTCCTGGAATTTTTAGTCTGGGTGATGGATGGTTTGGGTTGAACATTTGAGGATTTATTTCTTGAGATAATCAGCTTACCTGGAGCCTTTAGTAAGTTCAGGTATCGCTTAAAGAGGGTCCAAATAGACTTTTCTAACTTCACAGGAATCTTGCTGTTGAATCCTTCTGGTAACTGATGTCTAGATTGAAGATTAGCAACCGGTAATTCTGCCTGATTTCCGGAGTTGGAGGTTGAGGAAGATAAATTTTGCGAGTGGTCATATCCATCTGGGTTGCCCCATAAATCGTTATAGGATAACCAAGGGTCAGATTCATCTGATTTAGACCGAGATGGTGTTGAGTTGGATGGTTTTAATGACGGGGAAAGTGGAGGGGAATTATCTTCTGATAGCTGATGGGCTTCTGGGTATAAATCATTGCTGTTTGCTCCTGGTAAACCCTCTCCAGAACCAGAAGTAATTTCGGATTGTTCTGAGGAACCAGTCAAACTAAAATTAGATGATTTGCTACCAAAGAAATAGTCAACCGCAGCATAGATTAAGCTTAAGAGTTTAAGTCGGTTAGTGTCAGACCCTGCGGTTACCTCCTCTGAGCTATTAGGCTTAATAAATGGTTTTTGTAGGGCTTGAATCAGCTGATTAGTACTCTGGCGAAGGGTTAGGGGGATTTGCTTACTCAGTTTAACCACCACTTCCGATCGTTGTACTAATTGGTGTGATTCCAGTTCCAGCAATTTGTTATCCAGGAAAGTTA
Organism: Moorena producens PAL-8-15-08-1; assembly: GCF_001767235.1. Taxonomy (GTDB): domain Bacteria; phylum Cyanobacteriota; class Cyanobacteriia; order Cyanobacteriales; family Coleofasciculaceae; genus Moorena; species Moorena producens_A. The sequence continues at coordinate 5,086,551 of NZ_CP017599.1, forward strand.
ATAGGTCTTGAATTGGGCTAGAAGGTGATAGCTGGAATGGTTTGAGTTTAAGTTGTCGGTGATTAGAGGTGGCTGATTGACCCTTGGAAACAGCTCGAATGATCCTCGATTCCCCGAACAGATTAATTGCGATCGCTACAGGACTAGTTTGCACCCACGCCATCAATCGCCAGAATAGCCTGATCGGTGGAAAAATAGGGGGGTGATCTAAGGTAGCAAGGGAAGGGGATGCTTTTTTGCCCTCTAACGAGTGGGCTAAACGCCATTTACGCAGTAAGTCAGCCACCTCCCAGCTGATTCTGGATGTTAGTTTTTGCTGCTGCTGGGGTGTCAATATATCCAGAATTTGATTTTCCACTGTCACCAGCACTAGACCCCTGTTGTCCAATAAACAAGCTACTCCCTGAATCAGCATATGCTCATTGGTTGGGGTTTGAGCTGGGGTTTGATTTGGGGTTGCCCATTGTCCTGGGGTTACAGCTTGCCCATTATTTAGGCTTACTACAGGTTGCCCGTTATTTAGGTATGTTCCCCTTTGCCGTTCGATTAGGATAGGTTGCCCGTTATTTAGGGTTACAGGTTGTCCGTTCGACGGTTTTAGGTTCTCTAGATCAAGTTCAAGGGTAAACTTGCCAAGGTTCAACTCTTGTAAAACTCGCTGAATTGCTGTATCTGCTTCTGGCGGTGTTTCTTGGGGCTGCGCGTGGCTAAATGTCCCTAATTGGGGCAATCCAGCTTTTACCGAAGAGGAGATTTGACGCCCAGCGGATAAACTAGCTTGCACCAGTAGGTAAACCGGATAAAGTAAAATTTGTCCTCCCCATACCCCTGCAACCTTTAAATGGCGTATTGTACGTTGAATTTGGTCAGCAAACCGTTGAGATTGTCGATTGATCAAGTTAAACAATCTACTGCGATAGGGACCTTTGGCAGGGGAAGACATGATGGTTATTGTTTGGGTAAGGGATTAGCTATAGCGTTTGTATCTCAGTTGTGAACACACGAATTCTTGAAAAAGGCAAAAGGCATGCTAGCAATAGGCAAGAGGGGAAAGAGCTCCTCAGTTTTATTGTCCAATAAAAAAAGACCTTTTAGGTTTACATCTAAAATACAAACGCGCTTATCAGCCTGATAGACATTTAAGCTGCATCTATACCAGGAACTGGTTATTGGTTGACAGTTGACGGCTAGCGCTCATCGCACTACTGATTAAGCTGTTTGACATTGATACAAGCTCAAAAGCTTTTGTAGTCAACTTTTAGGTGCGACCCGTGGCGAATTTAATTCTTCATAGGTCAAGGGCACCTTTGCCTCTAGCATGAATGCCTCTTGCTTTGCGCGTAGCGCTATAACTTTCAATAAACCACCAATAACAAATTAATCATAGTCGGTGCCATTGATTTTAGCGACAATTTGACTAATCTTATTTAAATTACTTATAGCGTTTATAGGACTCATGAGGTACAGTATTCTTTGACTTGGATTTCCTTTTAGGTGCGCTTTCCGTTGGCGAATTAAATTCGCTACGGGTCGCACCTCTTAATGCAGCGCATTGCTTTCATTCTTATCTGTTCCCTGTTCCCTGTTCCCTGTTCCCTGTTCCCTAAAATCTAGAAATTGTGTACCTCACCAGTCGTAGAATTGCTATAAATAAAATGGATCAGATTAAGATTATTGATGGTATTAATGATGCGATCGCAAAACTCCGTGCTTTAACTCAAACCAATGTTCAGCAGGGTTGGCGATACTGTAACGGAGATATTCCTTACCCTGTGGCCACTCAACCACAGACCTGGGAGAAGTGGTCAATAGCCCAACGCAATGAAAAGGATTACATTACTTGGTCTGCTGGCAGACAAGTGATCTGGTTGAGTCAACGATTCCTAGTGCCCCAGGATTTGCAGCGCTATCCTTTATCAGGCTTAGGATTACGTTTGGTATTGACATGGTGGGCAGAATCGGCTCAGATTTTTGTCAACGGTCAGCTCCTACAAGAGGGGGATTTGTTTGATTCCTCCACACGGATGCTGCTCAATTCAACAGTAGTGCCAGGGCAAGAGTTTGCCGTAGCCCTAAGGTTGGTTAGTCCTGGTCATGATATCGGCGGATTAATGCGATCGCAAATCCTCTACGAAGCCACCAATGATGATATCGATCCAGGCTTTGTCGCTGATGAATTGACTATCTTACAAAACTATAGCGCTAGTTTTGACCCAGAACAATTAGCGACTCTAGCTAAGGCTGTGGCTGAGATTGATTGGGAAATGGTGTCACAGCGGACAGAATTTATGCGATCGCTTACCGAATTGCGCCAACAACTCAGTACAATTGAGAATTCAAACTTCAGAATTCAAAATAGTCAAAACTCTATCCAAATGCTAGGTCATGCTCACCTTGATCTGGCTTGGCTATGGCCAGTGAGCGAGACCTGGGACGTAGCTGTGCGTACCTTTGAATCAGTATTAAAGCTACAGCAAGAATTTCCAGATTTCACCTTTTGCCATACTACACCTGCTCTTTATGCCTGGATAGAACAGCATCGCCCTGATTTATTTAAAGCAATTAAACAACAAGTGGCTGCTGGTCGTTGGGAAATTGTGGGAGGGATGTGGGTAGAACCGGAATTAAACTTAATTGATGGTGAATCAATTGTCCGACAAATCCTCTATGCTCAACGTTACGTCCAGAAAACCTTCGGTCAGTTAACAACTGTGGCATGGGTAACCGATAGTTTTGGCTTCTGTTGGCAACTACCGCAATTACTCAAACAGGGTGGAATTGACTACTTCGTGACCCAGAAGCTGCAGTGGAACGATACCACAAAATTTCCCTATGGTGCTTTCTGGTGGCAGTCTCCCGATGGCAGCCAAATCTTCAGCCTGATGTCTCCCCCTAACGTTGCTGGTGTTATGGATACAAATCCCATTACTATGGCAAGCTACGCCATTGATTGGGAAATTCAAACCTCACTCAAGGATGCGTTTTGGTTACCTGGTGTGGGAGATCATGGTGGTGGTCCCACCAGGGATATGTTACAAGTAGCAAGGCGTTGGCAGAAATCCCCATTCTTCCCAAAGCTGGAATTTACCACCGCCAGTGACTATTTGTTTAAGGTTAGTAGGTTGTTCGCGAAGCGTGGCCTTTTGGCCAAGGTTAGCAGGTTGTTCGCGAAGCGTGGCCTTTTGGCCAAGGTTAGCAGGTTGTTCGCGAAGCGTGGCCTTTTGGCCAAGGTTGCAGGTGGTATTGAGAACCTTAGTGTCGGAAGTTTGGGGGAAGAAGAAATCAGAACAGAGGACAGCGGAGGGGGGAAAGGCCAAAGCCAAACCACTAAAGAGATTCCGGTTTGGAATGATGAACTCTATCTAGAATTCCATCGCGGTTGCTATACCACTCACGCTGACCAAAAGCGCTATCTACGTCGTTGTGAGGGGTTATTGTACCAAGCCGAACTGTTTGCTGCCCTAAAAACCATTGCGACAGGACAAGCCTATCCTAAGACTGAACTGGAGGAAGCCTGGAAAAAGGTCTTATTTAATCAGTTCCACGACATCTTACCAGGAACATCGATTCCGGAAGTCTTTGTAGACGCTAATCAGGCTTGGCAGGAAGTCGAGGAGGTGACGGGGGAGATATTGGAGGAATCATTAAATGCGATCGCATCCAAGATCACCCTGCCACCACCACCGAAACCTAATGCTCAAGCCATTATTGTCTTTAATCCTCTCAATTGGCAGCGTTCAGAAGTAATTGCTATTTCTTTAGCTATTTCGTTACCTGTTTCTATACCGGTCGGGTCAATCGAATGGGAAGTGTATGACTGTTTTGGGGAAAAGATAGTCTCTCAAGTTAGCCACGATCAAGCCCAGCAAATCCAAAACCATGACAATAACAATCACAATCTCTCCTATTCTCAAATAGAATTGCTGTTTCTAGCCAGTAATATTCCTTCGGTAGGATATCGTGTTTTTTGGTTGTGCAGCAATACTGAGCACTTGAAGTTAGAGCTACGTCCCAGTAACCGATTCCCGATTCCCCATTCCCGATTCCCGACTCCCGATTCCCGACTCCCGACTCCCGATTCCCGATTCCCAATTCCCGATTCCCAACTCCCGATTGAAGATTTCGTGTTAGAGAATCAATACCTACGAGTGGTGGTAGACCGAGAAACTGGAGAGTTGAGTAGTGTCTTCGATCAGGTTAATCAGCGGGAAGTGCTTAGTGGTCGTGGAAATCAGCTACAAGCTTTTGAGGATAGTGGTCAATATTGGGATGCATGGAATATAGACCCAAATTATGCTGACCATCCTTTGCCGAGCACTGAGCTGATCGGGATCGAGTGGATTGAAACCGGAGTATTGCGTCAGCGTTTGCGAGTGGTGCGTCGGCTGATGCGATCGCAATTTTGTCAGGACTATATCCTCTCAGCGGAATCTCCAGTGGTCAAAATTGCCACTACCGTAGACTGGCAAGAACGCCATGTATTAGTCAAAGCTGCTTTTCCATTAGCCATTGATGCCGATTATGTGTCCTATGAGATGCCTTGTGGGGTAATTCAACGTTCTACTCGACCCCAAACCCCTGCTGAGCAAGCTAAATGGGAAGTACCTGCTCTGCGCTGGGCAGACTTGAGTGATGAAACCTATGGTGTCAGTTTGCTGAATGATTGCAAGTACGGCTATGATGCCCAGGCTTCCCAATTACGTCTAACATTGCTTCGCTCTCCCACTTGGCCTGATCCTGAAACTGATCAAGGCATCCACCAATTCACCTATGCTCTGTATCCTCATCAAGGCAGTTGGCGTTCTGCAGATACGGTTAAGCTAGCATACCAACTTAATTTAGCATTTCTAAGTTCACTTTGGTCTCCCGCTAATAGTTCTGTTGTCAGTAATAATGTCAGTAATAATAGTAGACCTTCTTTACCATCAACCGGACAACTATTAAACTTGTCAGCCAAGACTTTAATTTTGATGACACTTAAACAATCTGAAGATATCCCTGAACAATGGATTCTCAGGTGTTATGAATCTCATGGGGAGTCAGCGAATTTATCCTTGGTGAGTGATTTGGGATTAAAAGTAGTTCACCCAGTTGATTTATTAGAAAGACCGATTAGTGTATCAGAACCATCACCTGATGAAAAAGTAGTTAAGATAGAGCCTTGGAAAATAACTAGTTTAGCAGTTAAATCTATAATTTAGAAAGCAGTCGGTAGCTAAGCTATCAGCTATCAGCTATCAGTTATCAGCTAAAGGCTGAGGGCTGGGGAGCAGGTCTTGCTTTGCTAAAACATTAGTACTATTTTCCAGTAGAGCAAGCTTAAACCCATGAGGGGGCTATAGATAATGTACAAATATTCATCCTGGACATGCTCCCCCTCAGACCCATTACCCATTACCCATTACCCATTACCCATTACCCATTACCCATTACCCATTACCCATTACCCATTACCTTAATACAAATGTTTTCCATAAGTAACATGCTCCCTGAGGGCTAAGGGCTGACCGCTGACCACTGACCGCTGACCGCTGTTGGCGTAGCCTGCGCGTAGCGCATATGCTTACCTATTTCCTAATCTGCACTGGCATAATCAAATAAGTCATCTTCAATCCCCCTAGAGGCTTAAAAATTACAGGACTATTAGCTTCATTCATATGCATTGAAATCTCAGAGCTAGAAAGCGCCTTTAAGCCATCAATTAAGTACTTAACATTAAAAGCAATTTCCAAACTATCACCCGATATTTCTACTTCCATTGACTCCCGACCATTACCCAAATCCTTTGCCTCTACCGAGAGGTTAAGCCGTTGGTTAACACTGTCAATATTAAACTTGACAATATTATTTTTCTGGTCAGCTAACACTGCAATCCGTTCTACTGCACTGAGTAATTGACGGCGATCTAGAATGATCTGACGCTCAAAGTGTTTGGGAAGCAGCTGATGATAGGAAGGGTACTGTCCTTCCAAAGTTCGGCTTGTTAAACGCTGTTCTCCCCCTTGACAAACAATCTGACCAGGTTCAAACTGAATCGCAATAGTATCCTGAGCTTGAGCCTTAGATACTATCCGCTCCAACTCCCGTAACGCTCTAGCTGGTAAAGTAAATTCTAGGGGGAAATCATGATCATCCAATTTTTGAGTAGCTTTATTCGTGGCACTTTCCTGTATTCTCCGATTAGTTTCCACAACTGCTAGTCGGTGACCGTCGGTAGCAGCAAATTCCAAGTTGTCCGACTTTACAGTAAGGTGAACCCCCGTCAGCACTTGCTTAGTTTCATCAGAACTGGTGGCAAATAAAGAACCCTGCAATCCAATCTTTAAGACTTCTACAGGAAGATGAACCGCAACGGATGCGTTAACTTCCGGCAGTTCCGGGAATTCCTCAGAACTCATTCCTCGAACCTGATAACGTCCAGTAGCTGAGGTTAAGGTCACAATCAGGCTATCACTGTCTGTACCTTTACCATCATCCTCTAGAGTAATTTCCCCTGAAGGTAGACGGGAGACAATATCATTAAGGAGTTTTGCTGGCAGGGTAATTTCCCCTCCTTTCTCAACGTCAGCCTTAAAGCTAGTCTGGATACCCAGGCTAAGGTCGAAAGCAGTTAGTAGCACCCGCTGATTTTTTTGGTCTGCTTCTAACAAAACATTACCCAGCACAGGATGAGTAGGGCGAGAAGGGACTACCCGACTCACTAGTGAAAGGTTTGTATTGAGGTCACTTTGACTGCAAACCAGTTTCATGATTGGTTTTCTAATGGGTCTAGCTTTCGCAAAAAACTATAGTACTCGATTAGTAATGTTTCTACAAAACCACCTCAAAAACCTAAGTATTCAGTGGTCAGTGGTCAGTATTCAGTGGTCAGTGGTCAGCGGTCAGTGGTCAGTGGTCAGCGGTCAGCGGTCAGTGGTTAGTGGTCAGCGGTCAGTGGTCAGTAGTCAGCTATAGTCATTTCAAATAACAATGGAACACTTTTTCGGCTGAAACCCTTTCATAGCAATAAAGAGTTGTCTCAGAGCTAATTTGTAAAGTAAATATTAAGAAGCCTGAAAACCTTGCTATGATTGTCTTTTGGGTATTAAATAGTTCAATTGTTCTATTTTAGCGCAAGCCTTATCCTACAAGGATTACAGCGAGTTTACAAATCAGCTCTCAATCTAAATTGAAATGACTATAATAGCACCTCAAGTAGGGATGCAGCGCGTAGCCCATAGGCTGATAGCTTACTCAAAAACAATAGCGCTATACTAATTGGTCTAGTAATCCATGTGTGGAAAAAGTTGTGGAAAAATTCGGTGATTTTTCCACAGAGCATTTATACTCAGAAGCTATATATTATAGCAGTAAACTCGATCATAGCATCAAGCTCAAGCCGTTAATTAACAAACGTTAATTAAAAAACGTTAATTAAAATATCGCTTTCTAGCCTAATCAGGTAAAGAGTATTTTTCCCTGTTCCCGATTCCCGATTCCCGATTCCCGATTCCCTACTCCCTACTCCCTACTCCCTGCTCCCTAAACGCCAGGACAAAAGTACCTCAAACGTCGCTGATAATTGCTATAAACAAGCTTTATTTTTGGTTTTGACTCCTGGCTGTTAGATTTATGCGATCGCTTAACTGAGAAAGTTTCTGAGCTAACTCATCATCTTTTTCCCGCAGCTGAGCAATTTTATCGCAACTGTACATAACTGTCGTGTGGTCTTTGCCACCAAATTCTTCCCCAATTCGGGGTAGGCTCAATTCTGTATGCTGCCTCATCAGATACATCCCAATTTGCCTAGCCGAACTAATTTCTCGCCTCCGAGAGCTACTTTTTAAGTCTTCCACTGAAAGATTAAACGTATCGGATATAGTACTTAAAATCACTTCAGGAGAAGTCTGAATCTTCTTGGTCGGTGGGTTCAAAATCGGGGCAATATTTTCGACATTCATCGCTAACCCCGCAATCGATACATAAGTCACCGCCCTAATTAAAGCTCCCTCTAATTCTCTAATGTTAGAGGTGTAGCTAGCAGCAATATACTCAACTACGTCGTGGGATAGACGTATATTTTCGTCCTCTGCCTTTTTTTGCAAGATAGCCATCCTGGTTTCTAAATCCGGTGGCTGAATATCAGCGATTAACCCCATAGAAAAGCGGGAACAAAGGCGTTCTTCCAAGCTATTGATCTGATGAGGAGGACGGTCTGATGCCAAGACAATTTGTTTACCAGCTTCGTGCAAAGTATTGAAGGTGTGGAAAAACTCTTCCTGAGTATATTCCTTACCTTCAAGAAACTGAATATCATCTACCAAAAGTACCTCAGCTGTCCGATAATGTTCTCGGAAGCTCTGGAGACTATCCTCGCGAATAGCAGAAATTAAATCATTAGTGAACTGCTCAGTAGAAACATAAAAAATTTTAGAGTCTGGGTTATTCTCCAAGCGGTAATGACCAATTGCCTGCATTAAGTGAGTTTTGCCTAAACCAACACCACCACAAAGAAACAGAGGGTTAAACTCCCGTCCTGGATACTCCCCTACCGCCAAAGATGCAGCATGAGCCATGCGATTATTAGGACCAACCACAAACCGAGAGAAAACATGCTTAGGATTTAACTTAGACCGTCTTGGCTGGTTTTTAAAGGTATTTTCGGAATGATTAGTGGCTACGGGAAATGACCAGGAAAAGTCAACATCACCAGTCATTGAGTTATTGTCTCCTGTAGCTGTTGTGAAGTGAATTTCCACTGGTTGACCTAAAATATCTTCCACGACATCAGCAATTGTTTTAACGTAATACTTCTGCAACCAATTTCTGGAAAAGGGATTGGGAGTGCGAATCAGCAAACAGTTATTGTCAAGCTCTTGAGCGCTAGTTGTCTTGAGCCAAGTTTCAAAGGTGGGCTGACTCAGTTGTAGTTTGAGACGTTCTAATACCTGAATCCATAGTTGTTCTGGGGAAATTTTCACCGTTTTTCTTCTACCGTAGTCAATGGTTTCTAAGCTGGATGTCATGAGCAACAGCCCAGACCAAAAGAATAAAAATTCCTTTCCCTATATCCAACCCCCCAAAACGGTTTACCGATTTTCAGCATATGAAGGTACTGTTTGAGCATTTGATCGAATAAGCTTGACGGATATAGACGTTTGGCTTTTACTATGGCGAGTGAAACACTACAAATTGCTCAGTTAGGTAACCCGATTTTACGGCAGCACACTAACCGAGTAGATAATTTGCTAGATGAACGCCTTCAACAACTGATTGATCACCTGATAGCAACTGCTACAGCGGCCAATGGGGTTGGCATTGCAGCACCCCAAGTATCTCAATCCTATCGTTTGTTTATCGTAGCGTCTCGTCCGAATTTAAGGTATCCCCACGCACCGTTGATGGAACCAACGGCTATGATTAATCCTGCCATTATTAGTCATGATACTGACATGGTTAAGGACTGGGAGGGGTGTCTGAGTATTCCCGGAATTCGAGGGTTAGTACCCAGGTATACTCGAATTGAGGTGGAGTATACTAATCGGTATGGTCAGTGTCAGCGGCAACAATTAACAGACTTTGTAGCCAGGATATTCCAGCATGAATATGACCATCTTGAGGGAATTGTATTTTTAGACCGAGTCGAGAGTACCCAAGAGATGATGAGTGAGGAGGAATATCAGAAGCAGATTATCAATAACTTATAGCAGTTGTCAAATCCTTTACTCACTAATTTTCAAATCGCTACAATCTATTGATACTGGACAGTGCGAAGTTCTGTGGTCGGTTGAGTGCTTGAATTACCCCTAAGACAAGAACACCCCGATCGCGCCTAGGGACGAGAATCTTCCAAACTGGCTGAATCAGCAAAACTCAGCCAGTTAGGGCGTGTCTGCAAAGTTAAAAGATCACCATGGAACTGTGATCGATATCACCTACAACAGTAGAAAGAAGATTTCAACTAAAGCCAGAGTAATATAGAGGCAATAGTCAACATCGCTTGATAATTGATGGCATATTTCTCATAACGAGTTGCAATTCGTCGATTAAGCTATAGGCGATTAATAAGTCGTTCGACTCGATTTCGTTCTCTATACAGACCACGATTGAAACGTTCTCGTTTTCTCTCATTGCTTTTCGGGGGGAATAACAGGGGTTGCTCCCTGTCTTGATGCAGTCGCTCATGGGGGAAACCCCCAAGACCGCGCTGCATCGCTGAAAACGCAGTTTTTCTCTAATTGCTTGACTACTGTAAGCTTTATCACCATTAAAGTAGCGAAATCGACTTTTTGGTCTTCCTCTTCCAATTCGCGCTTACTTTCCTCCAGTCAGTAAGTCATCAAAAGCAATGGTGTCATGACGTTCACCTGATGTTAGGACAAAAACCATTGGTTTTCCAAATCCTTCCGCTCGCTTTGTGGACTTTTGTAGAAAAACCTCCCTTACTACGCCGCTTAGCTTGGTTTTCTTGCCCCCTTTTGCTCCAGCCGCATGTTGATGTGCTCTGACTACGGTACTGTAGGCTTAATGGACTTCCCAATCAATCAGCCCTTCGACATCAGCTTTTTGTTGAAGACCTGCCCAAATTTGATCCCAAATACCAGCTTTTCGCCATCGGTAGAACCGACTGGAGACTGTACTGTGAATTCCGTAATCCGGAGGTAAATCTCTTATGGGTGCGCCTGTTCTCAAGATCGGTGAGAATCCCATTAATGATGGAACGATTGTCATGTGCTGGTTTTCCTGTCCAAGCTTTTTGAGGTGGTAATAAGGGCTTAAGCTTTTCCCACTGTTCGTCGGTTAACTCGCCTCTGTTAGCAATCTCCATTCGTTTTTGTGCTACTTCCGTGGGTCTTTTTACTTAGCATACAACAGTTTGCAGACACGCCCTAGATTATGGCTCTATATCGTCGAGTCGAGCAAATTTTAGTTGAACTGCGCCCTATGTTTGCAGGTTTTGCCACTTTCGAGTGGTTTGTGTTACTGCTATGGGGAGTGATCTTATACACCCTGTTCATTGTAGAAACCGATAATTAGGACACTGGTAATTAGCATGCTATAATTGGCATATTTATCACATGGATGTGTCCTTAAAACCTGTAGAGTGGGTTGGCAGTTCCTTGGAAGATTTGAAAAAATTTCCCTCAGAAGTTCAGCAAGTGATCGGTTATGCCTTGTACTTAGCTCAATGTGGAGACAAACATCCCGGTGCTAAACCCCTCAAAGGATTGAAAGGTGCTGGTGTACTCGAAGTTATTGACAACTTTGATGGAGACACTTATCGGGGTGTATACACCGTAAAACTCCAAGGTGTAGTGTATGTTCTGCATACATTTCAAAAGAAATCAAAGCAAGGTATCGCCACACCCAAGCAAGAGCTGGAATTAATTGAAGCCAGGTTAAAAAGAGCCAGAGAACATTACTCACAACATTACACTAACGAGTAGAGGTAGTAATTATGGTAAAAGAAATTGAAGTACAAGCTAGTAGTGGTAATGTGTTTGCCGATTTAGGTTTAGAAAACTCTGATGAATTAATCGTTAAAGCAGAACTGGCTCGTAAGATTAGTAGTATTATTGCCAACCAGGGTATGACACAAGCGGCGGCGGCCAAGGTTTTAGGAGTAGATCAGCCTAAAGTGTCCGCACTTATCAATGGTAAGTTGGCTGGTTTTTCAATTGTGCGGCTGTTTCGCTTCTTAAACGCTTTCGGTCAAGATGTGGAAATTGTGGTCAAAACCAAACCATTATCTCACCCTGTGGCTCGAACACTAGTGTCGTGAACTAGCTGATGCTGAAGTAGAGTTATTCAGATAGTTGTCCTAATAAAGATGTACGTAAGTATTCAGCTATCAGCCTTTGACCTTGGCTGATAGCTGAGATAGTTAACTGTACTACATCCGCTCCAGTACCTGAATTCCCAGTAAAGACAATCCCAGTTTCAGAGTTCTAGCAGTCAAATCACATAGCAGCAGACGGGATGTCCGCTTGGGTTCTTCGGCTTTCAGTACAGGGCATTGGTCATAGAATTGATTAAACTTCTGGCTCAGTTCAAACAAATACTGACAAAGGCGATTCGGCATCAATTCTTTCTCAACTTCACCAAGAACCTCATTCAGTTGCAATAACTTCTTCCCTAGCACCAATTCTGCGTCTTCTTGCAACAAAATTTTGGCATCGGTTCCCAGTTGCTCAAAATCAATCTCCCCTTTGCGGCTAATGCCCTGAATGCGGACATAGGCATAAAGCATATATGGTGCCGTATTGCCCTGGAGTGCCAACATCTTATCAAAGCTGAATATATAGTTGCTGGTACGATTTTGACTAAGGTCAGCATACTTAACTGCACTCATGCCTACGACTTTGGCAACATGCTCTTTAAATTCCTCAGTTTCCTCCCGACCTTCTTGCTTCAGTCTCGATTCTAAATCAGCACCAGATCGTGCGATCGCTTCATCCAATAAATCCCGCAACCGCACTGTTTCCCCAGACCGCGTTTTCAGCTTTTTGCCATCTTCACCCAGAACCAAACCAAAGGGAACATGAACGACTTCAACATTTTCCGGAAGAATACCAGTCCGCCGAGCCACCTGAAATACCTGGGTAAAATGATTTGCTTGTCCGGAATCAGTAACATATATAATCCTTTGAGCCTGGTCTTGCTCAGTCCGATAGCGGAGTGCAGCTAAGTCAGTGGTGGCATAGTTATAGCCCCCATCAGATTTTTGCACAATCAAGGGCAGAGGCTCACCATCTTTATTTGTAAACCCCTCAAGGAAAACACATTTGGCTCCCGAGTCTTCTACTAACAAGCCAGACTTGTCTAAATAGTCCACAACCTCTGGCAGGAAAGGATTGTAAAAGGATTCTCCCCTTTCGGTGAGCTTAATATCCAGCAAATCGTAGATAATCTGAAACTCCCGCCGAGATTGGTCACACAGTAGTTGCCAAGCACGGCGGCTATCCGTTGCACCAGATTGCAGTTTAACAACTTCGAGTCTAGATGCCTCCCGAAATTCCTCATCTGCATCAAACCGTTGTTTAGCTTGCCGATAAAGGGTGACTAAATCTCCCAAATCCAGGGCATCAGCTGTAGTCAAAGCACTTGGGTAAGCTTCCCTGAGATAGGTGATCAACATCCCAAATTGGGTGCCCCAATCTCCCACATGATTCAAGCGCAGTACATTTTGACCCCGAAATTCTAAGATCCGGGCAATCGAATCCCCAATAATCGTTGAACGTAGATGTCCCACATGCATCTCTTTAGCAATATTGGGAGAAGAAAAATCAACAATGACCCGTCGAGGGGCTGAAGCGACTGCTACTCCTAGACGTGGGTCAGTGTGAATCTCCCTTAGCCGTTCTTCCAAGTAAGCAGGTTTTAAGCTCAAATTAATGAAGCCTGGACCAGCAATAGTCGGGCTCTGACATATATCAGCCACATCTAGATACTGCAACAAAGATTCTGCGATCGCTCTTGGCGGCTGTTTCAAACGTTTGCTCAAAGCCAAGGCCACATTAGACTGATAGTCACCAAATTTGGGATTGCTGGCAGGTACCATCATTGGATCTACCCCTGCCACGTCAGAACCGAAGGCAGCAGTTAAGGCTTGAGTGAATTGAAGTCTAAGTTGTTCAACAATGGATTTCATGGTGCCAGTGCAAAGGGCTCTTCATTAATCTTGCCTCTGAATGGTAACAGCCACTACTTACCGATTAATCTTGGACATAACCGGACAATTACCGTAAAGGCAGGTGAATTTCCGGTTTCACTCGGGAGCATCGGAGCAGTTATCTCAACTCGCACTTACAGGATCGACCGACACGCCCCTGTTCAGGTATGTATCTAAATACACAATAATTACTGAAGCATTCTCCCGACTCCCGACTCCCGACTCCCGACTCCCGACTCCCGACCCAACTCTAACGAACCCACCCCTGTGACCTGACAGCTTCCCCCAGTTACCCTGATCAGACCTCCGAAATGGATTAAAAAAAAAATTTTTAAAATTCCACAACCCTTGATATACGTAGGCTTCAAGGATTTATACCCAAAAAAGTTTCGGGTTTAGGTTGACAAACGCTTTTTTACCCTTTACATTAGTAAATGGCGATGAGGAAAGCCAAGCGCACCGCACCGCCCCGAACCAAGAAAAATCTATAGTTTGAGAGCCAATATACGGTCGCTACTCGTCAAGAAATTTTCAGGTTAATCTGAACTCATTATAGGACAGATTGACCAAAACTAAAACCTAAAATTCCGAACTGGTTCAAAGTTAACTGTAAGGGTTGACTGAGAGTCCGGTGAAGAGAAAAAAACCAACTTGAGTACCATGGAGAGTTTGATCCTGGCTCAGGATGAACGCTGGCGGTATGCTTAACACATGCAAGTCGAACGCCCCTTCGGGGGAGTGGCGGACGGGTGAGTAACGCGTGAGAATCTGCCTTAGGGTCGGGGACAACCACCGGAAACAGTGGCTAATACCGGATGTGCCGAGAGGTGAAAGATTTATTGCCATAAGAGGAGCTCGCGTCTGATTAGCTAGTTGGTAGGGTAAAGGCCTACCAAGGCAACGATCAGTAGCTGGTCTGAGAGGATGAGCAGCCACACTGGGACTGAGACACGGCCCAGACTCCTACGGGAGGCAGCAGTGGGGAATTTTCCGCAATGGGCGAAAGCCTGACGGAGCAATACCGCGTGAGGGAGGAAGGCTTTTGGGTTGTAAACCTCTTTTATCAGGGAAGAAGAAAGTGACGGTACCTGAGGAAAAAGCATCGGCTAACTCCGTGCCAGCAGCCGCGGTAATACGGAGGATGCAAGCGTTATCCGGAATTATTGGGCGTAAAGCGTCCGTAGGTGGTACCTCAAGTCGGCTGTTAAAGACCAGGGCTTAACTCTGGGCAGGCAGTGGAAACTGAGGAACTAGAGGGCAGTAGGGGTAGAGGGAATTCCCGGTGTAGCGGTGAAATGCGTAGATTTCGGGAAGAACATCGGTGGCGAAGGCGCTCTACTGGACTGAACCTGACACTGAGGGACGAAAGCTAGGGGAGCGAATGGGATTAGATACCCCAGTAGTCCTAGCTGTAAACGATGGATACTAGGTGTAGCTTGTATCGACCCAAGCTGTGCCGAAGCCAACGCGTTAAGTATCCCGCCTGGGGAGTACGCACGCAAGTGTGAAACTCAAAGGAATTGACGGGGGCCCGCACAAGCGGTGGAGTATGTGGTTTAATTCGATGCAACGCGAAGAACCTTACCAGGGCTTGACATGTCGCGAATCCCGGTGAAAGCTGGGAGTGCCTTCGGGAGCGCGAACACAGGTGGTGCATGGCTGTCGTCAGCTCGTGTCGTGAGATGTTGGGTTAAGTCCCGCAACGAGCGCAACCCTCGTTTTTAGTTGCCAGCACGTGAAGGTGGGCACTCTAGAGAGACTGCCGGTGACAAACCGGAGGAAGGTGGGGATGACGTCAAGTCAGCATGCCCCTTACGCCCTGGGCTACACACGTACTACAATGGTCAGGACAATGGGCAGCCAACTCGCAAGGGGGAGCTAATCTCATCAAACCTGGCCTCAGTTCAGATTGCCGGCTGCAACTCGCCGGCATGAAGGAGGAATCGCTAGTAATCGCCGGTCAGAATACGGCGGTGAATCCGTTCCCGGGCCTTGTACACACCGCCCGTCACACCATGGAAGCTGGCCACGCCCGAAGTCGTTACCCTAACCCGTATGGGAGGGGGATGCCGAAGGCAGGGTTGGTGACTGGGGTGAAGTCGTAACAAGGTAGCCGTACCGGAAGGTGTGGCTGGATCACCTCCTTTTCAGGGAGACCAACTGAGACCGAATCTTTCGCCAAAGTGGCGAGAGGGGGAATCAGGTCAACCGAGGTCGAAGGGTAGAGAACGGGGCTCTCAAACTAATGATGGTTCGGATATGGGCTATTAGCTCAGGTGGTTAGAGCGCACCCCTGATA